>JACQES010000141.1 GCA_016200495.1 Gemmatimonadota bacterium
CGTCGAGAAAAGCGTCGAGGTCGCGCGCAAGGAGGGGGCCGGGATCCTCGCCCACGGCTGCACGGCGATGGGAAACGACCAGGTCCGGTTCGACGTCTCCATCCGCTCCCTCGGCGACTTCGAGATCCAGGCGCGCGCCGAGGTGGCCATCGCCTGCAGGTCGGAGCCGCCGCCGGGCTCGGTGAGCGCCATGGCGGCCCGCACCGCGCCGGTTGCCATGCGCGGCAGCCAGTGCGCCTGCTGCGCGGGGGTGCCGTGCGCGACGAGGAGCTTGGACACCACCACGTGTCCGCCGAGCGCGCCGGCGAGGCTCATCCAGCCGCGCGCGAGCTCCTCAGTGAGCGCGGCGTAGGCGGGAGTCGAGATCGGCATCCCGCCATGGGCCTCCGGCACCGCGACGCCGAAGAGCCCCATCTGCTTCATCGTCTCGATCCACGCTGCCGGGTACTCGTCCGCGTGCTCGAGGGCACGCACCCCCGGTCGCACGTCGCGGTCCACGAACGAGCGGACGGCCGCCACGAGGGCGGCCTCCTCTTCAGGCAGCGCCCACGCCACGTCAGCTCTTGCGCGGGTACGGCGGCCAGGTGCGGACCATGCCACCCACCGCCTTGATGCGGAGCTCGGCCAGCCGGTCGGCCGCCACGTACGTCGGCACGCCGGTCTGCTTGGCGATCTCGAAGACGCCGAGCACGGTGTCGTAGATCTCGCCCGCCTTGCGGTACGCGCGCGCCTGGTCCCAGCCGGCGAGCTCGCGGTAGACGTTGATCACGCCCCCCGCGTTCGCCACGTAGTCGGGGGCGTACGTGATGCCGCGCTTCTCGAGTTCGTCGCCGTGCCTCGGCTCGAGGAGCTGGTTGTTGGCCGCGCCCGCCACGATCTCGCACTTGAGCTTGGGCAGGGTCTGGTCGTTGATCACGCCGCCCAGCGCGCAGGGCGCGTAGACATCCACCGGCGCCGCGTGGATCTCGGTCGGGTCCACCGGCATGGCGCTGAACTCGTGCACGACGCGCTTCACGCGTTCGGCGTCGATGTCGCTGACGACGAGCCGCGCCCCGGCGCCGTGCAGCTCCTTGCAGAGCCCGTAGCCCACGTGGCCCAGGCCCTGCACCGCCACCTTCTTGCCCTCGAGCGACGTCGAGCCCCACCGGTGCATCGCGCACGCCTCGATGGCGCGGAAGACGCCGTGTGCCGTCACCAGCGACGGGTCGCCCGAGCGCGCCGCGAGCCCCGCGACGTAGTCGGTCTCCATGTGCACGTAGTCCATGTCGGCCGGGCTCGTGCCCACGTCCTCGGCGGTGATGTAGCGCCCGCCCAGCGTGTCCACGAACCGGCCGTGCGCGCGGAACACCATCTCGCGGCGCGTCATCCGGTTGTCGCCGATGATGACGGCCTTGCCGCCGCCCAGGTTGAGGCCGGCGACCGCGTTCTTGTAGGTCATGCCGCGCGCGAGGCGCAGCGCATCCACCAGCGCGGCCTCGTCGTTGGCGTACTGCCAGAACCGGGTGCCGCCCAGGGCGGGACCGAGGGTCGTGTCGTGGATCGCGATGATGCCGCGGTAGCCGCTCTCGTGGTCGTGGCAGAGCACCACCTGCTCATGGCCCATCTCGGCGATCGTGTCGAACATCTGCATGCGTCTGGAAGGCTGGGGAAAAGGGCGTGGCCGGGGGGGGGGAGGGCCTACGCCGACAGCGCGCGCGCGATCACCATCCGCTGGACCTCGGAGGTGCCTTCGTAGATCTCGGTGACCTTCGCGTCGCGGAAGTACCGTTCGACGGGATACTCCTTCACGTACCCGTACCCGCCGAACACCTGCACCGCCTGGGTGGTGACCCACATGGCGGTCTCGCTCGCGAGCAGCTTGCTCATCGAGCCGAACATGCCGACGTTCTCGCCGCGGTCCTTCGCGGCGGCCGTGAGGTGGAGCAGCGCGCGCGTGCTCGCGATCCGCGCCGCCATGTCGGCGAGCTTGAACTGGATCGCCTGGAAGTCGCGGATCGGCTGGCCGAACTGCGTGCGCTCGCCCGCGTACGCGACCGCGGCCTCGAACGCCGCGCGCGCGATCCCGATGGCCTGCGCCGCGATCCCGAGCCGCCCGTGGTCGAGCGACTGCATGGCGTAGATGAACCCCTGCCCCGCCTCGCCGAGCAGGTTGGCGGCCGGTACGCGCATCTCGTCGAAGCGGAGCTGCACGGTGGGCGAGGCGCGGAGGCCAAGCTTGTCCTCCTTCTTGCTCACGCTGAATCCCGGCAGGTCCGGCGTGATGATGAAGGCGGAGATCCCCTTGGCGCCCTTGCGCGCGCCGGGCTGGTCGGTGCGCGCCATCGCGAGGATCACGTCCGCCGTGTTGCCGTTGGTGACCCACGCCTTGGTGCCCGTGAGGACCCACTCGTCGCCGCGCTTGACCGCCTGCGTCGTGAGCGACGCCGCGTCGGAGCCCGCCTCGGGCTCGGAGAGCGCGAACGCGCCGAGCTTCTCGCCGCGCGCCATCGGCGCAAGGAAGCGCTGCTGCTGCTCGGGGTTCCCCCAGCGCAGCAGCATCTGCGTCGGGAGCGAGTTGTGCACGCTCATCATCACGGCGACGCTCGCGTCGGCGGCCGCGATCTCCTCGAGCGCCAGCAGGTAGCTCACCGAATCGAGCGCGAGGCCGTCGAGCGCCTCGGGGAGCAGCATGCCGAGGAAGCCGAGCTGCCCGAGCTTGCCCACGAGCGAAGGCTCGAAGAAGGCGTCGGCGTCCCACCGCGCCGCGAACGGCGCGATCTCGTTGGCCGCGAACTCGCGCGCGAGGCGCTGGATGTCGCGCTGCGTCTCGGTGAGCGGGGTGATCAGGGTGTCGGTCGGCATGGCAACCCGTGGGGGGCGATGGGCGGGGGACGCGCGGCGGCTCAGCCCTTCGGGGCGCTGTCGTAGCGGTAGAAGCCTCGGCCCGACTTCTTGCCGAGCCAGCCGGCGGCCACGTACTTCCGGAGCAGCGGGCAGGGCCGGTACTTCGGGTCGCCCAGGCCGTCGTGCATGACCTCGAGGATCGCGAGGCAGGTGTCGAGCCCGATGAAGTCCGCGAGCGTGAGCGGGCCCATCGGGTGGTTCATGCCGAGCTTCATCACGGTGTCCACGGCCTCGGGGGTCGCGACCCCCTCCATGACGCAGTACACCGCCTCGTTGATCATCGGCATCAGGATCCGGTTGGCCACGAAGCCGGGGTAGTCGTTCACCTCGACCGGCACCTTGCCCACCGCCTTGGCCAGCGCGAGCGTGCGCGCCGTGGTCGCGTCGCTCGTGGCGATCCCGCGGATCACCTCGACCAGCTGCATGAGCGGCACCGGGTTCATGAAGTGCATGCCGATCACGTCGGCGGGCCGCTTCGTGCGCGCCGCGATCTCGGTGATGCTGATCGAGCTCGTGTTGCTCGCGAGGATCGCCCCCGCGGGCGCGATGCCGTCGAGGTCGGCGAAGATCCTGAACTTGAGGTCCACGCGTTCGGTGGCCGCCTCGACGATGAGCTGCGCCGTGGACGCGGCGCCCAGGTCGGTCGAGGTCGCGAGCCGCGCCAGCGTCGCATCGCGCGCGGCCGCGTCGATCGTTCCCTTCTTCACCTGCCGCTCGAGGTTCGAGGCCACCGTCGCCTTCCCCTTCTCGAGGGCGGCCGCGGCCACGTCGATCATGGTCACGTCGTGACCGTGCTGCGCGAACACGTGGGCGATGCCGTTGCCCATCTGCCCCGCGCCGATCACGGCGATGCGATCCGTCATGTCATGGTCTCCCCGCGGCCCTCGGGCCGCGCGAGCAGGGCACCCGCGAACGGATGCGCCAGGATGGCGCGCCTGCCGGGGCGCGCGAGCAGGGCCGCCGTCGCGGCCAACATCCCGACGGCGGCGAACGCGCCGCCCTCGGGTCCCCACGCACCGCCGGTCGCCCACGCCGGTCCGGTGTCCACCAGCTTCCAGTCAGGCGCCGTGAACGGCAGGCCGCTCACCGGCGCGTGCAGCAGCAGCGTCATCGCCGCGTTCCACCCGAAGTGCGCCGCGAACGCGGCCCACAGGCTCCCGGTCGCCACCCGCACCATGCCCAGCCACACCCCGGCCGTCGCCACGAGCACGAGCGACTGCGCCGAGACGCTGGGATTGTTGAGGTGGAGCAGCGCGAACGCCAC
>JACQES010000142.1 GCA_016200495.1 Gemmatimonadota bacterium
ATGGCGGGCCCGCCGCCAACGAGCAAGGACTACCAGGCGCTCCGCATCGCGGCGTCGGTGCTCAGCGGGCAACTCGACGGCGAGCTGCGGCAGCGGCGGAACCTCACCTACGCGGTCAACGCGCCCTTCCGCGAGGGTGGCGTGTCCAGCGCGGGCCTCTACATCACGACCATCGCGCCCAACACGGCGCTCGATGTCATGCGACGCGAGATCCAGGTGCTCCAGCGCGAGCTGCTGAACCCGGAGGCGCTGGCCGAGCTCGTGCAGCAGTTCCTCGTGCGCTGGTACCGGAGCAACGAGACCAACGCGGAGCAGGCCAACCAGCTGGCGCGTGCGGCGCTGTACAACGGCGACTGGCATGCCGCCGACCACCTGATCGACGACCTGCGACAGGTCACGCCGGTGGACGTGCAGCGGGCGGCGCGCACCTGGCTCAAGAACGTCCGCTTCGCCTACGTGGGCGATCCGTCCAAGATCGCCCGCGCGGCGGCGCTCCGCTTCTAGCAGGACGTGCAGGCGTGCCGGAGCTCCCCGACGTCACGGTGTACGTGGAGTTGCTCGCGGCGCGCACCGTCGGCGACGCCTTGCTCGCGGCGCGCGTGACCAATCCGTTCGTGCTCCGCACCGTCGATCCGCCGCTCGCGGCGCTCGTCCGGCGGCGCGTGGAAGCGGTGAGCCGGCTGGGCAAGCGCATCGTGATCCGGTTCGAAGGAGCGCACGTGCTCGTCATCCACCTGATGATCGCGGGACGCCTGTGGTGGGCGGATGCGGGCGGGAAACCGTTCAAGCGGCCGGCGCTCGCCGTGCTCGAGTTCCCCCGCGGCACGTTGCACCTCACCGAAGCGGGCACCAAGCGGCGCGCGTCGCTGCACGTCGGGGCCGGTCCCGACGCGCTCGCGCCGCACGATCGCGGGGGGCTCGAGCCGCTCACATCCACGCCCGTCACGTTCGGCGCGCGGCTGCGGAGCGAGCGGCACACGGTCAAGCGCGCGCTCGCCGATCCGCGCCTCTTCTCCGGCATCGGCAACGCGTACTCCGACGAGATCCTCCATCGCGCGCAGCTCTCGCCCATGGCGCGCACCGACGCGATGGACGACGCCACCGTGGCGCGCCTGCACGCGGCCGTGGTCGGCGTGCTTACCGAGTGGACGGACCGCCTGCGCGCGGAGGCCGCGCACGGCTGGCCGGCCAAGGTCACGGCGTTCCGCCCGGAGATGGCGGTGCATGGCAAGTTCGGGCAGCCGTGCCCCGCCTGCGGCAGTCCGGTCCAGCGCATCCGGTACGCCGACAACGAGACCAACTACTGTGCGCGATGCCAGACGGGCGGCAAGCTGCTCGCGGATCGCTCGCTCTCCCGCCTGCTGCGCGACGACTGGCCGAAGTCGCTGGACGAACTGTGAACCGCGACGCGCTGCTCCACGCCACGCCCGACCTCGACGTCCGCCGCTTCGACCATCCGCCCGGCGAGGCGCACGAGGATCCGGCCGTCGAGGTCGCGGAGCGTTGGTCGATCTCGTTCGTGCGCGCGGGTGGATTCGACGTCGAGATCGATGGCGTGGTGCACGCCCTCAAGCCGGGCAGCGTCCTGCTCATGCGGCCGGGGCTCGTGTTCCGCTGTCGCCATGGCGCCGCGTGCCCCGACGACGTGTGCCTCTCGATCGGGTTCAGCGCCGACGTCGCCGAACCGCGCACGCCGGCGTGGGCACGGTCACCGTGGATGGCCCGGTCCGAGGCACCCCCTCGGCTCGCGTACGTCTTCTCGCGACTCGTGGGCGCGGAGGCCGACGCGGACGGCTTCGAGCTCGAGCGGTGGGCCCTCGGCGCGCTCGAGGCGCTGGACGCGCGCGCTCACGCGCGCGGCGCACGCGGGCCGTATCGCGTGCGCCAGGACGAACTCGCCGCCGTCGAGGCCGCGTGCCGCGACATCGAGCGTGACCCGGCCGCGCGGTGCAGCGTCGCCGAGCGCGCGCGCCGCGTCGGGATGTCCAGCGCGGCGCTCACGCACCAGTTCCGCCGGCATGTCGGGCTGTCACCACATCAGTACGTGATGCGGTGGCGGCTCGCCCTCGCGGCCGGATTCCTCGACGACGGACGCAGCGTGAGCGACAGCGCCTATCGCGCCGGCTTCGACAACCTCAGCCACTTCTGCCGCACCTTCCAGCGACGCTTCGGCGTGCGCCCCTCGCGCTGGACCTCGCTGGCGCCGGCCGAAAGGCGACGGAAAGTGCAAGACCGTCTCGTCCGGCCGCTCTAGCTTCTCCGGTCCCCATCCGGAGAACGCCATGAAGCTCGCCGTGTTCGCGCTCGTCCTGTCCGCCGCCCTCCCGCTTGGCGCCCAGCCCGCGCCGCGCATGAGCACCCCGCTGCCCGCCGCCGAGCTCACGGCGCTGGAGGCCGCGCGCAAGGAGGTGTGGGTGCGCTGGTTCGAGGGCGACACCGCCGCCTTGCGCCGGATGCTGAGTCCCGAGCTCGTCGCGATGAGCACGGGCGATACGCTGTGGCAGTCGCTCGACCAGACGATCGCGGCGTCCGCCGCGTTCAAGCGCGACGGCGGCAAGTTCGTGTCCGTGGCCTTCGACTCGCGCGCGACGCACCACTTCAACGGCACCGCCGTCCTCTTCGCGCGCTACACGATCGTCACCGAGCGGAAGGGCAAGCGAGCGACGTCGCACGGACGGCTGACCGAAGTCTTCGTGCGGTCGGGCCCGCGATGGGTGCACACCTCCTGGCACCTCGAGGGCGACCGCTAGCGCCAATCACCCGGTCGCACCTGTTCCGGACGGCGTCGCGCGCCGCTCCAGCTCGGCGCGCACGTCGTCCACCCCCGCCCCCGCCGCCTGCAGCGCGACGAGCGCGTGGTACAGCAGGTCGGCGGCCTCCTCGGTCGCGCGGCGCCGGTCGCCGTCTGCGCACGCCGTCACCAGTTCGGCGACTTCCTCACCCAGCTTCTTGAGGCGCAGGTTGCGGTCGTCGAGCAGGCGTTGCGTGTAGCTCGGGGCCCCGGCACCGCGCGCCGCCGTGCGGCGCGCCGCGATCGTCGCGTCGAGGGCGCCGAACGGCTCCGCGGCAACGTCGCCGAAGCAGGTCGGCTGGCCCGTGTGGCAGGCGGGTCCGGCCGGGCGCACGCGCGCGAGGACCGCGTCGCCGTCACAATCGGGCAGCAGTGCCACCACGCGCTGCACCGCGCCGCTCGTCGCGCCCTTGTGCCAGAGGCCGCGCGCGCGGGAGCGATAGTGCATCTCGCCGGTCGCGACGGTCCGCTCGAGCGCCTCGCGGTCCGCCGCCGCGACCATCAGCACCTGGCCGGTCGCGGCATCCTGCGCGACCACCGTGACGGTGCCGTCGCCCTTGGCGAAGTCGAGCGCGTCGAGGTCGATCGATATAGTAGCCATATGGTCCTTTATCGGATCTCGCCGGTCGCGAGGGGCACGCCCAGCGCCGTGCGGGCCGCCTGCGCGAGCGCCGCGTTGGTGCCGATCGCGTCGGCCCCCCACGCCGTCGCGCGGCCCTGCCAGTCGGTGAACAGCCCGCCCGCCTCGGTCACCACCGGCGCCACCGCGGCGGAGTCCCACGCATGCATCGCCGGATCCACCATCACCTCGGCGCGCCCGGTGGCCAGCAGCACGTAGCCGTAGCAATCGCCCCACGAGCGCACGACGCCGGCGCGGCCGGTCAATCGCGTCCAGCCGGCGCGCTTCGCCGGATCGTCGGCCATCCGTTCGTCGGTGGTGAGCACGGTCGCGCGGCCGAGATCATCGACGGCCGAGACGTGGCAGCGCGCGCCGTTCCACCAGGCGCCCGCGCCGAGGCCGGCGACCACGAGTTCGTCCACGCACGGGCAGTAGATCGCCCCGGCGAGCACGTCGTCGCCGTCGGCCACCGCCACGAGCGTGCCCCAGAGCGGCACGCCGCGCACGAAGCTCTTGGTGCCGTCGATCGGGTCGATGATCCAGCGCCGGCGGGCGTCGGGCCGCAGGGCGCCGAACTCCTCGCCCAGGATCCCGTCGCGCGGAAAGCGCTCGCCGATCCAGTCGCGCGCGAGTTCCTCGGCGCCGCGGTCCGCGATCGTCACCGGGGAGCCGTCCCCCTTCGTTTCGACGACGAGGTCCTGGCGCCAGTAGCGATGCGCGAAGGCACCCGCGAGGCGGGCGACCTCGCCGGCTGCCTGCATCAGCGATGCGCTCATGCGGCCGCCCGCGTCGCGAGGCCGGCCTCGCGCAGCGCCGACTTGCACTGCGCCACGGAGAAGAGGCCGTCGTGGACAATGCCGGCCACGAGCGCCGCGTCAGCGCCGCCCTCGATCAACGCCGTCACGAGGTGCGCCGGTACGCCCGCGCCGCCCGACGCGATGACGGGAACGGGCACCGCGTCGGCCACGGCGCGGGTGAGCGCGAGGTCGTAGCCGGTGCGCGCGCCATCCTGCTCGATGCTCGTGAGCAGGATCTCGCCGGCGCCGCGCGCGACACACTCCTCGGCCCAGGCCACGGCGTCGAGGTCGGTGCGCGTGCGCGCCCCGTGGGTCCAGACCACCCACCGGTTCCCCTCGCGTCGCGCATCGATGCTGGCCACCACGCACTGGGCCCCGAACTGCTCGGCGCTTTCCGTCAGCACCTCGGGACGGGCCACGGCGGCGGAGTTGATCGCGACCTTGTCCGCGCCCGCCCTCAGCACGCGAGCGACGTCGTCGGCCGACCGCACCCCACCGCCCACGGTGAGCGGAATGAAGAGGCGTTCCGCAGTGCGCCGGACGGTGTCGAGGAGGGTCGCCCGACCGTCGCTCGACGCGGAGATGTCGAGGAAGACGAGCTCGTCCGCACCCTCACGCTCGTAATGCGCGGCCAGTTCGGCGGGATCACCGACGTCGCGCAGCGCAACGAACTGGGTCCCCTTGACCACGCGGCCATCGCCCACGTCGAGGCAAACGATCACACGTCGAGTCAACATGAAGACACCAAAGCGCCAATAAAGATACACATCAAGATTTCCCCACCGAAACAGCGCCCTTGGTCGAGAATACGGTCCCGGTCTCGACAAAGGCATCCCGCAGCGCGAACCCCAAAGCCTTGAACGCCGCCTCCACGATGTGGTGGCGGTCTGTTCCCCGCAGCACGCGCAGGTGAAGCGTCGCGCGCGCATGCTCCGCGAAGCTCCGCATCCAGTGGTCGTACAGTGAGCTCGGCAACGGGCCCCGATAGTAGAACCGGCCACCCGCGTCGAGCGCCGCGTGCACCAGTGCCTCGTCCATCGGCAGCGACCGGTCGCCGTAGCGCGCCGCCGTCGCCGGCAGTTCGAGCGCCACCGCCGCGCCCACGGCGATCGCCACGTCCTCGATCAGGTGATGACGCAGGTCGCCGCGGGCGTCGACGGCCAGGTCGAGTCCGCTGTAGCGCGCGAACGTCACGAGCATGTGGTCGAGGAAGGGCTCGCCCGTGGACACGGTCGCCACGCCGGTGCCGCGACTCAGGCGCACGCGGATCTGCGTCTCGCGCGTCTCGCGCGTGATCTCGCTCATGCGTGGAACTCCTCGGCGATCGCGCGCGGATCCAGGGCGCCCGTGTAGAGCGCCATGCCGAGCACCACCCCGGCGACGCCACGATCCTCGAGGGCGTGCAGGTCGGCCACCGTCCCGATGCCGCCGCTCGCGAGCACCGGCACCGCCGCGGCCTCCGCGACATCCTGCATCAGGGGCAGGTCGGTGCCGCCCATCCGGCCCTCCTTGTGTACCGCCGTCACGAGGAACCCCGCGATCGGCAGCGCGGCGAGCTCCTCGATCACGTCGAGCACGAGGCGCGAGGTCGTCTCCGTCCATCCGCGCGTCACCACCCGCCGTTCGCGCACGTCGCAGGCCACGATCAGCTGCTGGGGATAGCGCGACGCCATCTCCTCGAACCACCACGGGTCCTCGAGCGCGCGCGTCCCCACGATCACCCGGTCGGCGCCCGCGGCCATCAGCTGCTCGATCCGCTCCGCCGACCGGACGCCGCCGCCGACCTGGATCTCCAGCGGCACCTCGCGCAGGATCTCCGCGATCACGTCCGCGTTGGTGCCCTGCCCGAAGGCCGCGTCCAGGTCCACCACGTGCAGCCGCGTGAATCCGGCGGCGCCCCAGCCGCGCGCCACGGCCACCGGATCGTCGAGTCGCACGCGCTCCTCGTCGAGCGCGCCGCCCACCAGCTGCACGCAGGCCCCCTCGCGCAGGTCCACCGCAGGAATCGCGATCATGTCCGGGTCTCCTCGATACACGCGCGCACGAAGGCGAGGCCGGCGCGCGAGCTCTTCTCCGGGTGAAACTGCACGCCCACCGCGCGACCGCGTCGCATCACGGCGGGAAACCGGTCGTCCTCGTGCACGCTCCACGCGGACACGTCGGCCGCGTGCCGCGGCCGAACGCAATAACTATTCGCATAGTAGCCGATCGTGAGCCCCGAGGCGGCGAGAAGTGGATCCGTCGCCGCCTCGACGCTGTTCCACCCGATCTGCGGAACGCGCCGCGCCGACAGCCGCTCGACGCGACCAGGCAGCACGCCGAGGCCCTCGCCCGGCCCCTCGGCGCTCGCGTCC
>JACQES010000143.1 GCA_016200495.1 Gemmatimonadota bacterium
CGCGCGCGCCGCTCGAGCGACGCGCGCAGCTGGAGCCCCAGCGCCCGCACGGTGGCCACGAGCGCCATGTGGTCGGGCACGGCGCGTTCGGCGGCCGCGCTCGGCGTCGGCGCCCGCCAGTCGGCCACGAGGTCGCAGAGCGAGACGTCCACTTCGTGCCCGACCGCGCTGATGATCGGGATCGGGAAGCTCGCGACCGCGCGGCAGAGCGCCTCGTCGTTGAAGCACCAGAGGTCCTCGCGCGAGCCGCCGCCGCGACCGATGATGACCAGGTCGCAGTCGCGCCACCGCGTGACCAGGTCGAGCGCGGCGATGAGCGACGCGGCCGCGGTCTCCCCCTGCACCTGCGCCGGCACGAGCACGAGCTCCGTGGCGGGTGACCGGCGCCGCGTCACAGCCACGATGTCGTGGAATGCCGCCCCCGTCGCGCTCGTGATGCAGGCGATGCGACGCGGTGCGAGCGGCAGCGGGCGCTTCCGCTCTTCGCTCAGGAGGCCGTCGGCCTCGAGGCGGCGGCGAACCTGCTCGAACGCCTTGCGCCACAGTCCCTCGCCCGCGGCCTCGAGGCGCGTGATGACGAACTGGATCTCGCCGCGCGCCGTATACATCGACAGGCGTCCGTACGCACACACCTCCATGCCGTCGTCGGGCGACGCCGGCAAGCGCGCGTTGTCGCGTGACCAGACGACGCAGCGGAGCTGCGACTCCTGGTCCTTGAGCGTGAAGTACCAGTGCCCGTTGCGGTGCGCGGTGAAGTTCGAGACCTCGCCGCGGATCCAGAGGGGCTGGAACGCCCCCTCGAGCACCGCCTTGGCCGTCTGGGTGAGCGTGGCGATGCTGACCGCGCTCTCGGGCGTCGCACCCGGCGTCGCGGCCGCGCGGAACGGCCGCGCGTCGTCCGGCGCGGCGACGGCGTCGCTCGCGCCCGCGAGCCCCAGGTCACCCTGGGATGCCGACGGACCGGAGGCGCGGCGCGAGCGCACCTAGCGCAGCCCCGCTCGCCTGATGGCGGCCGCGTCGCGCGCGATCGGCCTCGTCACCGGGCCGCCACCCGCGTCGCCGCGGTGATCGTGTTCTTGAGCAGCATCGCGATCGTCATCGGGCCGACGCCGCCCGGCACGGGGGTGATCCACGACGCCACCGCACTCGCGCTCGGGTAGTGCACGTCGCCGTAGAGGCGCGTGCCGCTCTTGGTGGTCGGGTCGTCCACGCGGTTCATGCCGACGTCGATCACCACCGCGCCCGGCTTGAGCATGTCGCCGGTGATCATTTCGCGGCGGCCGATCGCGGCAATCACGATGTTCGCCTTCTTGAGGTGGCCCTCGAGGTCGCGCGTGCGCGAGTGGCACACCGTCACCGTCGCGTCGCCACCCTTCCCCGCCAGCAGCAGCAGCGCCGCCATCGGCCGGCCGACGATCGTGCTGCGGCCGATCACCACCGCGTTTGCCACCTGCGTCTCGATGCCGTGCCGCAGCAGCAGCTCGCGCACGCCGAGCGGCGTGCAGGGGATGAAGCCCGAGAGGTCGCCGGAGAAGAGCTTCCCCGAGTTGACCGGATGGAAGCCGTCCACGTCCTTGGCCGGGTCGATCCGGAGGATGACCGCCTGCGGGTCGATCTGCTTGGGGAGCGGCATCTGCACGAGGATCCCGTGCGTGAGCGGATCGGCGTTCAGCCGGTCCACCACCGCGAGCAGCTCCGCCTGCGTCGTCGTGGCGGGCATCCGGATCGTCTCCGACCGCATCCCCGCCTCCTCGCACGCCTTCCCCTTCGAGCGCACGTACACCGCGCTGGCGGGATCGTCGCCCACCAGCACGACGGCGAGCCCTGGTTGCACGCCGCGCGCGGCGAGGGCGCTCGCCTCCCCCTTCACTTCCTCGCGGATCGCCTTGGCGACGGCGCTGCCGTCGATGATGCGGGCCGAGCCCGCCTGGACCGTCGTCATCGTGCATACTCCACGGCGCGGGTCTCCCGGATCACGACCACCTTGATCTGCCCGGGGTACTGCAGTTCGGCCTCGATCCGCCGCGCGATCTCGCCCGACAGCGACGCCATGCGCACGTCGTCCACGTCGTCGGGCGTCACGACCACGCGCACCTCGCGCCCCGCCTGGATGGCGAACACCTTTTCCACCCCGCGGTAGCTCGACGCGATCTTCTCGAGCCCTTCCAGCCGCTTCACGTACGTCTCGAACGCCTCGCGCCGCGCCCCCGGGCGCGAGCCCGAGATCCCGTCGGCCGCCTGCACGAGCACCGATTCCTCGCTCTCGTGCGGCACGTCGTCGTGGTGCGCCGCGATGCAGTTGATGACGAGCTGGCTCTCGCCGTACTTGGTGGCGACTTCCACCCCCAGCTGCACGTGCGTGCCCTCGTGCTCGTGCGTGAGCACCTTGCCGATATCGTGCAGCAGCGCGCCGCGCTTGGCGAGCGCCACGTCGAGCCCGAGCTCCGCGGCCATCATGCCGGCCAGGTGCGCGACCTCCTTGCTGTGGTGCAGGATGTTCTGCCCGTAGCTGGTGCGCCACCGCATGCGCCCGATGAGCTTGATCAATTCGGGATGGAGGCCGTGGATCCCGGTCTCGTAGGCGGCCTGCTCGCCCATCTCGACGATGGCGACCTCGACCTCCTTCCGCGCCTTGTTGACCACTTCCTCGATGCGCCCCGGGTGGATGCGCCCGTCGGTCACGAGCTTCTCGAGCGCGATGCGCGCCACCTCGCGGCGCACCGGGTCGAAGCACGACACCACCACCGTGTCCGGCGTGTCGTCGATGATCACGTCCACGCCGGTCGCGAGCTCGAAGGCACGGATGTTGCGCCCCTCGCGCCCGATGATCCGTCCCTTCATCTCATCGTTGGGAAGCGCCACGCTCGACACCGAGACTTCGGCCGTCGTGTCGGTCGCGACGCGCTGGACCGCCAGCGCCACGATCTTCCGCGCCTCGCGGTCGGCGTCGCGCTTGGCGCGCTCGCGGATCTCGCGGAGCCGGTTGCCGGCATCGGCGTGCGCCTCCTCCTCGAGCCGCTTCATGAGCTCCGCCTTGGCCTCGGCGACCGACATCCCGGCCAGCTGTTCGAGCCGGCGCCGTTCGTCCACCACGAGCTGGTCCAGCTCGGCCTGGCGGTCGGCAACGGTCTTTTCGCGGCGCCCGTCCTTCTCCAACTCCTCGCGCTGCCGGAGCGCCTCTTCCTTGCCGGAGAGGACGGCCGCCTTGCGCAGCGCCTCCGCCTCCCGGGTGGCCTCGCCGACGACGCGCTTGGCCGTCGCTTCGGAAGTCGCGTTGTCCTTTTCGAGCTTTGCGAGCTGTGCCTTGCCGCCAAGTCCGCGACCCACGAAGAAGGTCACGACTGAAACGAACAGGCCCGCTCCGCCCACGAGGGCGAGGAGGACGTCGGTCGTCATGTTGTATCTATCCCTGCGCGCCTTGGGGGCGCGGCTCGAGTAAACCCAAGGCTCGCGGGTCGGGCCATGCGGCCGGGAGCGCACCGGGAGTGGCGCCGGAAGGATCGGGCGCGACAGCGGCGCTAACTGCTGGCGGCGGTTGGACCTACGCGCGAGCGGGTGACTCGGCTAAGGTACGGCCCCGAAGCCCGTGGCGCAACGAAACCGGGAGCAGGTTCGCCGCCCTCGGCGTGCCCTTACTCGGTGATGGCCGGCATCCCCAGCGGCGTCTGCCGCTTGGCTGGCGGCAATAGCCTCCGGACCTCGTCGGCGAGCGCCTGCATGTCCGCCGACAGCGCCCCGCTCTCCGTGCGCGCGCGCAGCAGCTCGTCGGCCATCTGCATCGCCGCCAGCACCGCGGCCCGCGTGGGATCGAGCGAGGGCGCGCCGGCGCGGACCTTGGCGATCGCCTGATCCACGTACGCGGCCACCTCGCGCATGTGTTCCGGCGGCGCGTCGGAGCGGATCGTGTAGCTCTCGCCCTGGACGTCGAGCTTGACGCTCTGGACGCGGCTCACGCGTCGTCCTCCGCCCCAGCGACGACTTCGGCCGCCGCCGTCTGTTGGCGCAGGAACCGCACCCGGTCGAGCATCCCCTTGGTGCGGTCGGTGGCCCGTGCCAGGCGTCCCTTGAGCTCCTCGTTCTCGGCGGCAAGGGTCGCGACGCGCTCCTGCAACGTCTGGCTGTCCATCGCGCCGGGATTGGCGGCCTCCTTGGCGGCCTGCCGCAGTTTCTGCTCCGCCGACAGCGCGCGCACGCGGAACGCCGCCAGCTCCTCGGCGAGCAGCGCCACCAGTTGCTGCAATTCGTCGAACGCCTGCCGGTCAGCTCGCGCGCGGTCGGACACCGAGTTCTCCCTCGAGGGTCTTGAGGAGCTTGGCACGCCGTCCCTCGACTTCCTTGTCCCGAAGGGTGCGTTCGGGGTGCCGGAAGGTCAACGCCCACGCGAGCGAGCGATGCCCGGCAGGAATGTCCTTGCCGCGGAACTCGTCGAACAGCACGACCGACTCGAGCAACTCGCCCGCGTCGCGGCGAATGACGGCTTCCACCTGCGCGGCCGGGGTCGCGTCGGGCACGATGAGCGCGAGGTCGAACTGCGCCGGTGGCGTGTTGGGGATGGGGCGATAGCGCACCGCGCCGGCTGCATGCGAGCGGTCGGACGCAGAATTGTGAGCCCAGAGGTTCGTACCCGGTTCCGCCAGGCGCTCGCGCGAGAA
>JACQES010000140.1 GCA_016200495.1 Gemmatimonadota bacterium
CGGGGCGCGTGACGTCGTCGCACGGCTGCGCGCGCATCCGCTCGCGCGCGCCTTCCGCGTGGACAAGCTCACGATCGCCGCGCTGGGCGCCACGCTCGCGCTCTACCGCGACCCGGCGCGCGCCATGCGCGAGGTGCCCGTGCTCGCGCTGCTCGCCACGCCGGCCGCCGCGCTGCACGCCCGCGCGACGGCGCTCGCCGCCTCGCTCGCGGCCGACGGCATCGCCGCGACGGTCGAGGCCACCGAGAGCGCGGTCGGGGGCGGCGCCTTCCCCACCGCGCGCCTCGCCTCGCACGCCGTCGCGCTCGGTCGCCGCGCCAGCGCGATCGAGGCTCGACTGCGCGCGCAGCGCCTGCCCGTGGTCGCACGCGTGGCCGACGGCCGCCTGCTGCTCGACCTGCGTGCCGTCGCGCCCCACGAGGACGCGCTGCTCGCCGAGAGCGTGCGGGCCGCCCTGCGTGACGTCGCGTGACGAACGCCCGGCGCCCGGTCGCCTTCCTCGATCGCGACGGCACGATCATCGAGGACGTGCACTACATCCGCGACCCGGACGACGTGGCGCTCATTCCCGGCGTCGCCCATGCCATTCGGCGGCTCAACCGGGCAGGCTGGGCCGTTGTCGTCATCACCAACCAGTCGGGGATCGGGCGCGGGCAGCTGACCGAGGCCGACTACCAGGCCGTCCGCGAGCGCACCGACGCCCTGCTGTTGCAGGCCGGCGCGATGGTGGACGCGCACTACCACTGTCCCCATGCGCCCGACGCGGGCTGCGACTGCCGCAAGCCCCGCACCCTGCTGCATCGTCAGGCGATCGCCGACCTCGCGCTCGATGCTGCGCGCGTCACCAGCGCCGGCGACCGGTGGCGCGACGTCGAGCCCGCGCTGACGCTCGGGGGACGCGGCTTCCTCGTGCCGGGGCCCGACACGCCGAGCGAGGACCTGGAGCGCGCGTCGCAGGATGGCCTGCTCGTGCCGACGCTCGACGCGGCAGTGGACCGGATGCTCGGTGCTGGCTGATGTCCCTCGCGGCCCGTAGCATTCGCGCATGACGCCACCGCCGCTCGGTCGCCCCGCCCGCCTCGGCGTGCTCGCCTCGGGCGGCGGCAGCAACCTGCAGGCGATCCTCGACTACTTCGATGGCCCGGGCGCGGGGATTGCGGAGGTCGCGTGGGTGGGATCGGATCGCGTGCTCGCCGGCGCGCTCGGACGGGCGCGCGCGCGCGACATCCCCGCCGATCACGTGGACCACGGCAGTGCCGATGCGATCGGCGGGCGGCTCGCCACGTACGGCGTGCAGCTGCTCGTGCTCGCCGGCTACCTCAAGTTCATTCCCGATGTCCTCACGCGCGCGTGGCGCGGCCGCATCGTGAACGTGCACCCGGCGCTGCTGCCGTCGTTCGGCGGACACGGGATGTACGGCATGCGCGTGCACGCGGCGGTCCTCGCGGCCGGCGTGCGCGTCTCGGGCGCGACGGTGCACTTCGTGGACGACGCGTACGACCGCGGCCCGATCATCGCGCAGTGGCCCGTGCCCGTGCTCCCCGCCGACACGCCCGAGACGCTCGGCACGCGGGTGCTGATGGCCGAGCACCAGCTCTACCCGCGCGCGATCGCCGCCGTCGCGCTCGGGCACGCCCGGCTGGGCGACGACAACCGCACCGTGCTCGTGCAACCCGGCACGCAGGCCGACCAGCCGTTCGCGCTCGCCGGGCTGCCCACCGCGCCGTCCATCGACCTGCTCCTCCCCGACACGCCCTGACGTCGAGCGTTCCGCGCCCTTCCCCGCCATTCATATCGTCATGCCTCGCGCCCTCCTCTCCGTGTCCGACAAGTCGGGCCTCGTCGACCTCGCCAGCGGGCTCGCCGCGCTCGGATTCGAGCTCGTGTCCACCGGCGGCACGGCCAAGGCGCTGCGCGGCGCCGGGCTCACGGTCGCCGACATCAGCGAGATCACGCACTTCCCCGAGATGCTCGACGGGCGCGTGAAGACGCTGCATCCGGTGGTGCACGGCGGGCTGCTCGCGCGCCGCGACCTGGCCGAGCACATGGCGGCGATCGCGGCGCACCAGATCCAGCCCATCGACGTGGTGGTGGTGAACCTCTATCCATTCCGCGAGACCGCCGCCAAGGCCGGCATCCACGCCGACGAGGTGATCGAACAGATCGACATCGGCTGCCCGAGCATGCTGCGGAGCGCGGCCAAGAACTTCGCGAGCGTGACGGTCGTGGTGGATCCGGCCGACTACGCGCGCGTGCTCACGGCCCTCAAGGACGGCGGCGACCTCGACCTCCGGCGCGACCTGGCCGAGAAGGTGTACGCGCACACGGCGGCCTACGACGCGGCCATCAGCGGCTGGTTCGCCGCGCAGCGCGGCGACCGGTTCCCCGCGCGCATGAGCCTCGCCGTCGAGCAGCAGCAGATGCTGCGCTACGGCGAGAACCCCGGGCAGGAGGCGGCGTTCTACGTGTCGGCCCGCGGGCGCGGCTTGGGCGCGCTCGTGCAGAAGGGCGGGAAGGAGCTCTCGTTCAACAACTTCCTCGACCTCGATGGCGCGCTCCTCGCCGCCGACCCGTTCGAGGGGCAGCCGGCGTGCGCGATCGTGAAGCACACCACGCCGTGCGGCCTGGCCGTGGGTTCGAGCGCGGCGGACGCCTATCGCAAGGCGCTGGCGTGCGACCCCGTCTCGGCGTTCGGCTCGGTGATCGCGTTCACGGTGCCGGTGGACGACGCGGCGGCGGAGCTGGTGTCGGCCCTCTTCGTCGAGTGCATCGTCGCCCCGGCGTTCAGCGAGGCAGCGGTCGAGATCCTCGGCCGCAAGAAGAACCTGCGCGTGCTCGAGGGCACGGCGCGGTGGTCGCCGGGGGAACTCGACGTCAAGCACGTGCGCGGCGGCCTGCTCGTGCAGCAACCGACGCCGGTGACGTTCGACGAGTCCACCTGGAAGGTGGTGACGAAGCGGCAGCCGAGTTCGCAGGAGCTCGACGACCTGCGCTTCGCGTGGCGGGCGGTGGGGAGCGTCAAGTCGAACGCGATCGTGCTGGCGCGTGGCGGGGCGACGATCGGGATCGGCGCCGGCCAGATGTCGCGCGTGGACGCCGCCTTCATGGCCGTCCACAAGGCGCGGACGCTGGGCCACGACACCGCCGGCACCGCGCTCGGCTCCGACGCCTACTTCCCCTTCCGGGACGGCATCGACCAGGCGGCCGCGGCCGGCGTCACCTCGATCATCCAGCCGGGCGGGTCGGTGCGCGACAGCGAGGTCATCGCCGCGGCGGACGAGCACGGCATGGCCATGGTGGTGACGGGGCAGCGGCTCTTCCGCCACTAGGGCCCGGCAGCGCCCCTCGGCGGGGAGCCAACCCTCCGGCAACCTCAGGTTGTCCCGGGGGGTAGCCAGAGGCGAGATTTCGCGGTTTCCCCAGCGCCACCGGGTCCCCCCGCCCCGGGGGTGGCCTCCGACTGTCCAGACGCCCTCCATGACCGCTCCCCGCGCGACCGAGCTCGACTACCGACCGTCCTATCTCGCGGCCGGCATCGCGGCCCTCGCCGTGCTCCTCCTGTACCTCGTGACCCTCGCGCCCTCGACGGCGATGTGGGACACGAGCGAGTACATCACCGCGGCCTACGTGCTCGGGCTGCCGCATCCGCCGGGCAACCCGTTCTTCGTGCTCATCGGGCGGGTGGCGTCGATCCTGCCGATCGCGCCGACGGTGGCGACGCGCATCAACGTGCTGGCGGCGATCGCGAGCGCGGTGTCGGCCGGGATGTGGTTCCTCATCACCGAGCGCGTGCTGGTGTCGTGGTTCGCGCAGCGGTGGACGCGCCTCGTCATCGCCGCCGTTTCCGCGGTGATCGGCTCGACGGCGTTCACCGTCTGGAACCAGTCGGTGGTGAACGAGAAGGTCTACACCATCTCGCTGGTCGGCATGGCCATCTGCTCGTGGCTCACGGTGCGCTGGTGCGACGAGCCCGACGGCCCCAAGGCGGACCGGCTGCTCGTGCTGGTCGCGTACCTGTGCGGGCTGGGCTACACCAACCACATGGCGGGGATGCTCGCCGGGCCGGCCGTGGCGATCGCGGTGATCGTGCGCCGCCCGCGCACCCTGCTCCGCTGGAAGCTCCTCACCGCGATCCTCGGCGCGATCCTCCTCGGCGGCTCGGTGTTCGCGACGCAGCCGATCCGGGCGGCGCACAATCCGCCGCTCAACGAGGGCGACCCGACCGCCTGTCGCGAGGGCCTCAAGCTGGGCTGCACGTTCAGCGCCGGCACGTGGACGGCGTGGAAGTACAACTTCGACCGCGGACAGTACGGCAAGCCCGACCTCGCCACGCGCCAGGCGCCGCTCTCGGCCCAGGTGGGCATGTGGTGGCTCTACTTCCGCTGGCAGTGGTGGCGGGACGGCGACGGCGTCGCGCAGGGGCTCCAGACCTCGCTGGCGGTGATCTTCCTCCTGCTGGGGCTGCTGGGCGGCTACGTGCACTGGCAGCGGGACCGACGAAGCTTCTCCTTCTTCGGGCCGCTGATGTTCACGCTGACGCTGCTGCTCATCTACTACCTGAACTTCAAGTACGGCGCGTCGCAGGCGCCGGAACTGGGCGAGACGGTCAACCGCGAGGTCCGCGACCGCGACTACTTCTACCTGTGGTCGTTCTCGGCGTGGAGCGTCTGGGCCTCGCTCGGCCTCGCCTTCGTCTGGGAGACGGTCTCGGCGCTGGCGCAGAGCGAGACGGTGACGCTCGGCCGCGACTCGCTCACGCTGCCCACGCGCCGCGGCTGGATGATGGGCCTCCCGGTGCTGGCGCTCGCCTTCATCCCGGCCTTCGGCAACGCCAAGTGGGCTTCGCGCGCCGGCGAGTCCGACACGCGCGACTTCGCGCACGACCTCCTCAACTCGGTCGAGCCCTACGCGGTGCTCGTCACCGTCGGCGACAACGATACCTTCCCGCTCTGGTACGCGCAGGAGGTGGAGGGGATCCGCAAGGACGTCGTGGTCGCGAACACCTCGCTCCTCAACACCGAGTGGTACACGCGGCAGATCATCCGCCGCCCCGTCTTCGAGTACGACAAGGCCGCCGGCCC
>JACQES010000127.1 GCA_016200495.1 Gemmatimonadota bacterium
CGGCACGACGTTCACCGTGAGCGCCTACGACGACGCCCCGGTGCTGTTGAGCGTGCAGGAGGGCAGCGTTAAGGTGACCGTGGACCAGGACGTGCGGTCCGTGGCGGCCGGGAGTGCACTCATGCTCTCGCGCGACGGGGCGCTGTCGGCACCCACGGCGGAACAGCGGGACGAGGCGACGGCCTGGGCCGATGGGCGCCTCGTGATCGCCAACCGCACCCTGCGCGACGCCCTCCCGCTGCTCAAGCGGTGGTACCAGCTGGACCTGCGCCCGGATGCCGGGCTGCTCGACCGCCCCGTGTGGATGACCGCACGGGTCGGGTTCGCCGACAGCGCCATCGTCGCGCTCGAGCAGGCCGCGCACGTGAAGCAGCTCTGGGCGGGGAAGCAGATGGTGCTGGTGGACGACCCCGCGAAGAAGTAGGTCCCCGAACGGCACGAAGGGCCTGCGCGTCGAGCGCAGGCCCTTCGTCGTCGTGCCGGCGTGTGGGCGAGATCGCGGCCGGCGGACTTACGGAACGGGGGCCCCGAGCTTGGCCATCAGTCCCGCGTACATCTCGATGCCTTCCCAGAACTCCTTGAGGCGGATGTTCTCGTTGGGGGCGTGCTGTGAGTTGTCGTAGTTCGCGATCGGCACGTTGATGATCGGGATGCCGAGAACCTGCTCGAAGACGATGAGCGGGGCCGAGCCGCCGAGGGTGGGCACCACCGCCACGCGCTCGCCGCTGGCGCGCTCCACGATGCGCACCACGTCGCGCCCGAGGGGATGGTCGAGCGACGTGCGCTGCGAGGCGTAGCCGTTCTCGCCCCAGTCCATGAGCATGACCTTGTCCTTCGCGCGGCGGAGCGCCGGCGTCGCGGCCGCGCTGTCGTGCACCACCGTCCACCCCTGCGCCACCGCGTGCGCCTCGAGCAGCCGGCGGATGCGCGCCGGGTCCTGGTTCGGCACGAGGCGGAAGTCGATGGACGCGCGCGCAATGGTGGGCACGGCGTTGGTGGCGCCGGCCCCGACGCCGCCGGTCACGATGCCGCGGAGGTTGAGCGCAGGCAGCATGATCCGCTCGGACAGCGAGGCATTGCCGCCCTCGGAGCCGCCCAGCAGAAGCTCCTCGCGGAGCTTGGCGTCCGCATTCGGGATCGTGGCGAGCGACGCCCGTTCGGCCGGGGCGAGCGGGCGCACGTCGGCGTAGAAGTCCGGAATCAGGATCTTGCCGTCGTCGTCGCGGAGCGAGCCGATGAAGTGCGCGAGGCGCACGCCGGGGTTGGGCGCCCAGTTGCCGTAGTGGCCGCTGTGCAGCGGCCGCACCGGCCCGTAGGCGGCGATCTCGACCCCCATGACGCCGCGCACGCCGTACACCACCTGCCGCACCCCGGACTGGTGGCGCGGCCCGTCGAAGAAGAGCACGACGTCGGCCTTGAGGGCGTCCTTGTGGCGCGCGAGCATGTCGGCCAGGTGCGTCGACCCCGCCTCTTCCTCGCCCTCGAAGAAGAACTTGAGGTTGGCCGGAATCTTCGTGTTGGTGGCCGCGAGCGCGTCGAGCGCCGATGCCAGCGCGATGACGGGCGCCTTGTCGTCGGAGGCGGAGCGCGCGTAGAGTCGCCAGAGCTCGTTCTCCGGCCTGGCCGCCTCGGCCAGCGTCTTCTTCTCGGCCTTGTCCTCGAGCCGGCCGGCGAGGACGGTGGGCTCGTAGGCCTTCATGGTCCACTCGTTGGCGCGCACCGGCTGGCCGTCATAGTGGACGTAGATCAGGATCGTGCGCGTGGCGCCCGGCGTGACCCGCTCGCCGAGGACGGCCGGCGGGCTGCCGGGCGCCTCAAGCAGGCGTGTCTTCCCCCCGCGCTTCTCGTACAGCGCCCGGATCGCCTGGGCGTTGCGGCGGATGTTGAGCGAATCACTCGCCTGGTTGGGGAGCGCGAGCAGCGCGGCGAACTCCTCGAGAATCGGCTGGGCGTGGGCGATGCGCCAGGCGCGCACTTTCTGCGCGAGGGGGTCGGGCGTGCCCTGGGCGGGCAGCGCGAGCGGAAGCGCGAGGATCGCGAGGACGCGAAGGGCAAGAGGTCGCAGGCGGGACATGAGGCGGGACTTGGGAGATGGTCGGAGTGCAGGCGAGGGTCGGGTGACGGCGGGCTCACGCATCCACGAACAGCTTCTTCATCGGCTCGATCACGTGCCACGTGGTGACGGCGCCGCGCGGGAAGAAGGCGACGTCGCCCGGCCCGAGTTCACGGCTGGTGCCGCCGTCGTCCGTCACCCGGATGCGCCCCTCGAGGAGGTGGGCGGTCTCGTTCGCGTCGAACGTCCAGGTGAAGCGCGAGGGTTGGCAGGTCCACAGGCCGGCGTAGTACACCGGAGTACCGGGAGCGGACACGTGCAGCCAGCGGACGGTGGCGTTCGGCGCGCCCTCGAGCACCTGGGCGCGATCGATCGGGAACGGCTCGAACTCCCCGGACGGCGCCGAAGCGCGGATGAAGGAGAGGGCGGCGGGCATGGGGGGGCAGCAGCGAAGGGGTGCGAGCGACGGTCCGATGCATCGGCGCGACGTCCGAACGGTATGCGCGGCGCGGACACACCGCTATGCTCCCGGCATGTTCGACCTCCCCTTGGGCGCGCGCCTGGCCAGCATCACGGCGTTCGGCTACGCGGTCGGTTGCCTGAACGCCGGCTACTACCTCGTGCGCCTGTCCCGTGGCGCGGACCTGCGCACGCTGCACACGGGAAACGCCGGGGCCACCAACGCGGGACGCGTGCTCGGACGTCGCGGGTTCGCGACCGTCTTCCTGCTCGACGCGGGCAAGGGCGTGCTGGCCGCGCTCGTGGGGAGCTGGCTCGCGGGGTACGGCGGAGCAGTCACCGGGGCCATGTCGGCCATCGCCGGACACGTCTGGCCGGCGCAACTCGCCTTCCGCGGCGGCCTCGGGATCGCGACCGCGATCGGCGGGTTCCTCGTGGTCGAACCGTTCGGCACGGCGGCCGTGATCGGCCTCGTGCTGCTTCTGCACGCGCTGACCCGGCGATGGAGCGCAAGCGGACTCGTCGGCATCATGGCCGCGCCGCTGGTGCTGTTCGCGCTGGGCCGGCCACCGCGGGCCCTGCTCGGCGTGCTCGCCGCGGCGGCGCTCCTGCTCCTCATCCGCGTCGGCGACGTGCGCGACGCGTTGCGGCCACCTACGGCTTGAGCCTGGGCGCGAGGTAGGCGACGAACCGGTCGGCGTCGGCCGGAGCGAAGGCGCCGACCGAGCCCTTCTTCTTGCTCTTGCCCGACGAGAACATCAGGCCGTCGGAGTCGTCGCGCATGGTGAGGCGCACGCTCGAGTCCTCGCGCGCGACCCCCTTGATCGACGACACGGGCACCGACATCTCGAGTTCCATGGTCTTGGCGACGGCCGCGCCGACCTTGCGCTTGATGTAGGCGCCGATGCCCGACGCGCCCGAGTCGTTGGTCTCGCGCGCGACCTCCTGCTTCACGGCGGCGAGCGCGGAATCGGACAGGCGCATGCGCACCGTGTCGCTCCGGACCGCGAGGATCATGCCCCCGTCGTGGGTCTTGATCGCGAAGTCGTCCGAGGTGGACGCCGGTGCCTTGAGGTTGAGCATCCCCGTCTTCGCGGGAACGGTGTCATCGCCGCACGCGGCGAGGGCGACGGCGGAGAGGATCAGGGCGACGGCACGCATGGCGAGTGGGGGGACGGGGCGAGAAACGGCGTGGGGAGTGGCGCTCAATCGCCCGCCGTGGCGAGGGTGGCGCGCACCCCTTCCTCGATGGCGGTGGGCGCGTGCGCGAACCCGGCTGCTCGCAGCTTCGCGGTCTCGGCCTTGGTGAAGTTCTGGTACTGCGCCGTGAGCGCGGCCGGCATGTCGATGAACTCGATGCGGCGGTCGCGCCCCATCGCGTCGAACACCGCGTAGGTGAGGTCGAGGAAGGTGCGCGGCGTGCCCGTGCCACTGTTGAAGAGGCCGGCGACGCCGGGCTGGCGGCCGAGCCAGGTGAGGTGGCGCAGGCAGTCGCCCACGTACACGAAGTCGCGGCGCTGCTCGCCGTCCTTGATGCGGGGGTCGTTGGACTTGAACAGGCGCATCGCGCCCGTCGCGAGGATCTGCCGGCGCGCGTGCCACACGACGCTCGCCATGTCGCGTTTGTGGAGCTCCCGCGGTCCGTAGACGTTGAAGAACTTGACCCCCGCCCACGTCGGCGGCGCTGCGCGTCCCGCCTCGACTTCAGCCAATGCCCAGATGTCGAAGTCGTTCTTGCTCTTGCCGTAGAGGTTTAGCGGCGCGAGGTCGCGCGGATGGGTGCGGTCGTCGAAACCGCGCGCACCGTCGCCGTAGGTGGCCGCGCTCGAGGCGTACACGAGCGGCCGCCCCTGGGCGGAGCACCAGCGCCAGATGCGCTGCGTGTATCCGACGTTGTTCTCGAGCAGGTACGCCCAATCCGTCTCGGTCGTGCGGCTGCACGCGCCGAGGTGGTAGATGATGTCCGGATTGAGCGATCCGCGCTCCAGTTCGGAGGCGAACGCGACGTGATCGAGGAACCGGTGCGCGGCGAGCCCCGCCAGGTTGCCCGACTTCTCGGGCACCATCGGATGGTCCACGAGCAGCAGCTCGGCCCCCGTGGTCGCCAGCTGGTGGGCCAGATTGGCCCCGATGAACCCGGCGGCGCCGGTGATCGCGATGCGCATCAGGGAAAGCTGTCGGCGGGAGGGGGATGCCGACAAGCGGCAAGTCCCAGCCGCGCCTTTACATGCGGAGTGCGCGGCGGCAGCATTTGGCATGCTGACGCCGTCCCCAGACCGTCGAGCCCGCGCAGTCGCGGCGCTCCGGACCAGCTTGATCGCCCTCACGGCCGCGTTCGTCGTGCCGTGCGCCCTCCACGCCCAGCGCGGCCGAGCCGCGAGCGCCGCCCCCGCCAATCCGACGTACGACGCCGCGCTGTACACGACGGGGTCGAAGACCAACAAGGCGTTCAAGTCGCTGCGCTGGCGGCTCGTGGGACCGTTCCGCGGCGGGCGCTCGGTGGCGGTGGCCGGTGATCCGGTCAAGCCACTCGTCTTCTACTTCGGCGCCGTGAATGGCGGCGTCTGGAAGACCACCAACGCGGGGCAGAGCTGGGAGAACATCACCGACGGCGTGAGCGACATCTCGTCGGTGGGCGCCGTGGCCGTCGCGCAGTCGGACCCGAACGTGATCTGGGTCGGCACGGGCGAGGGGCAGCCGCGCGAGGACCTCACGTACGGCACCGGCGTGTACCGTTCGACCGACGCCGGCAAGACGTGGCATCACGTGGGACTGAGCGACACGCACCAGGTCTCGCAGATCCGCGTGGACCCCAAGGATCCCGACCGCGCCTACGTGGCCGCGCTGGGACACGGCTTCGGCCCCAACCCGGAGCGCGGCGTCTTCCGCACGACCGATGGCGGCAAGTCGTGGAAGAAGGTGCTCTTTCTCAACGACTCGATCGGCGCGACCGACATCGCGATCGACGTGACCAACCCGCGCATCCTCTTCGCGTCCATGTGGAAGTTCCAGCGGACGCCCTGGAGCATGGAAGCCGGGGGCAGCCGCTCGGGGCTCTGGAAGTCCACCGACGGCGGCGACACGTGGACCGAGATCACGTTCAACCCCGGCTTGCCCAAGGGACCGATCGGCAAGATCGGGCTCGCGGTGTCGCCGGCCAACGGCAACCGCGTCTACGCGTCGGTGGAGGCGAAGGACTCCGTGGGCGGCATCTTCCGCTCCGACGATGCCGGCGCCACCTGGACGCGCGCGAGCGGCGACCAGCGCTGGGGGGTGCGGCCCTGGTACTACTCGCAGGTCACCGCCGATCCGGTGAATCCGGACGTGCTCTACGTCATGAACCTGTCGGTGTGGAAGTCCATCGACGCGGGGCGCAACTGGACGCGCGTGCGCGTGCCGCACGGCGACACGCACCAGACATGGGTGGCGCCCAACGACCCGAACCGGCTGATCAACGCCAACGACGGCGGCGCGACGATCTCGCTCGACGGGGGCAAGACCTGGTCGAGCATCTACAACCAGCCGACGGCGCAGTTCTACCACGTCACGACCGATGCGCAGTGGCCGTACCGCATCTACGGGGCGCAGCAGGACAACACGACGGTCTCGATCGCGAGCCGTTCGGACTTCGGCGCCATCACCGAGCGCGACTGGTGGCCGGTGGCCGGATGCGAGAATGCGCACATCGCCATCGACCCCAAGGACCAGAACGTCACCTACGGCGGCTGCTACACCGGCTTCCTGAGCCGCCACGACCACAAGACCAACGCGACCAAGGACATCTCGGTCTGGCTCTCGAACTACGACGGCTGGGCGGTGGCCGACGTGCCGAACCGGTTCCAGTGGACCTTCCCGGTCAAGTTCTCCGTGCATGACCCCGACGTGCTCTACGTGACGTCGCAGCACGTCTGGCGCTCGAAGACGCGCGGCAACAGCTGGGAGAAGATCTCGCCCGACCTCACGCTGCACGACCCGAAGACGATGGGCCGCTCGGGCGGCCCGGTCACGGGCGACATGACGGGCACCGAGTGGTACGCGACGATCTACGCGTTCGCCGAGTCGCCGCGGCAGAAGGGAGTCCTCTGGACCGGGAGCGACGACGGCCTCGTGCATGTTTCGCGCGACGATGGCGCGACCTGGCAGAACGTGACGCCGCCCTTCGTGGGCAAGTACACCCGCGTCACCGAGATCGAGGCCTCGCCGCACTCGGCGGGCACGGCCTACGTGTCGGCCACGCGCTACCAGCAGGACGACTTCAAGCCCTACTTCTACAGGACGTCCGACTTCGGCAAGTCATGGACGCTGATCACCGACGGCATCCCGGTGGGCGCGTACAGCCGCTCGCTGCGTGAGGATCCGGTGCGGAAGGGGCTGCTCTACGCCGGCACGGAGACGGGGGTGTACGTCTCCTTCGACGATGGCGCCAAGTGGGAGCCGCTCCAGCTCAACCTGCCGCGCTCGAGCGTGCGCGACCTCCGCGTGCACGGCAACGACCTGATCGCCGCCACGCACGGCCGCGCC
>JACQES010000128.1 GCA_016200495.1 Gemmatimonadota bacterium
GACGACCGCGACCGGCTGGCGGCGGCGCTGGCAGGGCGGTACGCGATCGAGCGCGAACTCGGCCGCGGCGGCATGGCCACCGTCTACCTCGCCCGCGACCTCAAGCACGACCGCGACGTCGCGATCAAGGTGCTGCACGAGGACCTGGCCGTCGCGCTGGGCGGCGAGCGGTTTCTGGCCGAGATCAAGACGACGGCGCGGCTGCAGCATCCGCACATCCTGCCGCTCCTCGATTCGGGCGACGCGGCCGGCTTCCTCTACTACGTGATGCCGCTCGCCACGGGCGAGACGCTGCGCGCGCGGCTCCTGCGCGAGAAGCAGCTGCCGCTCGAGGACGTGCTGCGCATCGCGCGCGAGGTCGGCGACGCGCTGCAGGCGGCGCACGCGCAGGGGGTGATCCACCGCGACATCAAGCCGGAGAACATCCTGCTACAGGGCGGGCACGCGCTCGTCGCGGACTTCGGGATCGCGCTCGCGGTGCAGAGCGCCGGCGGCGCGCGCATGACGCAGACCGGCCTCTCGCTCGGCACGCCGCAGTACATGTCGCCCGAGCAGGCGATGGGGGAGAAGGCGCTCGACGCGCGCACCGACGTGTACGCGCTGGGCGCGGTGACGTACGAGATGCTCACCGGGGAGCCGCCGTTCACGGGCGCGACGGTGCAGGCGATCGTCGCCAAGGTGCTGACCGAGAAGCCGATGGCGCCAAGTGCGGTGCGCGACACGGTGAGCGCGGGGGCCGAGCAGGCGGTGCTCAAGGCGCTGGCCAAGCTGCCGGCGGACCGGTTCGCGAGCGCGCAGGCGTTCGTGGATGCGCTGGAGCGGCCGGGGGGCGCGGCGCTCAACGTGTCGGCGACGGCAAGCGCGGCGCGCGAGGCGGCGGCCGCGCCGCGCGGGCTCGGCGGATCGCTCGCGATGCGGGGTGCGCTCGCGGCGCTCGCGCTGGTGGCCGTCGTGGCGTCGGTCGGGTGGTGGCGCGCGTCGCGCGAGAGCGCCTCGGCGCTGCCGCTCGAGGGGGTGCGCCTCACCATGAACCTGCCGCCCGGCGTGCGATTGATCGAGTCGCCGCGGGCGCTGGCGGTCTCGCGGGACGGGCGCATGCTCGCCGCGGTCGCGGTGGGGGCGGATCGCGTGCCGGCGATCTACCTGCGGCTGCTCAACGACGCGACGCCGCTCCGGCTCGAGGGCACCGAGGGCGCGAGTTCCACGACGTTCTCGCCCGACGGGAAGTGGATCGCGTTCACCAACTCGCAGCAGCTGAAGCGGGTCCCCGTGGGCGGCGGCGCGGCCGTCGTGCTGGCGGAAGCATCGGGTGAGGAAAGCGGTCTCGCGTGGGGGCCGGCGGGGCTCATCTTCGTCGGGCTCAAGGGGCGCATTCACGCCGTGCCCGAGAATGGCGGCGAACTGCGCCCGCTGGAGGGAAGCACCGCGCCCACCGGCGTGAGCGAGCGGTATCCGATCGCGACACCGGACGGCAAGAGCGTCATCTACACGCGCTGGGCCGGCACCATCACGGGCGCGCGCATCTTCCGGCGGTCGCTGGGCGGCGACCATGCGGATGCGGCGCTGCTCGATTCCAACGATGCCATCGGCCTCGCGAAGGGATGGCTCGTGATGGGCGGGGCGGGCGGCCTCCTGCGCCTCGCGCCCATCAGCGACGACGGCAGCCGGATCACCGGCCCGGTGCGCCAGGTGTTCGACGGCGTGGCCTCCATCATCCAGATCTCGCAGGTGGCCATCGCCGCGGATGGCACGCTGCTGTACCAGCCCGGAACGGGGCTGGCCGACCTGGTGTCGGTGGGCGCCAAGGGCGATTCGGTGGTGCTCACGAACGAGCGGCGCAACTACCTCGAGGGGCACCTGTCGCCGGACGGCCGCTACGTGGCCACGGGGGTCAGCGCGCGCAGCGGACAGGACGTGTACATGCTCGACCTGACTGCACGCTCGCTGGCGCGACTGACCACCGACGGGAAGTCGAACGCGCGCCCGGAATGGACGCCAGATGGCAAGCGCGTCATCTACCGCAGCTTCCGCGGGGGCAAGGCCGAACTGTGGTCGCAGCCGCGCGAGGGCGGCACCGCCGAGCTGTTCTACAGCTCGACCAAGGGCGACATCTGGGAAGGGGTGATCTCGCCCGATGGGCAGTGGCTGATCTACCGCACCGGCACGCTCGAGACGTCGGACATGTGGGCGCGGCGGCTCACGGATGACACGGTCACCCACCCGTTTGCGCCGTCGGCCAACACCGACGTGGAAGCCCGCTTCGCACCTGACGGCAAGCACGTGGCCTACACGTCGAACGAATCCGGGGTCTTCCACGTCTACGTGCGCCGCTTCCCCGAGGGCGACGAGCGCGTGCAGATCTCCGCGGACGGCGGCGTGATGCCCGTCTGGGCGCGGGACGGCCGCACCCTCTTCTACGTCGGGGTCAACGGCGGGACCGTCATCCGGGCGCGACTCTCGCTCGCGAACGGCGTGAGCGTCGTGTCGCGCGACACCGTGGTGCGGGGCGGATACTACCTGCCGTATCGCAACGGCCATCCCGTGTACGACGTGATGCCCGATGGCGCGCGGCGCCGGCGCGGTGACCCGGGCGGCGCGGCCCGACCACGCGGGGTGACGGTGGTGCCGCGGCTCCGGCGCTCCGCTCCCCATGGCGCCCGGCCGCCCCTTCACCCCATCATATGGCACGCGTCGCGCCGCTGCGCCGAACTGCCTCCCAGGAAGCCTGACCATGTCCCATCCCACGCCACCCCCCACGCGCAAGCCGCTCGACGACGAGCTGGACGTGTACGGCCTGACCCACCAGGGGAACGTCCGGAAGGAGAACCAGGACCACTTCCTGATGGCGACGTTCCACAAGCGGATCAACGTCCTGTACTCCAACCTCGACATCGCCGAGCGGTTCCCGCAGCAGGAGCAGCGGCTGGCGTACATCGCGATGGTGGCCGACGGCGTGGGCGGCGGCTCGGGGGGCGCGGAAGCGAGCGCGGTCGCGCTCGAGACGCTGATGAAGTACGTGAACTCGAGCATGACGGTGTACTACGGCTCGAACGCCGACGAGTCGGAGTTCACGGAGCTGCTCCAGTCGGCCGCGATGACGGCGCACGAGGCGCTCTACATCGGCGTCTGGCCCACGTACTACATCCTGCAGGTCGGCGACTCGCGCTACTACGTGTGGCGCAAGGGGAAGCTGTCGCAGGTGACGCGCGACCAGACGATGGCGCAGGACCTGGTGGACGACGGCGTGCTCACCCGCTCGATGGCGGCCAAGACGCCGCTCGCGCACGTGCTCTCGAGCGCGATCGGCGCCGACACGACCGCGCCGGTGGTGACGCGCCTCCAGGCCGACTGGGGGAACGTGCACCTCCTCTGCTCCGACGGCCTCACCAAGCACGTGAGCGACGAGCGGATCGCCGAGGTGCTCGGCTCGATGACCACGGCGCAGCAGGCGTGCGAGACGCTGCTCAAGGACGCGCTCGATGGCGGCGGGTCGGACAACATCACGATCATCATCGGGCGGGCGCAGGCGAAGTCGCCGGCGTGAGCCGGCCATGAAGCTCTGGCTGGACGCCGATGCCGCGCCGCGCGACGTGAAGGACGTGTGCATCCGCGCGTCGGACCGGCTCAAGCTCGACACGATCCTCGTGGCGAACCAGTGGATGCCGGTGCCGCCGGGCTACCCGCACCTCTCGGCCGTGCGCGTCAGCGGCGGACCCGACGTGGCCGACGGCTACATCGCGGACCACGCGGTGGCGGGCGACGTGGCGGTGACGGCCGACATCCCGCTCGCGGCCCGCCTGGTGCCCAACGGCGTGATCGTCATCGATCCGCGCGGCGACGAGTACACGCCGGAGGTGATCGGCGAGCGGCTCTCGGTGCGCAACTTCATGGACGAACTGCGCGGGAGCGGCGTGGACACGGGCGGGCACAAGCCGTTCGGGCCGCAGGACAAGCAGCGGTTCGCCAACGCGCTGGACCGGGCGCTCACGCGCGCGAAGCGCGCGGGGTGACCAGGGTCGCGCCCGGCGCCGGATGAACGCGGCGCCAGATGGGCGCGGTCTCTAGACGCGCACCGCGATCTGGTTGTCGAGCGACGACACCCCGGGCGCGTGCAGCGCGGCGTAGCCGGCCTTCGCCTTGTCGTCCCACGTGCGGATCGTGCCGGTGAGCACCACCGCGCCCGCCACCGCGGTCACGTGCACGCCGGACGCGTCGAGCGACGGGTCGCGCGCGAAGGCATCGCGGATGGAGACGGTCACCGGCGTGCTCGGCGGCGGCAGTTGCGAGGCGCGCACCGACAGGTGGTTGTTGATCGCGAGCACCCCCGCCACGTGCCGGGCCACGCGCTCGGCGGCGCGCCGCTCGGCCGCGTGCGCCACGGTGCCGGAGAGCGTGATGATCCGGCTGTCGGCATCCACGTTCACGTGCGCGATGAGGTAGTGCGGCTCGCGCCGGAAGGCGTCCACGACCGCGTTCTTGAGGGCGAGGTTCGGGCTCATCACGGGGACACTCCGGCCGGAAGGGGACGTGGGGACGCCTGCACGGGATGAGCGAAACGTCGGCCGGCACGCGGGAACCCGACCATCGCACGATGGAGGGAGAAGAGGCGCCGAGGCGCCTCATCCCTCGGAGTCGCCTGACATGCGCGATGGCACGGGGTAACTTCGGCTCGCGTGGTGCGCGGCCGTCCACGCCGCTGGCCTGACAACTCATGCGAGGCGCGACGCGCATGCCGACCGACGAGACGCTGGAGCGGTTCATCGCCGCCGTGGAATCGAACGCCCACGCGGACGCGATCGAGGCGTTCTACACCGCGGAAGCCTCGATGCGCGAGAACAACGACCCACCGCGCGTCGGGCGCGACGCGTTGGTGGCGCGCGAGCGCGCGATCCTCGCGCGGGCGGTGACGGTGGCGTCGACGTGCCAGCGCCCGGCGTTGCGCGCGGGCGACTGGTCGGCCATCCACTGGGTGTTCCGCTTCACATGGCCCGACGGCACCGAGACGGTGATGGACGAGGTGGCGTGGCAGCGGTGGGAGGGAGAGCGGATCGCGGAGGAGCGGTTCTTCTACGATCCGGCGCAGCGCACGCCGCGGCCGGCGCGCACGGAGCCCGACGCGTAGCGGCGCACGGACGCCGCTGCGCACGCTGCCGCGCGCGCCGGCCCGCAACCGAACGACTCCGAGTCGCAACAGTCGGCGCGTGACGGGCTTCGGCCCCGCCGTCGCACGCCGCTAGCTTGTCGCGTGACGATGCCGACCGACGCCCTCGCCCTCCTCAAGTCCACGTTCGGCTATCCCGCCTTCCGCGGGCACCAGGCCGAGGTGATCGCCCACGTCACGCAGGGGGGCGACGCGCTGGTGCTGATGCCGACCGGGAGCGGCAAGTCGCTCTGCTACCAGATCCCTGCCATGCTGCGCGACGGCGTGGGGGTGGTGGTGTCGCCGCTCATCGCGCTCATGCACGACCAGGTGGCGGCGCTCGCGGAGCTCGGCGTGCGCGCGGCCTGCCTCAACTCGACGCTCAGTGCGAGCGAGGCGGCGGAGGTCGAGCGGCAGGTGCGGATGGGGGAACTCGACCTCGTGTACGTGGCGCCCGAGCGGCTCCTCACCGACCGGTGCC
>JACQES010000129.1 GCA_016200495.1 Gemmatimonadota bacterium
GACGATCTGTGCGGCGGCGCGGGTTGGCGGCGCGAGCAGGAGCGCTGCCAGGAGCGCCGGCAGGACGCGGCGAACCGATCGAAACGGCATGGGCCTCGGGATTCGGGTGGGGGCGGGGTGGCGGCCGAGTGAGAACTGGCACGCAAGTTTCAGAAGTGCTGCAACTCATATGCCGTCTGGCACATCCGACGCAACTCGTTGACTGCCATGGGATAACGTGTCAGGCGGTCGCATCGGGGCGTGGCGAGCCCGCCGCAGCCGTGGCACCTGCGACACGCGCACTCGTAGGGGTGAGCGCGCCCTTGCCTTTGCGGCCGCTTGTTCGTCCCTATGGCAACCCCCTCCGGAGTCGGCGTGGACCCCATGATCATCCTGCTCAACCTGGGATATGCCGTCGCCGGCGTGATCCTGATGTGGCTCGCCTATCGTGCCTTTGATCGGCTGACGCCCGAGGTGCACTTCTCCGAGGAACTCAAGAAGGGCAATGTCGCGGTCGCGATCTTCATCGCCTCGATCTTCATCGGCATTGCCATGATCATCGCGCGGGCGCTCAACTAGCCGTGACGAGAGCCAACCACGCACGCGTCGCCGGCGCCTGGTGCGTGGCGGTCGCGATCGGCCTCCCGCCCGCGGCGTCGAAGGCGCCACAACGCACCGAGTCTGCGGCAGGCGCGATCGCGGCGCCCACGGGCACGCTCGCGGATGCCGCGCGAGGCCGCGACGCCGCCCGCATCACCGGGCGCTACGACGCGTGGTTCAAGAAGTACACGAAGCGGTACTTCGGACCGACCACCGACTGGCGGTTGTTCAAGGCGCAGGGCGTGGCGGAGAGCGAACTCAATCCCGCCGCCGTGAGTCGCGTGGGCGCGCGCGGCATCATGCAGCTGATGCCCGCGACGTTCGGCACGATCGCGACGAGCCGCACGTGGATGACCAGCGTGGACGCGCCCGAGGCGAACATCGCGGCCGGCATCCTCCATGATCACGACCTGTGGGTGCTCTGGGCCCCCAAGGTGACGGCAGACGAGGTCCCCCGCTTCACCTTCGCGAGCTACAACGCCGGCGAGGGGACGATCTTCCGCGCGAGTGGGGTGGCGGCTGCCGCGAAGCTGGACCCGACGCGCTGGGAGAACATCGCGCAGGTGGGTCCGAGGGTCCGCAACTGGCGACACACGGAGACGGTGGGCTACGTGCGGAAGATCGAGGCGACGTATCGCGTGCTGCAGGCGTCGCGGTAGCGGGCGCGCGCGACGCGACAGCGCGCTCGCACGGCTGGCGTCGCGCGCACGCCGCAACGCAGCGCCCGCCCGCTAAGCGTTGACACCGCGGCGCCGAGCGCTCAGCCCCCGGCGATCTGGCTCGGGGGAATGTCCTCGGGCAGCTTCGCCTCGCCGAACGCCCGACGCAGCGCATCCGCGGCGTCGCTCATGAAGCGCGACATGACCACCGCCCCCTCGGCGATCGCGAGGTCGCGATCCTTGGGCACCGCGGTCGAGAAGCTCAGGATCTCGCGCGCGAGGCGCGGCGCCAGCGCTTCCCGGGGATTGCGGGCCCGGAAGGCCTCGCGGTAGGCGGCGAGCCGCACGTTGAACTGCGCGAGGGCGACGTCCACCTTGGCCGCCGCCACGTTGGGGTCGCGCTCGAGCGCCGCCTCGAGGGCGTCGGCCACCAGCGACGGCGTGCGATCATCCAGCGCGTCGCGCTCGGCGACGAGGAGCCCGAGCGCGCGGCGCGCGTACCGCAGCTCCCAGCGCGCATGGTCGTCGTCGTGCGACAGCATGATCGCCGTCAGCCACGCGACGTCCGCGTCCGACGGGTCGGCGACGAGGTGCGCGACGTAGCCCGCCGCGGCCTGTCGGTCCTCGGCGCCCTTGCCCGCGAGGGCGCGCAGGATGCCCTTCCGGAGGTCCATGAGCGGACCTTACCGCGCCCCCGCGCGCCCGACAAGCGGCGCCATCAGCCGCCCGCCGACACGGCGTGCTTGCCCTGCGGCACGCCGATCTCGGTCATCTTGCGCAAGTCGAGTACGGCGTCGATGTCCTCGGCCGGGATCACCTGCTCCTGCTTGACGAGGTCACGGATCAGGATCCCCTCCTTCACCGACCGCTTCGACAGCTCGGCCGCCCGGGCGTAGCCGATCTGCGGCGCGAGGGCCGTGGCCAGCGCGGCCGAGCGCTCGACCCAGTAGGCGCACATTTCGCGGTGGGCCGTGATCCCGCGGACGCACTTCTCCGTGAGGGTCCCCATGGCGCTCGTGAGAATGCGCATGGAGAGCAGGATGTTGTGCGCGATGACGGGCATCATCACGTTGAGCTCGAGCTGCCCGTGCTCGGCGGCGATGGCCACCGTGGTGTCGCACCCGATGACCTGGAAGCACACCTGGTTCACCATCTCCGGGATCGACGGGTTGATCTTGCCGGGCATGATGGACGAGCCGGGCTGCACCGCGGGGAGCGCGATCTCGTCGAGGCCCGTGCGCGGTCCCGAGACCATGAGGCGGAGGTCGGAGACGATCTTGCTCAGGTCGATGGCGAGCCCGCGGAGCGACGCGGAGAAGGCCGCGGCATCGCCCATGCTCTGCATCAGCTGGATCCGGTCGGCGCCGACGCGCAGGTTGAGCCCCGTGATCTGCGAGAGGTACTTGTTCATCAGCTGCGGGTACTGCGCCTCGACGGTGACGCCCGTGCCCACGGCCGAACCGCCGATGCCGAGGTCGCGCAGGTAGTCGGCCGCCTCGACGATGCGCCGCCGGCAGCGCGCCAGCGAACCGGCGTACGCGGTGAACTCCTGCCCGAGCCGGATCGGCATCGCGTCCTGGAGGTGCGTGCGCCCCGCCTTCACGATGTCGTCGAACTCGCGCCCCTTGGCGAGGCAGGCGTTCTCGAGCTGCTCGACGGCCGCCACCAGCGCCGGCAGCTGGCGCAAGGCGGCGAGGCGGATGTTGGTGGGAATCGTGTCGTTGGTGCTCTGCGCCATGTTCACGTGGTCGTTCGGGTGCACCGGCGCGTAGCTGCCGCGCGGGCTCCCGAGGATCTCGTTGGCGCGGTTCGCGAGCACCTCGTTCACGTTCATGTTGTGCGACGTGCCCGCCCCCGCCTGGTAGGGGTCAACCACGAAGTGCTCCCGATGCTGGCCCGCCAGCACTTCGTCCGCGGCCTTGATGATCGCGTCGGCGCGCTGGGCATCGAGCCGTCCCGTCTCCTTGTGCGTCATGGCGGCGGCCTTCTTGATCCAGACCTGCGCGATCACGAAGGGTTCGAGCGGCTTGAGCCCGGAGATCGGAAAGTTCTGGAGCGCGCGCAGCGTCTGCACGCCGTAGAGGGCATCGGCCGGGACTTCGAGGGGGCCGAGCGGATCCTTCTCGGTGCGGGTGGCGGACATCGGAATGAGGCGGTCAGGGAGTGGACGCCGCGGCCGCGGAGCGGGCGGCGAGGGCGTGCGCGGTGAGGGCGACGAGCGTCGCGACGATCGCGAGGCCGAGCCACCCGACGGAAATCGCGTGCAGGAGCCCGAACGCGCGCCGCTTCGGGTCATCCACGGCGAGGGCCTCGATGACGGGGCCCATCTCGGCGCGCAACTGCTGGATGCGGGGACCGACGAGGAATTGCGCCGTCGCGTTGGCGATCATCGCGACGATGAGCGCCCCGCCCCGCCAGCGCGCGACGGCGGTGCGCGCGTACGGCCAGTCGAGCGCGAACGCGGCAAGCGCGACGACGAGGCCGCTCACGAACACCACCGGCAGGATGCGCCCCACCAGCGCCCCCGCGAGCGCGCGCGCGGGGAGCATCGCGAACGCGGCGGGCGCGACGACCGTCGTGAAGAGCGCGGCCGCGCCGACCCACGCGGCCAGGAGCAGGTTCGCGATGAAGGTCACGTGCACGTTCCGCGGAATGGGGATGACCTGGTCATGCGGAGAGCGGACGCGCGAGGCCGGTGAGGAAGGGGTTGGTCGCCAGCTCGCGCGCGATCGTCGTGCTGGGCCCGTGACCCGGATGCACGACGGTCTCGCCCGGCAGCGCCGCGAAGCGCTCGAGCGACTGCATGAGCTGCGGGCCGCTCGAGAACGGGAGGTCGGTGCGCCCGATCGACCCGGCGAAGAGGCAATCGCCACCGAACACGACGCCCGCGCCCACGAACGCGACGTGGCCCGGGGCGTGCCCCGGCACGTGGATCACGCTGAACGTCGCGCTGCCGACGCGCAGCACGTCGCCTTCGGCCAGGTCGCGATCCCAGGCCGGCGGCTGCTCGATGTCGATCCCCCAGCGCTGCGCCGACTTGGCCGCGACGCCGTAGAGCGTGGCGTCGGCCGGGTGGAGGAAGATCGGCAGCGGCCACGCGCGCAGCACCCCGACGATGCCGCCGACGTGGTCGAAGTGCGCGTGCGTCAGCCAGATGGCCTCGGGAATGCACCCGCTCGCCTTCACCGCCGCGACGATGCGCTCCGGGTCGTCTCCCGGATCCACGAGCACGCAGCGGCCCGCCGCCGGGTCGGCGACGACCCAGCAGTTCTCCTCGAGGAGTCCGACGGTGACCTGTTCGATGCGCACGAGCGCTACGATCCAGCCGGAACGCCGACGTCGTGCCCGTGATGCGCCAGCCAGCGCTCCGCCTCGAGGGCCGCCATGCAGCCGGTGCCCGCGGCGGTGATCGCCTGGCGATAGTAGTCGTCGGTCACGTCGCCGGCGGCGAACACGCCGGGCACGCTCGTGGCCATGCGGCCGGGCTGCACCTTGAGGTAGCCGGCGTCGGTGAGGGCGAGCTGTCCGCCCAGGAACCCCGTGTTGGGGGTGTGCCCGATCGCGACGAAGAGGCCGCCGACCTCGATCTCGCGCTCGGCGCCCGTCACGGTGTCGGCGATGCGGAGCCCGCGGATGACGTCATCGCCGAGCACCTCGACCGCCCGCGTGTTCCAGAGCACCTTGACCCGCGGATGCTCGAGCACCCGCTGCGCCATGACCTTCGAGGCACGGAACGAGTCGCGCCGATGCAGCACGAGCACCTGCTGCGCGAACTTGGTGAGGTACATCGACTCTTCCATCGCCGTGTCGCCACCGCCGACGACCGCGAGCACCTTGTTGCGATAGAAGGGCAGCGCGCCGTCGCACACCGCGCACGCGCTCACGCCGCCGCCCGACTGCGCGAGCCGCTCCTCGTTCGGGATGCCGAGCCAGCGCGCGTAGGCCCCGGTCGCGACGATCACCGACAGCGCCTCCACCGGCGCGCTGTAGTTGGGCGTCACGCGGAAGGGATGCGCCCCCAGCGCGACCGCCTTCACGTCCTCGGCCTTCACGCGGACGCCGAACCGCAGCGCCTGGGCCTTCATCCGCTCCATGAGCTCCGGCCCCGTGATGCCCTCGGGAAAGCCCGGATAGTTCTCCACCTCGGTGGTCGTCATGAGCTGGCCACCCGGAAGGACGATCCCGGCGGGTTCGCCCTCGAACACGAGCGGATGGAGGTTGGCGCGGGCGGCGTACACCGCCGCCGTCCACGCGGCGGGGCCGGAACCGATGATGACGACGTTTTCCACGGGCCTGGGGTGCGACGAAGAAGGAAGCGCGCGCGCACGTGCGCGGCGCACCACGGAAAACTAGCGACCCGGTGAAGGGGGCGGTGTCCTACGCACGCGGACCCACGACGAGGCGGCCGAGGGCGCCGTGGCAGTGCGAGACGGTGCCCACGAGGAACTCGCAGGGCCCCTGCTCCGCCGCGGCCAGCACCGTCGCGCCCGCGTCGCGCACCACCGCCGCGCCGAACATCCCGACGCCGTACGCCCGATGCTCGCAGTGGAAGAGGAGCGGACCGCCGAGCGCCTCGCCCGCGCCGCGTCGCTCGTCCACGTAGGCGCGCATCGCGACGGGCATGCTCCAGTCCCGCGCGCCGCGCGTGTGCGGGCAGGTGGCCGGCTCGATGCAGTTGACCGGACAGGTCCACGTGGCGAAGCTCGCGTAGTGCGGGGCGTCCCCGTTGGCCATCTGCCACGGCACGGGCAGCGCCGCCGAGAGTGCCTTGAGCCCCGCCTCGCGGGCGGGCCATCGCGCCCGCACGCGGTCGATGATCCATTCGACCATCAGGTGCGGCATGAGCGGCGAGGGGACGATCGCGTCCCGCTCGCCGCACGCGCTGATGGCGGACGCGAAGTGCTCGCGCCACGGCGAGACGACCAGCTCGGCACCCGTCGCGTCGCCGGCCGGCTCCGCCAACGCGTCCGTTCGCGCGAACTGGCACGCGGCGTCCCGGTCCACGACCACCAGCCGCTCCCAGGTCAGCGCTCCCGCACGCGCGGCCCGCTGCAGCTGCCGCACGTACCAGCTGCCGTAGCACCCGCCGCCCACGACCGTGATGGTGCCGTACGTCTGGCGCTCGCGCGTCGCGCTCATGCGCAACGCGGCCGACGGGACGACGGGCGCTTCGCGCGCGGGCACACGTCAGTGACGGCGCGCCACCGCGCCGCTACCGCACATGGCGGCCGCCATCCACGCGTACGACCTCGCCCGTCACGTAGGGCGCCTGCGCGAGGTACAGGATCGCCTCGATCACGTCATCCGGCGACCCGAGGCGCTTGAGCGGCGTCTCGGCGGCGAAGGCCTCCTGGTGCGCGCCTCCCCACCCCTCGGGCGCGAGCACCGCACCGGGCACCACGCAGTTGACCCGCACCCGCGGTGCCATGGCCGATGCGAGGTGCCGCGTGAGCGCCTCGACGGCGGCCTTGGCCACGCCGTGCGGCACGTAGCCGCGCCAGGGCTCGCTTCCCATGTGGTCGCCGATATTGACGATCGCGCCCGCGTTGCGCTCGAGCAGCCGGGCGGCGGCCTGCGCGAGGAGGAGTGGCGCGCGCAGGTTGAGCGCGATGATCGCGTCGAAGGCCTCGGCCGTGATGGCGCCGAAGTCCGTGCGCGTCATGCTCGCCGCCGAATTCACCAGCAGGTCGAGCGCCCCGAAGTGGCGCTCCACGGCGGCCACGAGCGGCTCGACGTGCGCGGGGTTGGTCAGGTCCGCCTGGAAGGCCGAGGCCTCGCCACCGGCCGCGATCACGTCCGCCACCGCCGCGTCGGCACCGGCGCGCGAGTTGGCGAAGTGCACGCCCACGCGCATCCCCTCGGCGCCCAATCGCGTGGCGATGGCGCGGCCCACGCGCGTGCCCGCCCCGGTCACGAGCGCCACCCGCCCCCGCAGCTCCACGCGGCTCATCGCACGCTCCCGCGCCGCGCCGCGGCGCTCATGCCACCGGTCCCCGGTACCGCGCCGCCCGCTGGCGCTGCGCGTCGGCCCACGCATACGGCACGTTCATCTGCCCGAGCACGCGCGCCCCCGGCATCCCGTGCCAATCCGAGCCTCCACTCATCACGAGGCCGAACTCGCCACAGTACCCCTCGAGACGCGCGGTCTCGTCGGCGGTATGCGAGGGATGCCGCACCTCGAGGCCGTCGAGTCCGTGCGCGACGAACCGTTCGATGCGCGACCGGTCGGCGTCCTTGCCGGGATGCGCGAAGACCGCGATGCCGCCCGCGGCGTGCACGATGGCAATCGCGTCATCCACCTCGAGCCGCTCTTTGTCGACATAGGCGGGGCGGCCGGCGCCGAGCCAGCGGTCGAACGCCTCGCGCGTGTCGCGCACGAAGCCGCCGGCGATGAGGGCCCGGGCCACGTGCGGGCGTCCCATCGCGCCACCGCCGCACTCCTTCTCGACGGCCTCCAGCGTCAAGGCGACGCCGTTCGCGTTGAGCGCCTCGACGATCGCCGCGCCCCGCCGCTCCCGCCCGGATCGGAACTCCGCCATGCGCCCCTCGATGACCTCGAGGCGCTCGAGGTGGAGGCCGAGCAGGTGGACCTCCTTCTCGCCGTCGTGGGCCGACAGCTCGCAGCCCGCCGCCACCTCGACGCCGAGGCCCGCGCCGGCGGCCTGCGCCTCGGCGACGCCGCCCACCGTGTCGTGATCCGTCAGGCAGATGAGCGCGAGGCGCGCCTTGGCCGCCGCCTCGACCACGAGCGTGGGCGCGAGCGCGCCATCCGACGCCGTGGAGTGCATGTGCAGGTCCACGAAGCGCTCGTCCGCCGCGGCCGACGCGGTCACTGCGACGCCCTCGCGCGCGGCCGGGCGCAGGGCGGCGGGGTCATGCGCGATAGCCGGTCTCGGGCGCGTGCACGCTCGACTGCGAGTGGGCGAAGAGCGTGGCGAGCTCCGCGTCGGAGAGCTCGGCAAGCGACCGGTCGCGCGCGACGATGCCCTGCGGCGAGTACCGCGTGAGGCGCACTTCGCGGTGGCCGTGCGCCTCGCGCACGAAGAGCAGCCCGAACTCGTCGCGGTCGAAGCGGGTGACGAAGCCCGAGGGGTAGACGCGCCACGCGTGGCCGTCGAGGTGGACGATGCGACTCGGCATCAGCTCAGGTCGACCTCATGGTAGATGTGCGTGGCGCCCGGTAGGGGGTCGTGCACGCGCTTGTGCGCCGCCGCCAGGGTGGCGTCGTCGCGGGCCTCGGCGAACTCGGTGAACTCGCCGGGCGACATCGGGTTCTCGAAGGCCCAGTAGTGGCACCCGGCGAGGACGTACGACGCGTGCCGCGCGCGCAACCGCTCGAGCAGCGCCTCCCGCTCCGGAGGCGCGACCTTCGAGTGCGCGATGGTGAGCGCGCGAGGCACCGCCGTCAGAAGCCCGAGTCGGGAATCGTCTCGAGCGTCTTCTTGAGGTCCGCCATGAAGCGGTCCGCATCGGCGCCGTCCACCACCTTGTGGTCGAAGGAGCACGAGAAGTACGCGCAGGTGCGGATGGCGATCGTGTCCTCGCCATCCGGGCCCGTGACGACCTTCGGGCGCTTCTCGATCGCGCCGAGCCCGAGGATGGTCGTGGTCCCGACCGGGATGATCGGCGTGCCCATGAGGGAGCCGAACACGCCGGGGTTGGTGATCGTGAAGGTCGCCTCGGTGACGTCGGCCGGCGAGAGCTTCTTCGAGCGCGCGCGCGCGGCAAGGTCGTTGGTCGCCTTGGTCAGCCCGGACAGCGAGAGGTCCTCGGCGTTCTTGATGACCGGCACGATCAGGCCCGTGGGCTCGAGCGCGACGGCGATGCCGATGTTGTAGCGCTTGCGGTAGATGATCGAGTCGCCCGCGACCGACGCGTTGAGCACCGGGTGGCGCTTGAGAGTCTGCACGACGGCCGAGATGATGAACGGCAGGAAGGTGAGCTTCTGCCCGGTCGTCGCCTCGAACTCGGCCCGCATCTTCTGCCGCACGCGCGCGACGCGGGTGAGGTCGATCTCGAAGAACGAGGTCACGTGCGCGGCCACGCGCCGCGCCTGGCCCATGTGCTCGGACGTCAGCTTGCGCATGCGCGACATCGGCTCGACCACGTCGCCGGCCCACGGCGTCGGCATCGGGCCGTGCTGCTCGGCACCGTGCGGCGCGTACATGCTCGCCCCGGGAGCCCCCTGTGGCGCCGCCTTGGGCGCGGTGCCCCCCTCGATGACGGCGAGGATGTCCTTCTTGGTGACGCGGCCGGCGATGCCCGAGCCCGACAGCGCGGCGATCTCGATGCCGTGCTCGGCCGCGATCTTCCGCACGAGCGGCGAGGACTTGGTGCGGAGCCGATCCTCGAGCGCGTTGCCGTTGCTCGCGCGCACCGGGGCAGCCGCGGGAGCCGCCGACGCGGCGACCGGCGCCGGGGCTGCGGGAGCTGGCGCGGCGGGCGCCGGCGCCGCGGCCGGCGCAGGGGCGCTCGCACCGCCCGCCACGTAGGCCCCCTTCTCCGTCTCGATCCGCGCGACGATCGTCTGCACCGGGACCGTCTGCCCCTCGGTGACGATGATCTCGGCGAGGATGCCGGCCGACGGCGACGGGATTTCCGCGTCCACCTTGTCGGTCGAGATCTCGAAGATCGTCTCGTCGC
>JACQES010000156.1 GCA_016200495.1 Gemmatimonadota bacterium
GCCTCGCCGCGCGCCGCCTCTACGCCCGAATCCTCTCGGTGCCGCTGGGCGCGGTGCCACCGCTCGGCCCCGAGCAGGTGGCCGCGATCGAGGCGCGCCTCGCCCACGAGTGCGGCCTGGGCGCCGGGGAGCTCCTCGTGGACATCCCCCGCAAGCCGACCATGCTCTCGACCGACATCCTCGTCCGCTTCGAGAGCGGGATCGTGGTGCACGCCAGCCGGCTCGGGCCGGACGACGGCTTCGCGCTCAATGCCATGCAGGAGGCGCTGTACGAGGCGAGCGGAAAGGTGGCCGTCTACGCAGCGTCACCTGTTTCCCTCGACACCGACGCCTTTCTGGCCGCTGTCACCGCCGAGTAGCCTGGGTTCGACAGGTCCGGCGTCCCCTCGCGAGGGCAGCGTGGGCCGCGCAGTCCCCTGACATGTCACCGGCGTGACGATTTCCGCCATTCGTGTGATAGCCTCGTCCCCCCGGAAGGGGTAGCATGCGGGACCCGGGCGCCCTTGCGCGCCTCCCCCAACCGGGCGCGCATCGCGCCCGGAGTCGCCCTCTCCGTGCCGCCCATGCGCCGCTTCGCCCCCCTCCTCGCCGCCGCCCTGCTTCTCACCTCCGCCTGCGACCGCTCCAAGGCGCAGCTCGACGCCTCGGTGGCGCAGCTGCAGCAGGTCTCGGCCGAGAAGGACTCCCTGCTCCGCGACGTCGTGGCGACGTCGCAGTTCATCACCGAAGTCAACGGTGAACTGGCCCGCGCCAAGGGCAGCAACGTCGGGAAGCCCGTCGTGAAGGCGGCCGGCGACCTCCCCGACACGCTCACCCCGGCGCAGGCCCGCAAGGCGATGCTCGACCGCGTCGCCGCGCTCGTCACGCGCCTCAACGACACCGAGAAGCGCCTCGCCTCGAGCCGCGCGCGCGTCGCGAGCCTCGTCAAGGACAACGCGACCGCCAAGGCGCAGATCGCGCAGTTCGACTCGACGGTGAATGCGCTCAAGGTGCTCGTCGAGGGCCAGAAGCAGCAGGTGGCCACCCTCACCGAGCAGGTCGCCGCGCTCAGCGCCGAGAACGCGACGCTCCTCAAGGAGAAGGGGATGCTGACGCAGGAGAAGGAGCAGCTCACGACGGAGAAGACGCAGCTCGTCACGGAGAAGAACACCGTCTACTACATCGTCGGCACCCGCGACGACCTCGTGAAGATCCACGTCCTCGAGATGACGGGCGGCTTCATCGGCATCGGCCGCACGGCGGTGCCGGTGCGCGACCTGCAGCCGGCCGCGTTCACCGCCATCGACCGCACGAAGACGAAGGAGATCCCGTTCCCGAACGGCGAGAAGAGCTACCGCATCGTGACGCGCCAGGACCTGGGCGCGCTCGAGGCGCCGCCCACCGACCCGAACGAGATCAAGGGCGGGCTCAAGATCGCCGACCACGACAAGTTCTGGGGCGCGAGCAAGTACCTGATCGTCGTCGAGAACTGACCTTCGCCGCACCGCGTGGCGCCACGGGGCTCCGGTCGCTCGCGCGATCGGAGCCCAGCGTGCGTCCGGAAGGCGTCATGCACGCGCAGCTCGTCGCGCTGGCGCTCGAAGTCGGCGAGCATGGCGTCGAAGTGCGCCTTGCGGTCCGTCTTCTGTTCGGTCGGCTGCATCGTCGTGTTGGTCATGGGGCCCTCCCGGGCTGGCGGGCCGCGAGGCCCGCACCTGCACGATGCCACAACCCCGCCGCCCGGGCATTCGGGGATTCGCCGCGCGAGCACTCGGGGAATGCCTTGCGTAGACTGTCGGTGGGTGTCGGGCGGACACGTTGGAGCGCGCGCCCCCGCCGTTGCAACCGCCGCTCCCCGGCCGGTGTCGAATCCCGTTTCGTCACCGTCCGCCTCCCACCGCGCCCCGGCCGTCGATGCCCCTGCTCCTCGCCCAGCTTGCCGCCGCCTCGCTCCTCCTCGGCGGCGGTCCCCACGTCGGTCCCGTGCACAGCGGGCGCGAGCGCGCCCTCGACGTGCGGCTCCCGCGGGTGGACACGACCATCACCGTGGACGGCGTCCTCGACGAGCCGGTCTGGCTGCGGGCCGCCAAGCTGACCGGGTTCTCGCGCTACGCGCCGTCGGACGGCGTCCCGGCCGACGACTCCACCGAGGTGCTCGTCTGGTATTCGGCCACCGCGATCCACTTCGGCATCCGCGCGTGGGCCGAGCCCGGCACCGTGCGCGCGACGCTCGCCGATCGCGACAAGATGTACGCCGACGACTACATCGGGATCTTCATCGGTACCTACAACGACGGCCGGCAGGCCACCGTGTTCGGCGCCAACCCGCTCGGCGTGCAGGGCGACGGCATCGTCGTCGAGAGCGGCATCGCCAACACGCAGGGCTTCGGCGTGCAGGTCACGGGCCGCGAGGCCACGGACATCAGCCCGGACTACGTCTTCCAGTCCAAGGGGCGCGTCACCGACTTCGGCTACGAGATCGAGATCCGCATCCCGTTCAAGTCCCTCTCGTTCCATGCCGCCGACCAGCAGACCTGGAGCCTCAACGTCATCCGCAAGGTGCAGTCGCGGGGGTACGAGTACAGCTGGGCCCCCGCGCTGCGCTCGGCGCCGTCGTACATCGCGCAGCACGGCCACGTGAGCGGCCTCTCCGGCCTCGACCGCGGCACGGTGCTCGACATCACCCCGATCGTCACCTCGCACCTCGACGGCGCGCAGGGCCCGAGCACGTACGGCTACGGCGCCGCGCACCAGCAGGCGGGGGGCAACGTGCGCTGGGGGATCACCAACAACCTCACGCTGAGCGGCACGGTCAATCCCGACTTCGCCGAGGTCGAGTCGGATGCGGGACAGTTCGTGACCGACCCGCGGCAGGCGCTCTTCTTCACGGAAAAGCGCCCCTTCTTCCTCGAGGGGGCCGAGCAGTTCTCGACGCCGAACGCGCTCGTGTACACGCGGCGCATCCTGAGCCCCGTCGCCGCAGCCAAGATCACGGGCAAGGTCGCCGGCACCGGGGTCGCGCTCCTCACCGCGCTCGACGACACGCCGGGCTCGCTCACGGGCACCGACCGCCCGTTCTTCACGATCCTCCGCCTCAGCCGCGACGTCGGCGCCGGGTCGCGCCTCGGCCTGCTCTACACCGCCAAGGAGGAGCCGGCGGGCAACAACCGCGTGCTCGACCTCGACGGCCGCTTCGTGCTCGACGACAAGTGGAGCGCCCGCCTGCAGGGGGCGCTCAGCCGCACCGAGCGCACGGGCGCCGCCGCCAACGTCGCGCCGATGTGGGTGGCCTACCTCGCGCGCAACACCCGCAACCTCGCGTCGAGCTTCCTGATCAGCGGGCTCCACGAGAACTTCTTCACCGCCAGCGGCTTCATCTCGCGCGGGGCCAACGCGCACGCCTCGCTCAACAACGCCTACACCTGGTTCGCCGACGAGGGGAGCTGGTGGCAGGCGTTCACGACCAACGTCGTCCTCGACGACCGCTGGGGCTACCAGGCCTTCCTGCACGGCCGGGACGCGCTCGAGAAGAAGCTCCACTTCAACGAGACGGCCACGCTGCGCGGCGGGTGGCAGGTGGGCGCCTCGGTCCTCCTCGAGGAGTTCGCGTACGACCCCGGCCTCTTTCCCGGTTACTACGTCGAGCGCCACCTCGGCGCGACGGTCGACACGGTGCCGTTCGTCGGCCGGCCGCGTATCCCCAACACCGACTGGGTCTTCACGCTCACGAGCCCCGAGTTCAAGCACTTCTCGTTCAACGCGCTGTACGTCGCGGGCCGCGACGAGAACTTCTTCGAGTGGTCGAGCGCCGACATCGTCTTCGCCACCTTCGGCGCCACCTGGCGGCCCACGCCGCAGGTCCGCGTCGAGGGCACGTACAACTGGCAGGCGTTCTACCGCGGCACCGACGGCTCGCGCGTGGGCGAGGGACGCATCCCGCGCGTCAAGCTCGAGTACCAGCTCACGCGCGCCATCTTCTTCCGGCTCGTGGGGCAGTACACCTCGCTCCAGCGCGACTCGCTGCGCGACGAGGGCGGCACCAACTTCCCGATCCTGATCAGGACCGGGAGCACCTTCGCCCGCGCCGGGGCGCAGAACAACAACAGCTTCCGCGCCGACGCCCTCTTCTCGTACCAGCCGTCCCCTGGCACCGTGGTCTTCGCGGGCTACGGCAGCACCATGACCGAGGGCGATCCGTTCGGCTTCCGGCGCCTCGATCGCCAGGCGGACGGGCTGTTCGTGAAGATGAGTTATCTCTTCCGCCTGTAGCGGCGCCCACGCTTGCGCCCGGCGGGGGCGGTGGGCTGATTTCGGCCTTCACCGCCCACCATGCCCGCCGCCCCCGCCTCCGCCATCGCCGCACCCGCGCGGCTCCGCGCCCTCGAGGTCGGCCTCGGCTCACCGTGGAAGGAGGCGCGTGGCTCCCGCCTCACGCACTCGTTCTGCCAGCACGTCGTCGCGAGCGGCGAGCCGCTCGTGGTCGAGGATGCGCCCCACCACCCGCTCGTGCACGACAACCTCGCCATCGCGGGCATGGGGGTGATCGCGTACGCCGGCATGCCGCTCCGCACCGAGGACGGCGAGGTACTCGGCTCCTTCTGCACCGTGGACACGACCCCGCGCGTCTGGTCGCCCGAGGAGCTCGGCATCCTCGAGGACCTGGCCGCGCAGGTCATGACGGAGCTGCGGCTCCGCACCACGCTGCGCGAACTCGAGCGCGTCGCCGCGATCAAGAACAAGCTCATCGGCGTCGTGAGCCACGAGATCCGCAACCCGCTCACCGCCATCGTGGCGGCGCTGCACATGGCCGCCCTGACCCGCGCCCCCGGCGAGGATTCGGCGATGGTGGACATCGCCCTCGCGAACGCCGAGCGCCTCGTCCGGCTCTCCAACGCGCTGCTCGATCTCGAGCGCGTGCGCCAGGGCGGCGCGGCCTTCGTGCCGCGCCCGTGCGCCACCACCGACCTGCTCCACGACGTCGCGCGCGCCATGCAGCCGGTCGCGGTCGCGGCCGGGCTCCGCATCGAGGTGGACGAGGGCAGCTTCGACGTGCTCGCCGACGCCGACGAGATCGCCCAGGTGCTGGCCAACCTCATCGGCAACGCCATCAAGTTCTCGCCGCCGGGGAGCGCCATCGAGCTCTCCGCGCGCCGCACCGACGCCGCGGTCGAGCTGCACGTCCGCGACCATGGGCGCGGCATCCCCGCCGACAAGGTCCACGCCGTGTTCGAAGAGTTCGTGCAGGTCGAGAGCGCCGACCGCCAGGTCAAGGGCGGCGCCGGCCTCGGGCTCTCCATCTGCCGGTCCATCGTCGAGCGTCACGACGGGCGCATCTGGGCCGAAAGCACCCCCGGCGAGGGCAGCACCTTCATCGTCGCCCTGCCGCCCGCCTGACCCGCCGCTCGCCCCTTCCACTGGCCCCATGCGACTCTCCACGCGCGCCCTCACCCTGCTCGCCGTCGCCGCGGCTCCCCTCGCCGCACAGGACGACCCCAAGCTGCTCGAGCGCGCCCGCGCGATCCACGCGAAAGTGCTCAAGCTCGACACGCACGTGGACTTCGCCCCGTCGGCCATGACGGGGCCGCCGCCGAACTACGTCACCGGGATCCCCCGCAACCAGGTGGACCTGCCGAAGATGCTCGCCAACGGCCTCGACGCCGTCTTCTTCAGCATCTACACCGGGCAGCGACAGGACTTCACCGACTCGGGCTACGCGCGGGCCCGCGCCGAGGACATCGCGAAGTTCGACGCCGTGCACGCGCTGGCCGAGCGCATCGCGCCCGACAAGATCGCCATCGCGTACACCGCCGCCGACGCCACGCGCATCTTCCGCTCCGGGAAGAAGGTGGCGCTCATGGGCGTCGAGAACGGCTACCCGCTCGGCGAGGACATCGCGAACGTCCGCGACTTCTACCAGCGCGGCGCCCGCTATCTCTCGCTCGCGCACAACGGCCACAACCAGCTCTCCGACTCCAACACCGGCGAGCAGGACAACGTCTGGAAGTGGAACGGCCTCTCGCCGATGGGGCGCCGCGTGGTGCAGGAAGCGAATGTGCTGGGCATCATGCTCGACATCTCGCACCCGTCCAAGGTCGCGAACATGCAGGTCATGGGGATGAGCATGGCGCCCGTGATCGCGTCGCACTCCGCCATCCGCAACATCTGCAACCACAGCCGCAACCTCGACGACGACCAGTTGCACGCGATCGCCGATGGCGGCGGCGTGGTGCAGGTGGTCGCGTTCAACGCCTACATCAAGACGCCGCCCCCGGCCTCGCCGGAGCGGACGGCGGCGCTGGCCAAGCTGCGCCAGGAGTTCGGCCTCGGTGGTGGCGGTGGGGGCGCGCGTGGCGCCGGCGGCGCCCAGGCCAGCGATTCCGTGATGAACGAGTTCCGTCGCCGCCAGGCCGAGCTCGATGCCAAGTACCCGCCGCCGCCGCGCGCGACGGTCCGGGACTTCGTGGACCACATCGACTACGCCGTCAAGATGATCGGCATCGACCACGTCGGCATCAGCTCCGACTTCGACGGCGGCGGCGGCATCGAGGGCTATTCGAACGCCAGCGAGTCCATCAACGTCACCATCGAGCTGGTGCGGCGCGGCTACTCCGAGCGCGACATCGAGAAGCTGTGGGGCGGCAACCTGCTGCGCGTCATGGCGCAGGTCGAGAAGGTCGCGAAGCAGCTGCAGGCGCAGCAGAGGGGACAGCCGAAGCCGTAGGCAAGCCAGGACCACCGTCCCATGACGGCGTGCGACGCCCCGCAGATCGGCACGCGGCCGTCAACGCACGCGCTGACGCGCCTCCTGGCGTGACACCGCGCCGTTTCCCTACCGGCCGAACGCCTTCTCGATCTCGCTGCGGAAGTTGACCACCGCCGCGGGCGGCGCGGGCAGCTTGGGCTCGCCGCGCGCCCGGAAGGTCACGAGGCCGAGGTCCTGCGGCAGCACGTCGAACCCGCGGCCGGCGACGATCGGCGCCACGGCGCGCGTTCCCGTCACGCGGGGCGCGATGGTCAGGTCGAGCTGCGCGAGGAAGAGCGTGTCGCCCAGCTCGCTCTCGTAGTACAGCCCCCGTCCGTCGCGCGACCACTGCGGCAGGTAGCCTCCCGCGCGCGAGACCTGCACCGCGCGGCCGCCCTCGAGGCCGCGCACCACCACCTCCGACCGTCCGCTCTCGTTGGTGCGATACGCGAGCCACTTGCCGTCGGGCGACACGGCCGGCGACCACTCATGGTACGGGCCCGCCGTCAGCATCACGATCGAGTCGGGGCGGCCCAGCGGCGCCGTGCCGAGGTCGCCGGCATGGGTGTCGCCGCGCAGGAGCCCGAACACGACGTGCTTCCCGTCGGGCAGGAGGCTCGCCGCGAGGAGGTCGTCGGCGTCGAGGCCCAGCGCGAGTTGCGCCTCGCCCGAGCCGCGCCACGGGCGCAGGTAGAGCGCCGCACGCCCGCTCCGGTCGGACGAGAACAGGATCTGCGAGCCGTCCGGCGTGAACGCGCGCGGGTGCTCGTTCCCCTGCCCCGGCAGCGCCCGGAGCGGGCCCGACGGCAGGTCGTACACCCAGATGTCGTTCTCCGACGCGCCCGCCCGCTTGCCCGTGAACGCGATCGCGCGTCCGTCGGGCGACACGCGCGGATACGAGAGCGCCACCGTCGGCGGCAGGTTGGGCAGCACGCGCTCGCGCCCGTCGGGGGAGCGCACCACGGGGAAGGCCTGCGGTTCGGCGCCGATCGCCTGGAAGAGCAGCGTGGCACCGCGGTGCACCAGGAACTGGAAGCCGTCCGATTCCACCGAGAAGACCTGCCGCG
>JACQES010000147.1 GCA_016200495.1 Gemmatimonadota bacterium
CGATGGCGGCGCTGATGGGCGCGCTGCCGATCGCGGTGGGCTGGGGCGCCGGCGCGAGCGAGCGACGCCCGCTCGGCGTGGCCGTGGTGGGCGGGCTCGCGTTCTCGCAGCTGGTGACGCTGTACGTGACGCCGGTGTTCTACACGTACCTGGACGAGCTGCAGGGGTGGATGCAGCGGCGGAAGCGGGCGCCGGTGGTGGTGGCGCACGGTGAGGCCGAGGGGCTGGTGCCGGCGGGGGACTGATTGAAGGTGAGAGTACCAATTCCTTGCGCTGCGAGGATTTGCGTCTCACACCTTCCGTTGGTACAGTTGAAACTGAGGAGATGAAGATTCGTGATCTCCTCAAGCGGTTGCGCGACGACGGATGGATTCTCGTTCGGACGCGCGGCTCGCACGGCCAGTATCGTCATCCGCTCAAGCCGGGACTGGTAACAGTGCCTGGACGCCCCGGTGACGACATTGCCTTGGGCACTCTTCGCAGCGTCCTCAAGCAGGCAGGACTCCTCCCGTGATCCTCAACGTGATCATTGAACGAACGTCGACCGGTTTCTCCGCGTTCGTGACCGAACTGCCGGGATGCATCGCCACCGGGCGTACGCGCGATGAGGTGGAGCGTGACATTCGCGCCGCGATTGCCTTCCACCTGGACGGCATGCGCGAGCTGGGCGATGACGTACCGGACGCCGGTGCGTACGAAGTGCGGGTTCAGCTCGCCGCCTGAGCTTCGCGATCGTCGTCGGGCCTCACGGCCCCCCCGCCGGAATCCGCGTCCGCCACTCCGCCTCGGGCACCGCGTCCCACGGCATGACCTCCGAGCCGACGAGCGCGCCGATCCCGGTGCCGACCACGGTGCCGGTCATCGCACCCATCGCCACCATGACCGCGGCGAGTGCCCCGCCGGTGGGCGCCACGCAGAAGCCCGTGCAGCTGTGACTGCCGGTCAGCGCAGCGAGGCCGCCAAGCAGGCCGAGCACCGCGCCCGTGCCGCCGCCGATCAGCGCGCCCCTGGCCGCGCCGCGAGCGTGGCTCACTTCCGGCTCGCCCGTGCGCGGCATGCTCCACACGCCGACGAGCCAGCGCGCATTGACCACCACGGTGACCGAGTCGCCGTCGCGCGTGTCCTCGTCCACGAGCTGGTCGTGACGGCCGAGGGCGAGTGGCGCGAGCCGCTGGTCATCGCGGATCCGCACGCGGAGTCCGCGCGGCGTGCTCCCCTGCACGTATCCGTCGACTTCGGCCGGAGCGACCCGAGGCTGCTCGAAGCGGAGGCGGACCCGCGTGGAGTCCTGCGGGCGAGGGCCGACGGGAACCGATTGCGCGGCGCCGGGGGTGACGGCGAGGCACGCCAGCAGCGGCACGAGGCGCGCGACGGCGCCAGCGGAACGAGGGATTCGTGACATGGACGCGGCTCCGGGGTGGGGGATGCCGCAAGTATGCGGGCGCCTGGCGCCCACCCCAATACGTCAGGTGACGTAGCCGCGGAAACGGATCGCGCACAGGCCCAGCGCCTCCGGTAGAGGGCGGACGCTTCCCCTACTTCCCCAGCAAGAACCGCAGCGCCGGCTCCAGCGTCGAGAAGTCGAACTGGAATCCGGCGTGCTCCAGCACCGCCGGCCGCACCTTCTGGCTCGCGAGGAACACCTCGCGCGTCATCTGCTCACCGAACGCCATGCGGAGCGCGAAGGGCGGCACCGTCGCGAACGACGGCCGCACGAGCACGTGCGCGAGCACCCGCGTGAACTCGGCGTTGGTTACCGGATTGGGCGCCACGACGTTGACCGGGCCGCTCACAGTGTCGTGGCCGATGACGAAGCAGAGCGCGCCGAGCACGTCGTCGAGCGCGACCCAGCTCTGCCACTGCGTGCCCGAGCCGACCTTGCCACCGGCGCCCATGTTGAAGATCGGGAGCAGCTTGCCGAGCAAGCCACCGAGCGGCGTGAGGACGAGTCCGAAGCGCGGGTGGACCACGCGGATCCCCGCGGCGCGCGCGGGGTCGGCGCTCGATTCCCACTGGCGCGCGACGTCGGCGAGGAATCCCGTGCCCGGAGCGCTCGACTCGTCGAGCAGGTCGCCGCCGCGATCGCCGTAGATGCCGACGGCGCTCGTGCTCACGAGCACCCTGGGCTTCCGCTCCATCTGCGCCAGCGTGCGCGCGAGCAGCGCCGTGCCCTGCACGCGGCTCTCGCGGATGGCGCGCATCTGCTCGCCCGTCCACTTGTCGGCGATCGAGGCGCCGGCCAGGTGCACCACCGCGTCCACCCCCTCGAGCGCGCGCGGGTCGAGCGTGCCGCGCTGCGGATTCCAGGCGATGTCGCCGGGGGCGCGCGGGGTGCGGGCGATCGCGCGCACCGTGTGACCGCCGGTGGTGAGCAGGTGGGTGAGCTGCGTGCCGATCATGCCGCTCGCGCCGGTGATGGCGACGGTGAGCGGCTTGCTTCCGAGGAGGGCGTGACGGGCGAAGTCGCGGGACATGAGCTGGTGCCGGTAACGGAAGACGCGCGCGAGTTCGCGTGAGGCGAACCAACCCGCCACGGCCTGTCCCAGCGCACCGCCCGGGAGCGCCCAGGTGATCTCGTCGTGGAGGGTGGCGCCACCGTCGGGGGCGTCGTCCACGCGATGCAGGTGCGACCAGCGCGCGAAGGGGCCGCTCTGCAAGCTATCGCGGAACTGGCGGCCGGCGACGAAGTCACCGTGCGTCATGCGCCACGTCGTGGCGATGGGGCCCGCCTTGGTGCGGAGCGCGATCGTGTCGCCGTCGTGGATCGTCCCGTGGCGCTCGAGCACCTGCGCGGGGGCCCACGGCGGGCTCAGTCGCTCGAACGCACCCGCACGTTCGTGCCACGCGAACAGCTGTTCGCGCGTGAGGGGGAAGCGGGATACGAAGGTGGAGGTGGGCATCGCGTCTCTGCCGGGCCAACCTCCGGGGACGGGCTATGGTTCCGTCGCGGGTACGGGCTCCTCGAGCGACGACATCGCGATCTGCTCGGGCGGCGGCGGCAGCACGACGCCGGCCTTGGCCGCGCGGCGCTTGAGCTCGTCCGGATCCATCAGCGAGCGGATCAGCTGGTCGGCCTGCTGGTTCTGCAGGTAGCGCCCCTTCTCCCACCCCTCGACGACGCCGCGCGGCGTCCCCCAGAGGAGGTGGCCGAACTGCTCGGGGGTGAGCTGCGTGGACTCGCGGAAGCGACGGATCTCCTTCGGCGTGAGCAGCTCGTAGTAGCTGCGGATCGAGTCGATCGCCTTCTGCTCGGCGTCCTCGCGCTGCTCGACCGTGTACTGGTCGTCGCCACAGGCATCGCAGCGGTAGAGCGAACGCTCGACGGTGGCGGCCATGCCGCTCACCTTGATGGTGATGTTCTCGGTGCGGCGCGCGTAGCGTCCGCCGCAGCCGCGGTGCACGTGCCCTTCGAGGGCCCAGTCAGCGTTCACGTCAGTCGATTTCGAGGACGCGCCAGCAGTACCAGCTGGCGATGGTGCGGTAGGGAGCCCAAGCGGCTGCAATCTTCACCACGCGATCGGGCCTGGGAAGCTTCGTGTGCGTCGTGCACGCTAACTCGCGCGCTGCCGCTTGCGGGGAGCCGGGGGCGTGGAGGCATGCTCCACGTAGCTCCGCAGGACCGCATTGATGCGGCTCTGGTAGCGGGGACCGGTCGCGCGGAACCAGGCGATGACGTCGTGGTCGAGGCGGATCGAGATCGCTTCCTTGGTCACCGGCACGACCACGCGCGCGTCCGTCCAGAAGTCGTCCGGCAGGTTGCGCAGTTCCGGCGGCGAGGTGCGCTCGATCTCCGCGTCCGTCATGCGACGGAGCCGCGCGAGATCAGCGCGCCCCTTGGTCGGCGTCGTCGGGCGGCGCGATCGCGGCGAGGGCTTGGGCATGGCGGAGGCGCTCCTTTCGGTGGCTGACGCGGGCACTGATGATCCGGCGGACGACCTGTCCGTCCGGGGCGATGCGATCCGTGTAGACGACGGTGAGCGGGATGCGGTCGGCGTGGCCGATCGCGATGACGCGCCGCTCGCCATAGTCCCGGCGCGTGTCGTCAAACTCGACGGTCCGGCCGGTGAAGACCAGCGTGGCGAACTCGAAGTCGAAGCCCCGCCGGGCGAAGTTCTGGTCGCTCTTGCGGGGATCCCAGTCAAAGATCACTGCGTAACCTACGCATGTATATACATACGCGCAAGGCCGCACGATGGTGCCCGCGGCGCGCCCCGTCCGTCGCTCAGTCTATCTCGAGGACGCGCCAGCAGTACCAGCTGGCGATGGTGCGGTAGGGAGCCCACGCGGCTGCAATCTTCACCACGCGATCGGGCTTGGGAAGCTTCCGCAGGTTGTAGATCTTCTGGACGCCCTTCTGGACGCCCAGGTCGAGTTCGGCGACGATGTCGGGGCGGCCCAGGCGGAACATGAGGACCATCTGCGCCGTCCAGCGGCCGATGCCGCGCACGGAGCTCAGGTAGGTGATGGCCTCCTCGTCCTCCATCTCGTCGAGCTTGTGGAGCGGCAGCTGCCCCGTGGTGATGCGCGTGGCGAGGTCGCGGATGGAGGCCATCTTCCCGTGCGACAGCCCGACGCCGCGCAACTGCGCATCGGAGAGCGTCAGCAGGTACTCGGCCTCGTGCGGCGCGTCGCCGTAGAGCGCGCGGTAGCGCCCGTGAATCGTCGCGGCGGCCTTGCCGGAGAGCTGCTGGTAGACGATGGAGCGGACGAGGTGGTCGAAGTGCGTGCCGGCGCGGTTGGGGGTGAGCGGGCACGGGCCGACCTTGGCGATCCAGGCGCCGAGCTTGGGGTCCGCCTTCTTGAGGTGTCGGACGGCGGTAGCGTTGCGTTGGGCGGGGGTGCGGCGGGGGGAGGGCACGGCGAGAAGCTACCAGCGCGATCGAAGTCGCGGCAGGCGGTGAGGCACACGCGGACAACAGTGTTTCGGGCGTGCAGCGGGTGGCCCAGACGAGCGAGTGTCGAGGACCAGGGTTCCCTCAGCGGCGCTGCGGGAGCAGATCAAATACGTACTGCGAAACGGCATGCACGCTTCCGTCGCGCCCGCACGCGAAACCCGTCGAGACGACTTGCGGCACCTCCGTCACGCCGTACGTGCGTGTCATGAACGCAATTCGTACCACCAAGCTCGAGTCAGCGGCCCAGTGCGCGGAGTCGCGCAAGTAGTCCACGAGGCGCGCCGTGTCGGGCAGACTCGTGATCGGCACCTGACCGCTGCCCACCGCTGCGGCGGCCTCCGCGGCCCAGTCGCCTCGGCCGTTCGGGTCGAACAAGCGTGCGATCACCCGGAGCGTGGTCGCCTCGCAGCGCGTACCGCTCTCCTTGAGGAGCTGCGCCAGCTGCGCGGTCGATGGCGGCCCGAAGCCGCCCAGGCGATAGAGCCTGCCGTCGACGTCTCCCATTAGGTAGTGCTGCCAGTCCATCATGCCGGGCAGAGCGGCACTCCGCACGCGCAGCTTGCCGAGCTGGAGCAATGGTTCGTTCTTGACGATCAGTCGGTCCTCTTGGGGCGGGCCAAGCACCGCGAGGCTCGTCCGTCGATCGCCAGCGGCAGCGAGTTTTGCGGATGCCGCGGCGCGCATGGCGTCCAGCATCTCGCGTTCCAGCGGCGGGTGTGCGCGCGTCGATTGTGCGCCCGCGACCAGCGGCAAGAGTGCCGTCAGGATCGCGATGAGGGCACGGCACAGGCGGGTGTGATGGTGGCGCATCGGCTATGACTCGGTTGCCGACGGAGTTCGGGCCCCTGAGAGCGGCAGGACGACCTCCCGGGGGTTGGGGATGCCACATCTCAGACTCAACACGGCAGTGGCATGGGTTCGTGCATTGCTCTTGGCACTCGGTCTTGCGATTTCGCCACACCACACTCTATGTGCGCTGTGCCACGATGGGCGGTCCAGCGAGCGTGACATCGAACAAACGCGTCTTGCCGCGGGCCGCCGCTCTCTGACGCTCACAATCGTCGGTCATCGGTAGATGAAGGCGATTGTCGCCAGTACAAGCGAGATACCGCAAAACCCCCATCCAAACATGCGTAGCCCCGAGGAGGGCTGCTCGTCTCGCTCGGAGCTGTGGCGGCCGGGTCGAAACAGCGTCGCGCGCCCGGTTGCGAGTAGAAAGAAGAACACGGCAACCAGAAGGAACCAGAGGTACCCGTTTCCCTCGCCTCCTTTCATCACCGCCTCCGGGAATTGCGGTTCGCCTTGTCGACCGGTGCAGAAGACGGTAGCCCGTGAAGGCTCAGCTCATGCTGCACGACGAGCGCCAACAGTGTAAGCCCTAGTCCCTAGTTGGCCGCTCTCTGTTCGATGTCCTGTCAGTGCGGGTTCCTCGTACGCTCACACCGCGCGTCTGATGTTCGTCAGAAGCAAGGACCCGATCGCCGAAATCCCCAAAGCCGTCGGAACCATCGCGTAGTAGGAAGTGTCGCGCAGAATAGAATACGAGAACGCAAGAACGAGCGGGAGCAGTGCACTGCAGCCTCGCAGCCAGCGCGCAAACGCTCGGGACGCCGCGTTTGGCCGCAAGCGTGACCAGAGCCAGCCCGTCACTCCGCCAGCGCCCGTGATGACGATTCCCATCTGCCAACTGCCAGCCGCTCTCGAGCCCGCCCGATCGAGCGCGCGGGATGTTCCGATCGCGTACAGCCCGCCGAGCATGAGTCCGAGAGTTAGGCCTTGCCGCGGACTATCGGTTCGTTGCTCACTCCTCGACAATGGCGCTACACCGGCTTCGGTAGTGTGGTCTGACAACGAAGAACGTCCCGCTGCCGTGCCGGGCATGGCGCCAAGTCACGTGGAATGTCCAGGCGTTCGATCGTCCTTCTGCGCCTTGTAGAATTCTTCCGCCCAGCCGTCGATCAGAAGCGGACGCCGGTGTTCGCCCCCACTTCAGTTGAGTTGGCCATTCACGTTTGCTTGCCTCGCATCGCCTTACAGGAGCTGCGTGTAATCAAGAACTTCGCCAAGTACACGACTACTGTGCGACCAACGCCAACACCCTGAGCGGACTCCCACTCCCATTCACGATCTTGAGCGGCGCCGCAATCACCACCGCCCCCGTCGCCGGCAGCTGATCGAGGTTGCACAGGCTCGCGAGCCCGAACTTCCCCGCCCCGTGCATCGTCGTGTGATTCGGGAAGGGCGGCGTGAACCCGCCCGCCTGCCCCGCGTCGGTGCCCACCGTCTCGACGCCGACGCCGAGCACGTCGCGCTCGCGGGCGAGGATGCGCGAGGTCTCCTGGTGGAAGCCCGGGCTGTGCGGGCCGTCGGCCTTGACGTTCAAGAACGCCGCCTTGGTCGTGCGTGCGCTCCAGCCGCTCCGGAGCAGCACCCACGCCCCCTTGGGGACGCGGCCGTGCTTCGCTTCCCACGCGGCCAGGTGGTCGGGCGTGAAGAGGAAGTCCTCGTTCTTGGCGACCTCCGCCGTGATGTCGAACACGCACGCGGGGCCCACGAACTGCCGCGGCGGGATCGTGTCGGTGCGGTTGTCGGGCAGGTCCTTGCCGGTGATCCAATGAATGGGCGCGTCGAAGTGCGTGCCGGTGTGCTCGCCCATCGTGATCGTGTTCCAGTACCAGGCCGGGCCCTTCTCGTCGAAGCGCGAGATCGTCTCGAGCGTGACGCCGGGCGAGGCGCCGAAGATCGGCGGCAGGTCGATCACCGGCGTGTCGGGGCCCAGGGGCTGCGTCAAGTCCACCACGCGCAGCGAGCCGGCGTTCAGGGCGTCAACGAGTTGCGAGAGGAGCGACATCGGGGGACTCCGGAACTGGGGACGACGAGGGCGAACGGCGAGGGCGACGCGAGCGCTCAGGGCGCGAGCGAGCGCAGGTGACGCTGGAACTGGTACCGGTTCTCGAGCAGCGACAGGTCGGTGACGAACGCGGCCGGGCCCACGGCCTCGACCTCGGCCACGAGCGTCGTGAGTTCGCGCGCGGCGAGCGCGGCATCGAAGGCACTCGTGAACGACGCGAGGTCGCGTACCGTGGAGGTGCGCGGCACGCCGGCCCCCGCAGCCATCGCCGCGATGTCGCTGCCCGTGGACGTGGCCGTCGGGAACCCGCCCACCGAGAGCAGGCTCTCGTTGTCGAAGACCACGTGCACGAGGTTCTTCGGCGCGTAGCGCGCGAGCGTGGTGAGTCCGCCCAGGTTCATGAGGATCGAGCCGTCGCCGTCGAACACGATGACCGTGAGCTCGGGCCGTGCGAGCGCTAGGCCTAACCCCAGCGACGACGCGAGCCCCATCGCGTGTTGCAAATAGAAGAAGTTGGGCCGGTGCCCGATCGACTGCAGCTCGGCCGCCACCGCGCCCATGATCGTGACGACGGCGACCCTCGGCTGCGACAGCCGGTCGTGCACCGCCCGCATCGCCTCGATGCGCTTCATGCCTCCTCCCACATCAGGTCGCGCTCGAGGAGGAGCGCCACCGGTCGCGAGGCCGAATACGCGAGCGTCATCGCCTTGGAGATCTTCCGCGCGACGTCGCCCTGCGAGCCCAGCCGCTCCGTGGGAATTCGCAATGCATCGAGCACGTGCTCGGTCACGAGACCGCCTTCCGTCTGCCACGGGTCGCGCTCGCCGAACTCGCCACGCGCGCTCACCAGCATGAGCAGCGGAATACGGTACAGCTGCGCGCACGACACGATCCCGTTGACCGACGCCAAGAAGCCGTGGTTCTGCATCAGCATCGCGCTCCTGACGCCCGCCAGGTGCGCGCCGGTCGAGATGCCGACCCCCTCCTCCTCCTTCGCCAGCCGCACGAGCGTCGTCTCCGGGTCCTCCTCGGCCATCCGGATCAGGTGGACGAGCCAGGTCTCCGGGAGCGCGGACATGATCCGCACGCCGTTGGCCTTGAGCGCGTCGAAGATGAGGCGGGACGAACTGGCGGAGACGGGCATCCGGTGATTCTACGGTCCGAGCCGGGGTTGGCAACGGCCGACTCCCCTCGGCGCGCTTCGAAAAGTTCCGTCGTGAACGACGTGCCGCTTGACACCTTTGACCGGCGCTGGCCGTTGAGTGCAGTAGACCATGGCCACCCCGATCTCCGACTTCCCGCCCGCCGGCACCAAGCTTCCGGCGGCCCGCCGCCCGCCCGGCCTCGTTGGCTTCATCGGCCTCCTGTTCACGCTGCTCGGCGTGAGCTGGGCCGTGGTGGGCGCGTTCCTCGCGCCGCTGCTGCCGGGCGGCTGGCCCACGATGCTCGCGGTCGCGGGGGTGGTGACACTCGTGCCGTTCACCACGTTCCTCGTCTCGCGCGCGCGCGGCATCTATCCCGGCCGGCTCTTCCGCCTCACGAGCTTCCGCTTCCTCTGGTATTCGCACTTCTGGCTGCTGCTCGCGATGCTGGCCGGGGTCGCGGGCGCGGCGGTGGGGTTGCTGCTCGTGGCCGTGGGCGGCGACTCGCGCGTGGTGGGTGATGCGGGACGGCTCACGATCGCGTTCGCATCGGCGGTGTTCGTGGTCGCGATGATCGCCGGGTATTGGGGCTCGCGGCAGCTCGTGGTCACCGAGATGGACGTGACGCATGCCGCGATTCCGGCCGAGCTCGACGGGCTGCGCATCGTGCAGGTGAGCGACGTGCACGTGGGGCCGCACACGCGCGCGTCATGGCTCAAGGGGATCGCGGATGCCGTCATGGGCGCCGACCCGCACCTGATCGCCATCACGGGCGACCTCGTGGACGACTTTGACGAGGACGTGGTGCATTACGCGAAGGGACTGGGCGCGCTCCACGCGCCGCTCGGCGTCTTCGTCATCGCCGGCAACCATGACATCTATGCCAACTGGCCCAAGGTGCGCGAGCGGCTGGGCGCGCTGCCGGTGCGCGTGCTGGTGAACGAGCACGTGGTGGTGGAGCACGCCGGCGCGCGCTTCGTCGTGGCCGGCACCGGTGATCCCGCCGCGGGGCGCAACGCCGGCACCGCGCTCGGCGCCGTGGACATCGCCGCGACCGTGCGCAACCTGCCGAGCGACCTGTTCACGATCGCGCTGGCGCACAACCCGGTGCTCTGGCCGTCGCTGGCGGAGCGGAGCCTGCACCTCACGCTGTCGGGGCACACGCACTGGGGGCAGTTCGCGATCCCGGCGCTCGAGTGGTGCCTGGCGAGCCCGTTCCTCGAGCACGCGATGGGGTGGCACGCGCGTGGCGAGTCGCTGCTCTACATCCACCCGGGGACGACGTGGTGGGGGATCCCGTTCCGGCTGGGGACGCCGCCGGAGGTGGCGGTGCTGACGCTGCGGCGCGTGGAGCGTGGGGTGGCGCCGGGGATCGGGGGGCGGCGGTCGCGGCAGGTGGCGTGCTAGGGGGTCTGGCGGCTCACGACTTCGCCCCGATCACCTTCATCGCCTCCGCATCGTACGCCTGCTCGTGCCGCGCCAGCACCACCGTCGCCACGGCATTCCCGATCAGGTTGGTGATCGCGCGTGCCTCGCTCATGAACCGGTCCACGCCGAGCAGCAGCGCGAGCCCCTCGAGCGGCACCACCTTGAGCGACGCGAGCGTGCTCGCGAGCACGATGAACCCCGAGCCCGTCACCCCCGCGGCGCCCTTGCTCGTGATCATCAGCACGCCGAGCACGAACAGCTGCTGCGAGATCGGCAGGTCCACGCCGAAGGCCTGGGCGAGGAAGATCACGGCCATGCTCAGGTAGATACTCGTGCCGTCCAGGTTGAACGAATACCCGGCCGGCACCACGAGCCCCACCACGCTGCGCGAGCACCCGGCGTGCTCGAGCTTCTCCATCAGCCGGGGGAGCGCCGCCTCGGAGCTCGAGGTGCCGAGCACGAGCAGGATCTCGTCGCGCAGGTAGGTAAGCAGCTTCCAGAGCGAAAAGCCGCTCGCGCGCGCGATGAGCCCGAGCACCACGAACACGAACACGGCCATCGTCGCGTACACGTCGAGCATGAGCCGCCCGAGCGGGAGCAGCGTCTTGAGCCCGAAGTTGCCGACGGTGTACGCCATCGCGCCGAACGCGCCGATGGGTGCGACCACCATGATCACGCTGACGATCCTGAAGAAGGCGTGCAGCAGCTGGTCGAGCAGTTCGACGAGCTTGCTGGCGGCGTCGCCCATGACCGCGACCGCGGCCCCGAACAGCACCGCGAAGAACACCACCTGCAGGATGTCGCCGCGCGCGAACGCGTCCACGATGCTCGACGGCACGATGTGGAGCAGGAACTCGACCATGCTGAGCTGCTGCCCGGCCTTCGCGTACGTGCTGATGTCGCCGCCGGCGAGCGCGGCGCGGTCGATGCCGGCCCCCGGCTTGCTGACGTTCACGATCACCAGCCCGATCGCGAGCGCGACGGTCGTGACCAGTTCGAAGTAGAGGAACGCCTTGCCGCCCACGCGCCCCACGCGCTTCAGGTCGCGCATGTGCGCGATGCCGAGCACGACGGTCAGGAAGATCACCGGCGCGATGATCATCCGCACCAGGTTGATGAACGTGTCGCCCAGCGGGCGCATCGCCTTCGCCGTGTCGGGAGCGCTGATCCCCAGCACCACGCCGAGGGCCACCGCGACGAGCACGCGGAAGGTGAGGTTGTTGAGGAGGCGACGCATCGCGCGGAAGATACGCCTCGCACGCGCCCCCGACAGGCGCGCGCCACCCCGTGCGCGCGAGGGCGCGCCCGCCGCGCTAGTCGGCGATCGCGGGCGCCGGCGCGCGGCGGCTCGCGAGCTTCGCGTCGGGGAGGCGTGACGTCACCACCACGCCGATCACCGCGAGCGCGAACCCGCAGCCGAACAGCAACCGCACGCCGTGCGTGATCACCTCGCGCCCCGCCGCGGTGGCCGCGAGCGCGCCCACCGCCGACATCCCGCCCTCGACGCCGATCCCCGCCGCCGCCTCGCCCAGCACCCCCGCGAAGATCGTGCCCATGACGGCCACGCCGAGCACCTGCCCGAGCGCCCGCGAGAAGGTCACCGACGCCGTCGCGACGCCGATGTGCCGCACGTCAACGGCGTTCTGGATGGCCATCGTGAAGAGTGGTAGCGTGGGCCCCATGCCGAGCCCCACGAGCGCCATCCGGAGCGCCACGGTGGGGAGCGTGCTCGCGCTCGTGAGCGTGAGCGCCATGACGATGAACCCCGCGAGCAGCACCACGAGCGCCGCCATCAGCACCGGCTTGTAGCGCCCCATGCGCGCGGCCGTGCGCCCCCCGAACGCCGCGCCGAACACGATGCCGAGCGTGAGCGGCAGCATCCCGAGCCCCGCGCGCGTCGCACTCACCCCCGCCACGTTCACGAGGAAGAGCGGCAGGAAGACCGGTCCCGCCAGGAAGCTCGAGCCCAGCATGAGCGACCCGGCGTTGGCGATCGCGTACGTGCGGTTCGTGAACATCGAGAAGTCCACGATCGGCTCGTTCGCGCGCCGCTCCTGCCGCACGAACAGCACCGCGCACGTGATTGCGAACGCGAAGAGTCCCACGATCGGCGCCGAACTCCACGCGAAGCCGGCCTCGTTGGCGCGCACGGTCGAGCGGCCGAAGCTGAGCGCGACGAGGAAGGGCGCGATCGCCCCGATCAGGAAGAGCGCCCCCGCCACGTCCACGTGCAGCGGCTCGCCGGCCACGCGCCGCGACATGTTGGGCATGCGCCGCCACACGAGCGCCAGCGCCACGAGCCCGAGCGGCAGGTTCACGAAGAAGACCCAGTGCCAACCGAACCGGTCGGTGAGGAAGCCGCCCAGAAGCGGCCCGATCACGCTGCTCACGCCGAACACCGCGCTGAACAACCCTTGGTACCGCCCCCGCTCGGCCGGCGGATACAAATCGGCGATCACGCTGAACGCGCTCGTGTAGAGCGCGGCCGCGCCAAGTCCCTGCGCGGCACGGAAGCCGATGAGCGACGCCGTGCTCCACGCGATGCCGCACAGCATCGAGCCGCCGAGGAAGAGCACGATCCCCGTGAGGAGCACCGCCTTGCGCCCGATCTGGTCGGAAAGCTTGCCGTACACCGGCACCATCACCGTGGTGGCCACGAGGTACGCGGTGGTGAGCCACGGGTAGAGCGCGGGCGTGATGCGCAGGTCGCGCTGGATCGCCGGTCCTGCCGTGCCGACCACGGTCTGGTCGAGGGCGGCGAGGAAGAGCCCGATCAGCGAGCCCGCCATCGTCACCATCTTGTCGCGGTGCGGCAGGTCGTAGCCGCTCGAGCGCGGCGGCCCGCCGGCCGGCGGGGCACCCGGGGTGGCGGTGATGGCGGGAGGGGTTGGCATTGAGCGATGCAGGATAGCACCGCGTCACCGGGCGCGGTATGTTCGCCACGTCCCCCCGAAGCGAGCGCAGCATGGCCGCGTCCCCCCCGCGTCCCGAGCCCCCCGCCGACGACCGCCCCAGCGGTCGCGACATCGACGTGTTCGGCGTGACGCACCCGGGCCTCAAGCGCGACGAGAACCAGGACGCGTACCTGATCGCGAGCCTGCACCACGCGATGGTCGTACACGACGGGTCGCTCGACGACGACGAGCCGGCGACCATGACCTCCACGCGCCGCGGCATGCTCTTCCTCGTGGCCGACGGCGTCGGGGGCGGCGTGGGCGGGCGCGCCGCCAGCACCGCCGCGCTCCGTGCCGCGTCGCGCTACGTGACCGAGGCGATGGACTACTACGCGCGCTCCGAGCCCGGCACCGAGAAGGCGTTCATCGACCACATGCTCATGGCCGTGGAGCGCACGCACCAGGACGTGCTCGAGGCCGGTGAGCGCGACGAGGGGACGCGCGGCATGGCCTCGACGCTCACGATGGTCACGATCGTGTGGCCGCGCGCCCACCTCGTGCACGTGGGCGACAGCCGGTGCTACCGCCTCCGCGACGGCGCGCTCGAGTGCCTCACCAAGGACCAGACCATGGCGCAGCTCGCGCTCGACTCGGGCGACATGTCGGTCGAGGAAGCCGAGCAGTCGCGCCTGCGCCACGTGCTGTGGAGCGCGCTGGGCGCGCAGCAGCTCGCCCCCGACAGCTACCACACCGACGTGCGCCGCGCCGACCGGATGCTCCTCTGCACCGACGGCCTCACCAAGCACGTGAGCGACGCGGAGATCGCCGCCTGGATGGCCAAGCCCGTGGACTCGAAGACGATCTGCCGCGGCCTGCTCGACCTGGTGCTTGAACGGGGGGCCTCGGACAACGTGACGCTGATCATGGGGCAGATGTCCCCCATGGCCCGATGACACCCGTCACCGCGCGCGGCTAGCTTCTCGTCATGCGCCTTCTCGTCGCTTCCCTGCTCTCGCTCGGCGCGCTGCGCCCTGCGCACGCGGTCATCGCGCCGTGTGGTACCACGATCGACCTCGCGGTCGCGTCCGTTTCGATGCCGACCGACCTCGCGTTCCGTCCGGTCGCGCCACCGGCCGCGGTCACCGACTCCACCCCGGCCGACCTCTTCGCCGGCGGCATGACCTTCGGCGACTTCGTGGGCCGCATGGGCGGGCGCAAGGACGAGTGGCTCAAGCGCAACGACTGGGGTCGCATTCCCGACGAGGCCGCCCAGCGCCTGCGCGCCATCGCGACGCCGCTTCGCATCCTCGTGGTTGCCGAGGAAGGGTGCAGCGACTCGATGAACTCGATTCCGTACCTCGTGCGCCTCGTCGCGCTCGCCCCCGACATCCAGCTGCGCGTCGTGAACTCGAGCACGGGGCGGAGCATCATGGAGGCGCACCGCACCCCCGACGGGCGCGCGGCCACCCCCACCGTCGTGGTGCTCGACGCCAAGGGCACCACGGTCGCGTGCTGGATCGAGCGGCCAGCCACCCTCCGCCAGTGGATGAAGACGCCCAAGGACTCGCTCCCGAGTGACCAGCGCTTCGGCGGACGCCTCGCCTGGTACGAGCACGACAAGGGCGCGTCGGCGATGGCGGAATGGGTGCCGATGCTCGAGGCCGCGGCGGCGGGCCGCACGAGCTGCCCTGACTAGCACGCCGGTGACCGCCGCCCCGCTCCGCTGCCCGTCGTGCGGCGCCCCCGCCGACGAGGACGCCGGCAGCTGCGCGTACTGCGGGGCCACGCTCGCCGTGGTGGGGTGCCCCGAGTGCTTCGCCCACTGCTTCGCGGGGATGCGCTACTGCCCCAAGTGCGGCGCGAAAGTCGCGCGCTCCGAGGAGGGCGCGGCGCCGATCACCTGCCCCGACGGGCACGGCGCGCTCGTCACGGTGCGCATCGGGATCATCACCGTGGCGGAGTGCGGCGGGTGCCGCGGGCTCTGGCTCGACGCCGAGCTGTTCGCGCGGATCATCGATGACCAGGTGACGCGCGCGAACGTGCTGCGCTGGCACGCGGGGAGCGACGCGTCGCTCGTGGCGCCGACCGCGGCCGCGATCCATTACCGTCCCTGCCCGCGCTGCACCAAGCTCATGAACCGCGTGAACTTCGCGCGCGTGAGCAAGGTGATCGTGGACGTCTGCAAGGCGCATGGCACCTGGTTCGACCGCGACGAGCTGGC
>JACQES010000148.1 GCA_016200495.1 Gemmatimonadota bacterium
CGGTCCATCCCCACGCGGTCGTGGAATTCCGAGTAGGTGAACCCCGGGCAGAGCGCCTGCACGGTGACGCCGCGTCCCGCGCACTCGAGCGCCAGCGCCTCGGAGAAGACCCGGATGTACGCCTTGGTCGCGCAGTAGTTCACGTTGCCCATGGTGGCCGTGAAGCTCGCCACCGAGGACACGTTGATGATCGTGCCGCGTCGGCGATCGAGCATGCCCGGCAGCGCGGCTTGCGACAGGCGGCTCGTCGCCATCACGTGCACGGCCACCATCTGTTCCTGCCCGGCGGGGTCGGCCTTGGCGAGCACGCCGTTGGTGCCGAACCCGGCGTTGTTGACGAGCACGGCGAGCCGGGGGTGCGCGCGCAACCGGGCCACGAGGCCGTCCACCTGCGCCGCCTGGGCGAGGTCGGCCGGCCAGGCTTCGGCCGCGACGCCGTGCGCCGCCGACAGCTCCGCCGCGAGCGCCTCCAGGCGGGCCGCGTCGCGGGCCACGAGCGCGACGTCGTGCCCCGCGGCGGCCAGCCGCTGGGCGAACACCTTGCCCAGCCCCGCCGAGGCACCGGTGACGACCGCCAGCGGCCGAGGGCTTCCGGTCGCGTCCATGACGTGCTCCTCCTGCAGGGCTCGGCGTTGTTGGGGCTCGGTCCGGGCGGCTAGATTCGTCCGGTTCCATCCTTCGTCACGACATCACTTTTGGAGACAGCGCGGTGAAGATAGCCGTCTGCATCAAGCGCGTCCCGGACATGGACGTGAAGTTCAAGATCGCCGCGAGTGGCACCGCGGTGGACGAGACCGGGCTCAAGTTCGACATGAGCGACTTCGACGGCTATGCGGCCGAAGCGGCGCTCCAGATCAACGAGAAGCTGGGCGGGGGCGAGATCACCGCGATCTGCCTCGGCCCCGACACCGTCGGCGAGACGCTGCGCAAGGCGCTCTCGATGGGCATCGACAAGGCCGTGCAGCTCAAGTGCGACGCCGTGCCGTTCGACGGCTACGCGATCGCGCAGGCGCTGGCCGCCGAGCTCAAGGGCGGCAACTACGACCTGATCCTGTTCGGGCGCATGTCGATCGACTCGAGCAACCAGAGCGTGGGGCCGATGGTGGCCGAGCTGCTCGGGCTGCCGTGCGTGACCGCCGCGTCGCGGCTCGACGTGAGCGCCAAGACCTCCGGCACAGCGCAGCGCGAGCTCGAGGGCGCGAGCGAGACGGTGAGCTTCCCGCTCCCGGCCGTCGTGTCCATCGACGAGGGCGTGGCCCGGCCGCGCTACCCGTCGCTCAAGGGGATCATGGCGGCCAAGAAGAAGCCGCTCGAGGTGAAGCCGGCGCAACTGGGCGCCGCCACCGTCACCGTGACCAGGATGGAGCTGCCGCCCGAGCGCAACGCGGGCCGCATCATCGGCGAGGGCCCGGACACGGTGCCCGAGCTGGTGCGCCTCCTGCAGACCGAAGCGAAGGTACTCTGACCATGGCGAACTTCCTGGCAGTCGCGGAGGCCCGCAACGGCGAGCTCCGCAAGGTGGCCCACGAGGCCGTGACCGCCGCCAAGGCCCTCGCGGGCGGTGGCGACGTGCACGCGATCGTCTTCGGCGCTCCCGGCATCGCGGCCAAGGCCGCGGCGCTCGGTGAGTGCGGCGCGAGCAAGGTGTTCGTCGTCGAGCACGACGCGTTCGCGATGCACAACCCCGAGGCGGCGAGCGCCACGATCGCCGCGCAGGTGAAGGCCGGCGGCTACCGCGGCGTGATCCTCTCGGCCAGCGCGCACGGCAAGGACCTGGCGCCACGCGTCGCCGCCAAGCTTGGCGTCGGCATGGCCGCCGACGTCACGGCCGCGCGCATGGACGGCGACGCGATCGTCGCGTCGCACCCGGTGAACACGGGCAAGGTGGTCTCGACCATCACGCTCAGCGCGAACCCGGCCGTCGTCTCGGTGCGCCCCGGCGCGTTCACGCCGGCGCCCACGGGCGGCAGCGCCACGGTCGAGGCGCTTGCGAGTGCCGCCGACCCGGCCGCGTCGCGCGTCAAGACCACCGGCCTCACGCAGGGCAACACTGCCAAGCTCGACCTGGGCGAGGCGCCGATCATCGTGACGGGCGGCCGCGGCCTCAAGGCGGCCGAGAACTTCAAGCTGGTCGAAGATCTCGCCGACGCGTTCGGGAACGCGGCGGTGGGCGCCACGCGCGCCGTGACCGACGACGGCTGGCGTCCGCACTCGGACCAGATCGGGCAGACCGGCCGCCTCGTGAGCCCCGACCTCTACATCGCGGTCGGCGTGAGCGGGGCCATCCAGCACCTGGCCGGCATGCGCACCTCCAAGACCATCGTCGCGATCAACAAGGACAAGGAGGCGCCCATCTTCAAGGTCGCCGACTACGGCATCGTCGGCGACGCGTTCGAGGTGGTGCCCAAGCTGACCGAAGCCGTGAAGGCTGCCCGCGCCAACCGATAGCCTCCCCCAAGCCCGCCGCCACGATGGAGCAGATGACCGCCGGTAACTTCGTGTTCGCCGCCATCCTCCTCGGGGCGGCGGGCTTCTTCTCGTACAACGCGCAGCGGCTCGCGCGCTACCTGCAGTTCGGCAAGGGCGCCGAGACCTCGCGCGTGACCGAGATGCCGACGCGCCTGCGCAACCTGCTCGTCATCGGGTTCGCGCAGAGCAAGATCCTGCGCGATCCGCTCGCGGGACCGCTCCACGCCGGCGTCTTCTGGGGCTTCCTCGTCCTCACCGTCGGCTCGATCGAGATCCTCCTGCAGGGCGTCATCAACGGCTTCTCGTACGACGCCTTCCTGCCCAAGCCCGTCTTCGCGCTCTACACGCTCTCGCAGGAGCTGTTCGCGCTCCTCGTCCTCGGCGCGGTGTCGGTGCTGATCTGGCGCCGGCTCGTCACCAAGCCGAAGCGGCTGCAGGGCCCGGGGACGCACCAGGCCGAGGCGGTGTTCATCCTGTCGATGATCGCCGGCCTGATGGTCACGCTGCTCCTCATGTTCGGCTTCGCCTCGGCGCGGCAGCACGGCATGGAGCCGGGGCTGCACCCGGTGGGCGGGCTGATCGGGCGCGCGTTCGGCGGGCTCTCCGACGGCGCGCAGTTCGCGGGCTTCGCCATCAACTGGTGGGCGCACGCGCTGCTGCTGCTGGTCTTCCTCAACTTCCTGCCGTACTCGAAGCACCTGCACGTCCTGACGTCGCTGATCAACACCTTCTTCAGCAACACGAGCGGCCCCGGCACCAAGGGCGCGATGAAGCCGATGGACCTCGAGGCCGAGGGGGTGGAGATCTTCGGCGCCAAGGACATCGAGCAGCTGTCGTGGAAGAACCTGCTCGACGGCTACAGCTGCACCGAGTGCGGGCGCTGCACGGCCGCCTGCCCCGCCAACCTCACGGGCAAGCTGCTCAGCCCGCGAAAGATCGTGGTGGACACGCGCGCCCGGCTTCTGGAGAAGGCGCCGCTGCTCGTGGCGCGCGAGGAGAATGCCGCACCGGTGGCCCACGCCGCCCACGGCGACGGCGACGCCCACGGTCACACCGCCACCGGTGAGCACGTGGCGGTGGCGGCCCCTGATCCCGCGATCGAGGCGCTGCTCGGGAAGTCGCTCCTCGACCACTACATCACCGAGGAAGAGCTGTGGGCGTGCACCTCGTGCCGCGCCTGCGTGCAGGAGTGCCCCGTCTCGATCGACCAGCTCGAGATCATCAACGAGATGCGGCGCAACCTCGTGCTCACCGAGTCGCGCTTCCCCGAGGAGTTGCTCCCCGCCTTCGAGGGGATGGAGCAGAAGGGGAACCCGTGGTCGTTCGCGCCGGGTGACCGTGCCGCGTGGGCCGAGGGGCTCGAGATCCCGACGATGGCCGAGCTGGCCGCGAGCAACGACACCCCCGACATCCTGTTCTGGGTCGGGTGCATGGGTTCGTTCGACGACCGCGCCAAGAAGGTGACGGTGGCGTTCGCGCGCATCCTCAAGGCGGCCGGGGTCAAGTTCGCGATCCTCGGCCAGGAGGAGGCGTGCCACGGCGACCCGGCGCGCCGCATGGGCAACGAGTACCTCTACCAGGTGCTCGCCAAGGCCGCCGTCGAGACGCTCAACGGCTACAAGGTGACGACGATCGTCACGCACTGCCCGCACTGCTTCCACCAGATCGGGAAGGAGTTCCCGCAGTGGGGGGGCACGTACGAGGTCATTCACCACTCGGAGTACCTCGAGCGGCTGCTGCGCGAGGGGCGCGTGCCGATGGACGAGGGTGACGGGGAGCGGCTCGTCGTGGCGTACCACGACTCCTGCTACCTCGGCCGCTACAATGACGTCATCGACGCGCCGCGCGAGACGATCCGTCGCGCGCTCCCGATCGTGGACCTCGTGGAGCCGGCGCGCACGAAGGACCGCGGCCTCTGCTGCGGCGCCGGCGGCGGGCGCATGTGGATGGAGGAGAAGGCGGGGAAGCGCATCAACGTCGAGCGCACGGAGGAGCTGCTCGCCACCGGTGCCGACACGATCGCCGTGGCCTGCCCCTTCTGCATGACGATGATCGCGGACGGCGTGACCGCGAAGGGGGCCACGGCCGACGTGCTCGACCTGGCCGAGCTGGTCGCGGGTCGCCTCGCGCCGGAGGCGACCGCGAGCGCTAGTTGACGGTCACCAGCTCGTTGGTCACCTGGATTGCCGAACCGCACGTGCCGGTCGCGGAGATCGTGCCCGACGCGATCGCGGTCGTCGAGTCGGCGTATTGCGCGCCGCGCGCCACGAGCTTGGTGCTCACCGCCGCGCCGTTGTAGGTGACGGCGATCGTCGCCTTGTCACAGCCGAGGGCGTCGATCAGCCCGACGTTGATGGTCATCTTGGTGCCGACGGGCACCGGGTTGGGCGTGATGACGGGGGTTCCGATCAGGACGACGTTCGACTTGGTGGCGCAGCCGACGCCCGCGAGGACGGCGGCGAGGAGGAGTGCGCGGCGCGAGGCGAACGAGGCAAGGCGCATGGACGGCATCGAGGGGCGAGGGCGTGGACCGGCCACGACATGGGACCGGCAGGACCCCCAAGATAACCGGTCCGGGCGGGCGGGTTCCGCCTACTCGAGCGCGGGCGGCGCCGGCTCGAACGGCTCCATGTGGACCAGCACCGTCTCGACGCCGGGCACCCGATCGCGCACCGCGTACTTGACCGCGCCGCCGAGGGCGTGGGCGTCCACGAGCGGCATGGCCGGGTCGGCCTGCACGTGGATCTCGACCCAGTAGCCGGCGCCGACCTTCCGCACCTTGAGCTTCTCGATGTCGAGCACGCGATCCACCGCGCGCGCGGCCGCGGCGATCGCGTCGAGGACGCCCATGTCCGGCGTGCGGTCCATCAGCTCGCGCGTGGCCTCGGCGAGGAGCCGCACGCCGTTGTACAGGATGACGGTGGCGGCCACGAGGGCGCCCCAGTCGTCGGCCGACTCGTAGCCCGGTCCCTTCCAGAGCGCGACGGAGATGCCGATGAACGCCGCCGACGAGGTGACCGCGTCGCTCCAGTGGTGCACGGCGTCGGCCTTGACCGCCGAGCTGCCCGTGTGCGCGCCGATCGCGTTCACGCGCCGGGCGAGCAGGGCCTTGATCACGATCACGGCCACGAGCACCACCAGCGTGAACGGCGCGGGGGCGTGGTGCGGCGTCACGATCTCGCGCACCGCCTCGATCCCGATGCCGACCGCCGCACCAAGGAGCATGAGCGCCACCACCGCGCTCGCGAGCGCCTCGGCGCGCCCGAATCCGAACGGGTACGACTCGTTCGGCGAGCGGCTCGAGATCTGGAGTCCGCCCCAGATCACGAACGAACCCAGGATGTCGAACATGGACTCGAACGCGTCGGCGATCACGGCGGGCGCGGGGGCGGTCAACGTGACGGCGCGCCGGATCGTGAAGAGCCGGATCTGCTGCTTCTGGCCGTCCACATCGTAGGGGATCATCGCCGGCGCGCCCGCGTCGAGCCCGGCGGCGCGGCACGCCGCGAGGAAGGCATCGAGCGCGATCCGGCCGGGATCGGCCACGATCGCGCAGCCGTCGGGCTGCATCGTGCGGGCGAGCACCCCCGCCACGACCGAGGCGTAGGGCAGTTCGTAGAGGACGTCGCTCGCGACCACCACGTCCCAGCGTCCCGTGTCGTCGGGCAGGTGGCGCCAGTCGAGGAGTTGCGTCGCGATCACGCGCCCCGTGGTGCGCCAGGCGTTGAGCCGCGCGAAGGCGCAGGCGTCGAGGTAGTAGTCGGTGGCCGTCACCTCGAAGCCCGCCATCGCGGCCGCCGTGGCCACGAGCCCCGCGCCGCATCCGAGTTCGAGCAACCGGCGCCCCTCGCCCGCGAGCGTCACGACGTGCGCCGCCAGCACGCGTGCCGACGGCCACAAGTCCGCCCAGTAGGGAAGCCGGCCGTCGAGCTCGAACTCCACCTCGCTGATCAGCTCGTCGGCGCTCGCGGGGTGCGCGATCGTGACGGTTCCCACGCCCAGTGGCACCGCCGTCTCTCGCATGCGGTGGCGGCGCGCGAGGCCCTCTTCGAGTGCGCGGAGCTCGCTCGTGCGGTCGGTGCTCAGAAGGGGAACTCCGGACCGAAGGCGCGCGACTCGCCGAGCGGGATCGCGCGGAGCATGACCCCCACCGGCGAGTTGGACGCCTCCGGCGGCACCACGAGCAGCGCGTTGCCGCGCGCGAGCGCGGACTGCACATGCGAACCCTGGGCGCCGCTCAGCGACGCGAGCGGCAGCGCGCCCGGCCGCGGCACGAGGCGCGCGCGCAGCAGGTACGTGGCGCCCCCCGCGGTGCGCACCGGCTCGGCCGTCTCGCACAGCACCGACTGCGGATGGCAGTGCGCGTGCCCGAGCAGGCGCCGCACCAACGGATGCGCGAACAGCTCGAACGTCACGATCGCCGACACCGGGTTGCCGGGCAGGCCCAGCCACGGCACCGTCCCCACGCGGCCCGCGCCGAGCATCGCGCCGGGGCGGAGGCGCACCTTCCAGAAGTCGATCTCGCCGCCCGCCGCCTCCACGGCCTCGCGCGTGTAGTCGAACGCGCCGACGCTCACCCCCGCCGTCGTGAGGATCAGGTCCGCGTCACGCGCCGCGTCGCGCAGCCGCTCGGCGAGCGCCTGCGGATCGTCGGCGGCGATCCCGAGGTCGCGTGGCTCGCCACCGGCCTCGCGCACCAGCGCGGCGAGCGCCAGCGAGTTGGACGACACGAGGCGCCGCCCCGCGCGCGCCTCGTCCACCTGCGCCAGGGGCACCAGTTCGTCGCCCGAGGTGACGATGGCCACGCGCGGACGCCGGTGCACCACCACCTGCGGGACGCCCGCGGCCGCGAGCAGCCCGACCTGCGCGCCGCCCAGCCACGCACCGGCGGCCAGCAGCGTCTCGCCCGCGTGCACGTCCTCGCCGGCCGCGCGCACGTTGCGACCGGCGTCGCGCGCATCGCGGATCGTCACGCGCGCGATCCCCGCGTCGGTGTCCTCGACGCGGATGACCGTGTCGGCGCCCTCGGGCACCGGCGCGCCGGTCATGATGCGCGCCGCGAGTCCCGGGCCGAGCGCCCGCGTGGGGAAGGTGCCCGCCGCGATCGTCTCGGTGACGTCGAGCGTGACGGGCGCCTCGGCGGTGGCACGGTCCACGTCGGCCGCGCGTGCCGCGTAGCCGTCCATGGCCGCGTTGGGCCACGGCGGCAGCGTGATCGTCCCGATCGCGGGCGCGGCCAGCACCAGGCCGTGCGCCTCGGCGAGCGGCAGCGTCACGCCGGCCAGGGGCGCGACGCGCTCGAGCAGGCGCGCGCTCGCGTCAGCGGCGGTCCGCATGGTCCACCGGGGCGAGGGGAAGGGCGGCGAGCCGCGCCGCGATCAGGTCCTGCACCTTGGTCACCGCGCCCACGCTCGTGGTCCAGTTGTTGGCCAGCATGCTCACGAGGAGCGTCGCGCCCCCGGTCGTGGTGAGGTAGCCGGAGAGCGAGCGCGCCTTGTCGAGCGTGCCCGTCTTCGCCTGCAGCCGACCCTGCGCCGGCGTGCCCTTCATGCGCGATGCCAGCGTGCCGTCGACGCCGGCCACCGGGAGCGCGGAACGGAACGTCGCGCTGTCCGGGCCCTGGCGCATCGCCTCGAGCACGCGCACGATCGCCTCGGGGGCGACGTAGTCGTGGCGCGACAGGCCGCTCCCGTCGCGCACGGCGGCGCGCGTCGAGTCCACCCCCCAGCGCTGGAGCTGCGCCGTGACCACGCGCTGCGCGGCGCGCTCGGTGCCGCCCGAGTCGAAGGCGAGCCCGAGCGTGCGAAAGAAGAGTTCGGCCAGCTGGTTCTGCGACGGCTTCTCGAGCGCCGGCAACACCGCCGCGAGCGGCTGCGAGAGCCAGCGCACGAGCGTGTCGCGCGGCGCCGCGCGGCTCGTGTCGCGGGCGTCGCCCCCGGCCACGCGGACGCCGGCGC
>JACQES010000149.1 GCA_016200495.1 Gemmatimonadota bacterium
CGTGAACGTGGGCATGACGCTCAACCTGATGCCGATCACCGGCATCCCGCTCCCGTTCTTCAGCTACGGCGGGTCCTTCCTGCTCTCGTGCTGGCTGGCCGTCGGGATCCTGCTGCGCGTCAGTTCCGAGGGGCGAGGACGCGCGGGGACGTTCGCGATGTAGCCGTCGTTCGGCCGCGGCCAACCCGGGCGGCCGTCCCGTTGTCCGAGGTGCACATGCGCCGACCGTGGTGGATCCTGCTGCTCGCGAGTTGCACCGCCGCGCCCACGCCGGCGCCGACGCCGCGCGGAGCCGGCGCGCCCACGTACGAATGGCGGGGGGGCCAGTGGTTCGACGGCACCGCGTTCGTGTCGCGCACCGTCTGGAGCGCCGGCGGCGTCCTGCTGGACCGCGCGCCGAGCCGCGTCGATTCGGTGATCGACCTGGCCGGCGGCTTCGTCGTGCCGCCCTTCGGTGAGGCGCACAACCACAACGCGGTCGTCTCCGACACTGGCATCGCCCATCGCTACCTCCGCGAGGGGATCTACTACGTGCAGAACCCGAGCGGGTTCGCGCGCGACCGGGCCGCCTCGATCGGCGTCTTCTCGACGCCCGGGAGCATCGACGTGAGCTTCTCCAACGCGGGATTCACGGGGCCCGGCGGCCATCCGATGGGTCTCGCGCGCCGCAACATCGCGCGCGGTGTGTGGGGTCCGAACGATGGCGAGGGTGCGTTCTACCAGACCGTCGCCACCACCGCCGACGTGGACGCCCGCTGGCCGGCCTTCGTGGCCACGCAACCCGACTTCGTGAAGACGTTCCTGCTCTTCTCGGAGGAGTACGCGGTCCGGCTCGCCGACTCGAGCACGCTCAACTGGCGCGGGCTCGACCCCAAGGTCCTCGCGCACATCGTCCGCAAGGCACACGGAGCGGGCCTCCGCGTCGTGACCCACGTCGAGACCGCCGCGGATTTCCGCAACGCGGTGGACGCCGGCGTGGACGAGATCAACCACCTGCCGGGCTTTCGACCCGAGGGCGACCAGCTCTCGGGCTACTTGAAGCTCGACCGCTATCGAATGAACGCCGCGGATGCCCGGCGCGCGGCGGAGCGGTGAATCATCGTCGTCACCACCGTTAGCGAGATACTCGAGGGGGCCGCGCAGGCGGTACGCGCACCAGGCCCTCAGGCGGAGCTTGCCCGCTCGGTGCAGGCGATGCTGGCCGAGAACCTCCGCGTGGTGCGCGATGCGGGGGTGCGGATCGCCCTCGGGAGCGACCGGTACCGCGCAAGCAGCGGGGCGGAGGTGCGCGCGCTGCGGGCCACGGGACTGTTCGCGGACACGACGCTGCTCCGGCTCTGGAGCATGGACACGCCGCGAGCCATCTACCCCGCGCGGCGCATCGGATCGCTCGCCGCGGGCGCAGAGGCATCGTTCCTCGTGCTGGGCGCGAACCCGCTGCAGGACTGGAGCGTGCTGGACCGGATTCGCATGCGCCTCAAGGACGGGCGGCTTCTCCCGTAGCACGCCGCGAGCCCATCACAGCGCTGTCTTGTCGCGTGCACGGCCGAAGAGACACCGAATCGGGGGTGTGCCGAGCACGTTTTGTGACCTAAGTTCCATGAATGGCTTGGTTCCGGAAAGACAAGCGGCCCCGCCAGCCCCTGCGCCAGCGGCTGGAAATCCCGCCCGACACCTGGGAGAAGTGCGAACAGTGCGCGCACACGGACCTCCGGGAGAAGTTCGCCCGGAACCTCAACGTGTGCCCCTCGTGCGGCTTCCACCGCCGCATCCGCGCGATCGAGTACGTCAACATCCTGCTCGATGACGGGACGGTGGAGGAGCTGGAGGGGGACCTCCGCTCAACGGACCCGCTCAAGTTCCCCGACTACCCGGCGCGCCTGAAGAAGGCGCACGCGAACGCCGGCGACGAGGACGCGATCCTCACCGTGTCGGGAGCGCTCGGCGGCATGCCCGTCAATGTCGGCTGCATGGACTTCGCCTTCATGGGTGGCTCGATGGGCTCCGTGGTGGGCGAGAAGATCGCCCGGCTCGGCCAGCGCTCACTCGAGCGGAAGTACCCGCTCGTGCTGATTTCCGCCTCCGGCGGCGCGCGGATGCAGGAGGGGGTTCTTTCGCTCATGCAGATGGCCAAGACCTCGGCCGTGCTGGCGCAGCTGGCGGATCGCCGGATTCCGTACGTCTCGATCCTGACCAACCCCACCACCGGCGGCGTGAGCGCGAGCTACGCGATGCTGGGCGACGCGATCCTGGCCGAGCCGGGCGCGGTGATCGGCTTCGCGGGGCCGCGCGTCATCAAGCAGACGCTGGGGCAGGACCTGCCGGAGGGATTCCAGACGGCGGAGTTCCTGATGGACCATGGCATGGTCGACCGCGTGGTGCCGCGCCATGACCTCAAGCGCACCGTGGGCACCCTCCTTCGGCACATGAGCGGCAAGCCGGCCGCGACCGGGTGGGCCGCGAGCTGAGGGACTACCGCCAGGCGCTCGACTTCCTCTTCGAGCGCACGCAGGGCCGCGAAAAGCTGGGACTCGACCGGATGCGCGCCTTCCTGGACGCGATGGGGAACCCGCACGCCGCCCTGCCGTGCCTGCACGTGGCCGGCACCAACGGGAAGGGGAGCACGGTGGCCACGCTCGAGGCGCTCCTCCGCGCACGCGGGCTCTCGGTGGGCAAGTACACGTCGCCCCACCTGGTCGACTTCACCGAGCGCGTGCTGGTGGACGGCGTGCCGGTGTCGAGCGACGAGGTCGTCGAATTCGTCGAGCGCTGGACCCCCGAGGTCGAGCGCACCGGCGCGAGCTTCTTCGAGGCGACCACGGCGATGGCGTTCGACGTCTTCGCGCGCGCGAGGGTCGACGTCGCGGTGATCGAGGTGGGGTTGGGCGGCCGGCTCGACTCGACCAACGTGATCACGCCGCTCGTCGCGGGGGTCACGTCCATCGGGCTCGACCATCAGGAGCTGCTCGGCGACACGCGCGAGCTGATCGCCGGCGAGAAGGCGGGGATCTTCAAGGCGGGGGTGCCGGCGGTCATCGGCGAGTCGGACCCCGGGATCGCGGCGGAGCTCGTGCGCCACGCGCGCGAGCGCGGCGCCTCGGTGGTGCGCGTGGTGCACGAGGAGTCGCGCGTGAGCGACGTGCGGGTGGGGCCCGACGGCACGCGCTTCCGCTTCGCCATGGCGGGGGCGGAGCCGGTGGCGCTGCGCACGTCGCTGGCGGGGCGGCACCAGGCCACCAACACCGCCGTCGCGCTCACCATGCTCGACGCGGCCGGCCCCGCCTGGCGCGTGAGCCCCGACGACGCGGCCGCCGTCCTCCCCCGGATCTGGTTGCCGGGCCGCTTCCAGATGCACGGGCGGCACATCTTCGACGTGGCCCACAATGCCGACGGGATGATCGTGATGGAGCAGACGCTCCGCCTCGTCAACCCGCCGCGCCCCGCCGTGGCCGTGCTCAACGTGCTCGCCGACAAGGACTGGCGGGCGATGATGCGCGTGCTGGCGCGCGCGGTGGACCACCTCGTGCTCACGGTGAGCCCGACGAGCCCCGCGTCACGCCGGTGGGACCCGGTCGAGGCCGCGGCGTTCGCCGAGGCCAACGGGTGGCCGGCCACGCTCGAGCCCGACTTCGGCCGCGCGCTCGTGCGCGCGGGCGACATGGGCGCGACGGTCATCGTGACCGGCTCGTTCCACACGGTGGGCGACGCGATGGTCGCCTTGAACGTGAACCCGCTCGCCCGCTAGATTTTTTCGATGACACTCGGGCCCCTCCACGGTTTTCGCGATTTCTATCCCGCCGAGCTGGCGGAGCGCGCGCACATCATGCGCGCGTGGCGCGAGGTGGCGCGGCGCTTCGCCTTCGTCGAGTACGACGGCCCGCCGCTCGAATCGCTCGAGCTGTACACGAGGAAGTCCGGCGACGAAATCGTGGGGCAGCTCTACAACTTCGTGGACAAGGGCGGCCGCGAGGTCGCGCTGCGCCCCGAGATGACGCCGACGGTCGCGCGCATGGTCGGCGCGCGCGCCAACGCGCTGCGCAAGCCGGTGCGCTGGTTCTCGATGCCGCAGCTCTTCCGCTACGAACGGGCGCAGAAGGGGCGCCTCCGCGAGCACTTCCAGCTCAACGTCGACATCTTCGGCGAGCCGGACGTGACGGCGGACGCCGAGCTGGTCGCGGTGGCCATCGAGATCATGCGCGCCCTCGGGCTCACGAGCGCCGACGTGCAGGTGCGCGCCTCCGACCGCCGCATCCTCACGGGCTGGCTGGCCGCGCTCGGCGTGCCCGAGTCGGCGTATCCCGCCGCATATGCGGTGATCGACAAGCTCGGCCGCGAGCCGCGGGACGTCGCCGAGGAGAAGCTGCTCAAGGGCGGCGTGCCGCAGGCGGCGGTCGAGCCGATCCTCGGGGCCGCGGAGCAGTCGCTCGACGCCGTCGCGGCGCGCGTGGCCGGCACCGAGGCGGCGGCGCACGTGGACGCGTACCGCCGCTTCGCCGAGGGGGTGGCCGCGCTCACGGGCGACGGCGCGCAGTGGCTGCGCTTCGACCTCTCGATCGTGCGGGGGCTCGCGTACTACACGGGCATCGTCTTCGAGCTGTTCGACGCGCAGGGGGAACTGCGGGCCATCTGCGGCGGCGGACGCTACGACGGGCTGCTCAAGGGGCTCGGCGGACCGGACATGCCGGCGCTTGGCTTCGGCATGGGCGACGTGGTGCTCGGGGAGCTGCTGCGCCAGAAGGGGCTCCTGCCCACCGAGGCGCCGGGCCCCGACTTCTGGGTCACGGGCAACGCCGCCGGCGGCATTCCGCTCGCGATGCAGGCGGCACGTGAGCTGCGCGCGGCCGGATTCGCTGTCGAGTACGCGCTCCGCGCCCAGAAGCCCGACAAGCAATTCAAGGCCGCGCAGTCGGCGGGGGCGCGGTACGTGCTCCAGCTGCACGAGGAGTTCGCCGACAACCGCGTCGTGACGGTGCGCGAGGCGCATCGACCGTCGGGAGGCCCGTCGCTCCTCGCCCACCTGCCCGGCGCCGACATCGCGCTCGACCAGGTGATCGCCGCCGCCACCACGCATCGCGCCAGCACGTTCTAGCTCGACCAGCCCCGACTCCGGGGCGGATCGCATAACCGGACCCACCGATGGCCGACGACAAGAAGCTCACCACCCGCGCTGCCGACTTCAGCGCGTGGTACAACGAACTGGTCCTCCGCGCCGAACTGGCCGACTACGCGCCGGTCCGCGGCTGCATGGTCATCCGGCCGAACGGCTACGGCATCTGGGAGCGGATGCAGCGGCAGCTCGACGACATGTTCAAGGCCTCGGGCCACGTGAACGCGTACTTCCCGCTGCTCATTCCGCAGAGCTACCTGAGCAAGGAAGCCGAGCACGTCGAGGGATTCGCCCCGGAGACGGCGGTCGTCACCCACGGCGGCGGCAAGCTGCTCGAGGAGCCGCTGGTCATCCGTCCGACGTCCGAGACGATCATCTACTCGATGTTCGCGAAGTGGGTGCAGTCGTACCGCGACCTCCCGATCCTCATCAACCAGTGGGCCAACGTCGTCCGCTGGGAGATGCGCACGCGCCTCTTCCTGCGCACGCTCGAGTTCCTCTGGCAGGAGGGACACACCGCGCACGCCACGCACGATGAGGCGGAGACCGAGACGCGCCGCATCCTCGGCATCTACCGCACGTTCATGGAGCAGTACATGGCCATGCCCGTGGTCACGGGGCAGAAGACCGAGAGCGAGAAGTTCGCCGGCGCGCTCCGCACGTACGCGTGCGAGGCGATGATGCAGGACAACAAGGCGCTCCAGGCGGGCACCTCGCACAACCTCGGCCAGAACTTCGCGAAGGCGTTCGAGCTCAAGTTCCAGAGCGCCGAGGGGACCGAGGAGATCGCCTGGAACACGAGCTGGGGCGTCTCGACGCGCATGGTCGGCGGGCTCATCATGACCCACTCCGACGACAAGGGGCTCGTCTGTCCGCCCCGCCTCGCGCCGATCGAGGTCGTGATCGTTCCCATCTTCCGCACCGACGGGGACAAGGCGCGCGTGCTCGCGGCCGCCGAGGAGCTCAAGGCGCGCCTCGGGTCGTTCGAGCGCCCCGAGCACCTGCGCCGCCGCATCCACATCGACGCGCGCGAGGGGATGAAGCCGGGCGCCAAGTACTACGAATGGGAACTGCGCGGCATCCCGCTCCGCATGGAGCTCGGGCCCCGCGACCTCGACCAGGGGCAGTGCGTGATCGTGCGCCGCGACACGGGCGCCAAGCAGCCGCTGCCGCTGGCCGAACTCGAGACGGCGCTCCCCGCGCTGCTCGAGACCATGCAGGCCGACCTGCTCAAGGCGGCGCTCGCGCGGCGCGAGGCCAACTCGATCCGCGAGCGGATCAGCTATGACAGGTTCAAGGAGGTCATGGCCGGTCCGGGCGGGTTCGTGTACGCCGGCTGGTGCGGCGACCCGGCCGTCGAGGCGCGGGTGAAGGAGGAGACCAAGGCGACGATCCGGTGCATCCCCGATCCGGAGTTCCGCTCGGCCGAGCCGCCGACGACGTGCATGGTGACGGGGCGCCCGGCCACCTGCGAGGTGCTGTGGGCGAAGGCGTACTGACGGCGCCCTTCGCCCGCGTGGGCGGCCACCTGCTGGCCGAGCAGGTGCCGCTCACCGCGATCGCAAGTGCCGTCGGGACGCCGACGTACGTGTACAGCGCCGCGTCGCTCCGCTCGCAGTTCGCGCGCCTCGACGCGGCGCTCGCCGGCGTGCCGCACCGGATCCACTACGCCATGAAGGCCAACGGGGCGCTCGGCGTGTTGCGCGTGCTCCGGGCGGCGGGCGCGCACGTGGATTGCGTCTCGAGCGGTGAACTGTTCCGCGCCCGCGCGGCCGGATTCGAGCCGGCCGAGATCATCGTTGGCGGGGTCGGGAAGCGCGAGGACGAGATTGACGCCGCGTTGGCCGCGGGGGTCGCGTGCATCACGGCGGAGTCGTACGAGGAGCTGGAGCTGATCTCGGCCGTGGCGCTCCGGCGCGGCGTCGTGGCGCCGGTCGCGATCCGCGTGAACCCCGAGGTCACGGTGCACGCGTTCCACGAGTACGTGAAGACGGGACAGGCGGGAGACAAGTTCGGCATCCCGCTGGGCGATGCGGCCGCCGTCATCACGCGCGCGCACGCGACGTTGCCGGGGCTCCGCTTCGTGGCGCTGCAGCATCACATCGGCTCGCTGCTCACCGAGCTGGGCCCCTATCGTGCCGCGGCCGACAAGCTCGTGGCGCTGCTGCTGGCGCTGCGTGCGTCGGCACCGGCGGCTGTGGCGCAGGTGGCCACGCTCGACCTGGGCGGCGGCTTCGCGATCAGCTACCAGGACGAGCCGCCCGTGGACCTGCGTCCGCTCACCGAGACGGCGCGTGCGGCGCACGCCGCCACTGGCTGCGCGATCGCCATCGAGCCGGGGCGCTTCCTCGTGGCGGAGGCGGGGCTGCTCCTCACGCGCGTGCTCTACCGGAAGCAGGGCGGTGGGCGCGAGTTCGTGGTCGCCGACGCCGGGATGAACGACCTGCTGCGCCCGGCCCTCTATCAGGCGCACCACCGCATCGAGGCGGTGGAGGCGGTGCAGGGCGAGCGCCCGGTGGACGTGGTCGGGCCGGTCTGCGAGAGCGGGGACTTCCTCGCGCGCGAGCGGCCCCTCCCCGACGTGCGGCCCGGTGCACTGCTCGCGGTGCACACCGCCGGGGCGTACGGTTTCGTGATGTCGTCGAACTACAACGCCCGGCCGCGCGCCGCCGAAGTGCTGGTGGATGGCGCGCGCTGGGGCGTGATCCGGGCCCGCGAGCGGCACGAGGACCTCGTGCGCGGCGAGCGGGTGGACCCTGACTGGAGCGTCGCATGAAGGTTGGACTGATTGCCGATACCCATGATCGCCTGAGCGCGGTGGCCGAATTGCTGCGCCAGCTGCAGGAAGGCGGCGCCACGATGATCCTCCACGCGGGCGACTTCTGCGCCCCGTTCGCACTGCTGCCGTTCATCGACGCCGGCATGCCGCTCCTCGGCGTCTTCGGGCGCAACGACGGCGACCACGAGGGGATCCGCGCCATCGCGCAGCGCGGCATGGGGTTCGAGCTGTGGGAGTCGCCGCACTCGTTCGACGTGGGCGGCAAGCGGATCCTCCTCGTGCACGAGATCGCCGACGCGACGGAAACGTCCATCGGGTCGCACCAGATCGTGGTGCACGGGCACACGCACAAGCAGGAGATGAAGGAACGCGACGGCGCGCTCGTCATCTGCCCGGGCGAGGCCTGCGGCTGGCTCCACGGCTCCCCCGGCGCGGCCCTCCTCGACCTCGACACCAACAAGGTCGAGTTCCTCCAACTGCCGGCGGCGGAGTGGACGCGATGAGCTCGCGGATCCTGATCCTCGACTGCGGCTCGCAATTCACGCAGCTGATCGCGCGGCGGGTACGCGAGGCCCGCGTCTACTCGGAGATCCACCCGCCGACACGGTCGCTCCAGTGGATGCGTGACTGGCAGCCGACGGGGATCATCCTCTCCGGCGGCCCCAACTCGGTGACGGATGACGGCGCGCCCAGCTTCGACACCGGCATCGTGGACATCGCCCCGATCCTCGGGGTCTGCTACGGCATGCAGTGGATGGCGCACGCCCTCGGTGGCTCCGTCGAGGCGAGCCGTTCGCGCGAGTACGGCCGCTCGGAGGTCGAGGTGGAGGAGCCGGCGGGCATGTTCGCCGGCTTCGAACGCGGCGAGAAGACGACGGTCTGGATGAGCCATGGCGATCACGTGGGCCAGGCGCCACCGGGCTACGTGGTCACGGCGCGCTCCAATGGCGTGATCGCCGGCTTCCGGCATGCATCGCGCCCGATCCACGCGATCCAGTTCCACGCCGAGGTGGCGCACACGGTGCGCGGCGCGGAGATCATCGAGAACTTCCTGTTCGGCATCTGCCACGCGCAGCCCGACTGGACGCCGGGTGGCTTCATCGAGCACGAGATCGCGACGATCCGCTCACTGGTGGGCGACCAGCACGTCATCTGCGGCCTGTCGGGCGGCGTGGACTCGAGCGTCGCGGCGGCGCTCGTGCACCGCGCCATCGGCGACCAGCTCACCTGCATCTTCGTGGACAACGGCTTGCTGCGGCTGCACGAGCGCGAGCAGGTGGAGCGCACCTTCAAGACGCACATGGGGGTCAAGCTCGTGACGGTGCGCGCGGAGGACCGGTTCCTCGGCGCGCTCGCCGGGATCGACGAGCCCGAGGAGAAGCGACGCCGGATCGGCCACACGTTCATCGACGTCTTCGAGGACGCGGCGGCGGAGGCGGGGAAGAACGCGGCGTTCCTCGTGCAGGGCACGCTCTATCCGGACGTGATCGAGAGCGTGAGTGCCAAGGGCGGCCCGAGCGCGACGATCAAGACGCACCACAACGTGGGCGGCCTCAAGCCGGGCATGAAGTTCACGCTCATCGAACCGCTGCGCGAGCTGTTCAAGGACGAAGTGCGGAACGTCGGCCGCGAGCTCGGGCTTCCCGAAGAGATGGTGGGCCGGCATCCGTTCCCCGGGCCGGGGCTCGCGATCCGCGTGCTCGGTGCGGTGGACAAGCCCACGCTCGACACCCTGCGGCACGCCGACTCGATCTACCTCGAGGAGATCCGCGCCGCGGGGCTCTATGGCGAGATCTGGCAGGCCTTCGCCGTGTTCCTCCCGGTGCGGAGCGTCGGCGTGATGGGCGACGGTCGCACGTATGACCACGTGATCGCGCTCCGCGCCGTCACGAGCACCTGGTGTACGACGTGAGCTCCAAGCCGCCGGCGACGATCGAGTGGGAGTAGCGACCGCCCGGTAGCGGAGCGCCGATCGACGCGCGCGGGTCACACGCGCGCCGACGGCGTGCGCGGGAACGTCCGGGCGTCGCGCCACTATCTTCCGCCGATGTCCGCGACGCACTCTCTCCGCCCCACCCGCGACGAACTGGCCGAGATGGCGCGCCTTGCGCTGCCGCTCATCCTGGTCAACGTCGGGCTCATGCTCATGGGCGTGATCGACATGCTCATGCTCGGGCGCGTGAGCGGAGCCGCACTCGCCGCGGGGGCGCTCGGCAACTTCGCCTTCTGGTTCGTGGGCACGATCGGCTTCGGCATCCTCATGTCGGTCGATCCGGTCGTGTCGCAGGCGCTCGGTGCCGGCGACCACGAGGCGGTGGCGCGCGGCGTGCAGCGCGGCATGCTGCTGTGCGGATCGGTCTCGCCGCGACGGTCATCGCGGGATGGCGCTCGCTGGAACCGACCTTGCGCCCCTGGCGCGCCGAGTCGTGGGACTGGCTCCCGCTCCGCCGCATGGCGGCGCTGGGGCTGCCGGTCGGCATGGCGTTCTTCTTCGAGTTCAACGCGTTCGGCCTCGTCACCGTGATGGCCGGGTGGCTGGGCACGGCCGTGATGGGCGGGCACGAGGTCGCGCTCAACCTGGCGTCGCTCACCTTCCAGGTGCCCGTTGGCGCCGCGGCAGCGAGCGGCGTGATGGTGGGCCGCGCCATCGGTCGTGGCGACCCCGACGCGGCGCGCCGCGACGCCGTGGCCGGACTGTGCGTGGGGGTCGGGTTCATGGCGCTCGCGGCGGTCGTGTTCATCACCTTGCCGGGGTTGCTCGCGCGCGCGTACACCACCGATGTGGGCGTGATCGCCATCGCGACGGCCATCATTCCGCTCGCGGGGCTCTTCCAGGTCATGGACGGCACGCAGGCGGTGTGCTCGGCCGTGCTGCGCGGGGCGGGCGACACGCGCATCCCCATGCTGCTGCACCTCGCCGGCTTCTGGGCGGTGAGCATCCCGCTCAGCTACCTGCTCGGGATCAGGGCCGGGTGGGGGGCGACGGGACTCTGGTGGGGATTCGTGGGCGGGCTCACGGTGGTGGCCACGCTCGACCTGCTGCGCGTGAAGCACCGGCTGGGCGGGGAACTGGCGCGCCTCGAGCTCGAGCGGCCCGAGCTGGCCTGACGCTCGGCGGGGGAGCGTTTTCCCCGCCTTGCGCGTATCCGGACCGGGGGCGACTCTCCCCCAGTTCCCCCACCACCCCAGCCGGTCCGGAGCCCATGCCCGTGCTTGCGTCCGCACGCCGCCGCGCCCTCGCGGCGCTCGTCGCCACCCTCGCCCTCGCGCCCGCCCTCGCGGCGCAGCAGAAGCAGGACGAGGAGTACACGAAGAAGATCAAGGAGTACCTGCAGGATCCGCGCATCTCCACCGAGCTGGTGGACCACCTGCCGGCCTCCGACAAGGTGCCCAGCCCGCTCAAGTTCCACGGGCGGATCATCGGCACCCCGGGCGAGCTCACCTACGCCAAGGACATCCAGCGCTACTACGAGGCGATCGCCAGGGCGACGCCGCGCGCGAAGACCTGGGTGATCGGCAAGTCGGAGGAAGGGCGCGACATGGTCGTCATGGCCATCGCCGACGAGCAGACGATGCGTGACCTCGACAAGTACAAGGGGATCCTCGCGCAGCTCACCGACCCGCGGAAGACGTCCGACGAGAAGGCCAAGGCGCTGATCGCGAGCGCCAAGCCGATCTACTGGATCACGAGCGGGATGCACAGCCCCGAGACGGGCGGCCCCGAGATGCTGCAGGAACTCGCGTACCGCCTCGTCGTCGAGGAGACGCCCTTCATCCAGCAGATCCGCAACAACGTGATCGTCTTCATCACGCCGGTCATCGAGGTGGACGGGCGCGAGAAGCAGGTGGACACGTACTACTTCAACAAGAAGCTCCCGGCCGGCAACGCCCGGCTCCCGCTCATGTACTGGGGCAAGTACGTCGCGCACGACAACAACCGCGACAACATCGGCCAGTACCTCGCCCTCACGAAGAACGTCAACAACTTCTTCCTCGAGTGGCACCCGCAGATCATGCACGACCTGCACGAGGCGCAGTCGTACCTCTACGCCTCGACGGGCACGGGTCCGTACAACGAGGCGCTCGACCCCATCACGATCTCCGAGTGGTGGACGCTGGCGCAGCACGAAGTGATGGAGATGGCCAAGCGCAACGTGCCGGGCGTCTTCACCTACGGCTTCTACGACGGTTGGGTCCCGAACTACATGTTCTTCGCGGCCCACTCGCACAACGCCACCGGCCGCTTCTACGAGGTGCAGTCGTACGGGCCCGACACGAGCACGGTGCGCCTGCCCGCCACGACCACGAGCCGCGAGTGGTTCCGCCCGAACCCGCCGCTCGCGAGCATCAAGTGGGGCCCGCGCAACAACACCAACATCCAGGAATCGGCCATCCTGCTCGCCCTGAACCACGTGGCGAAGAACAAGGAGACCTACCTCGAGAACTACTGGCTCAAGAACAAGCGCCAGGTGGACAAGGGGAAGGCGGGTCCGGTCTACGCCTGGGTCATCCCGGCCGCGCAGCGCCGCAAGGGCGAAGTGGCCGACGTCGTCAACGCGCTCCGCTTCCAGGGGCTCGAGTTCCACACGGCCACGGCCGACTTCAAGGCGGGCACGCTCGACGTCCACAAGGGTGACTACATCATCCGCGCCGACCAGCCCTACCGCATCATCCCCGAGATGTACTTCTCGGTGCAGAACTACCCGGCGGCCAACCCGCGGCCGTACGACGACACCGGCTGGACGACGCAGTTCATGCGCAACTTCCAGGTGTTCGAGTGCACCGACAAGGGGATCCAGTCGGCGGCCATGGCGCCCGTCACCGGCGACGTGAAGGCCCCCGGCGGCGTGAGCGGCGATGGCAAGGTGATCGTCGTCGAGCACACGACCGACAACAACCTGATGGCGTTCCGCTTCAAGCACGCGCAGGTCAAGATGGCCGCCGCCGAGGAGCCGTTCGAGGCCAACGGCCACAAGTTCACCGCCGGCGCCTTCATCATCGACGGCGGCGATCGCGGCGCGCTCGACGCGTCGCTCAAGCAGCTCGGCCTCTCCGCGTGGGCCGTGGCCGAGGCGCCCAAGGTCAAGACGCACGACCTCGACGTGCCGCGCATCGGCTACGTGCACTCGTGGCAGCGCACGCAGGACGAAGGGTGGGTACGCGCCGCGCTCGACACCTACGGCGTGCCCTACACGTACTTCAGCGACCAGAAGCTCAAGGACGGCAACCTCCGCGCGCGCTACGACGTGATCATCCTGCCACACATCGGCGGCTCGGCGATCGCGCAGGTGAACGGCGTTCCGAAGACCGGCGCCGTGCCGCTGCCGTACAAGAAGACGCCGCAGACGCCCAACCTGGGCGCGCTCGACGAAACCGACGACATCCGCGGCGGCATGGGACTCGAGGGCCTCTCCGAGCTCACCAAATTCGTGCAGGAAGGCGGCACGCTGCTCGTCGAGGGTTCCACGGCCACGATCTTCCCGTCGTTCGGCATCACAAGCGGCATCACCGCCGAGTCGCCGGCCGGACTCTTCGTCCGCGGCTCCGTGGTGCGCGGCATCATCAGCGACCGCAAGAGCCCGATCACCTACGGGTACGACGGCACGCAGCTTCCCGTCTACTT
>JACQES010000150.1 GCA_016200495.1 Gemmatimonadota bacterium
CGCGGCGTTCGACCAGTCCTCCTGGCACGCGAAGAAGCGCACGAAGGGGCGGCGCCTGAGCGTCGAGTGGTCGCGGATCGTGCAGCGCAGCACCGGCCATCGCGCCTCGAGCGCGTCGAGCACGGCGCGCTGCGTCACCGCGCCCGTCACGGGCACCTCCACCTCCTCGCCGACCTGCGCGAGGGTGCGGAGGTGCTGCGGCAGCACGACGCGGATCATGCGAGCGTCTGCACCTCGACGGAGCAGACGGCGGGCAGGTCGCGCACGATCGCCTGCCAGTGGTCACCGCCGTCGGGCGAGGCGTACACCTGCCCGCCGCTCGTGCCGAAGTACACGCCGCACGGGTTCATCTGGTCCACGCACATCGCGTCGCGCAGCACGTTCACGTAGCAGTTCTCCTGCGGCAGGCCGTTGGTGAGCGCCTCCCACTCGGTGCCCCCCGTGCGGCTCCGGTACACGCGCAGCTTGCCGTCGGGCGGGAAGTGTTCCGAGTCGCTCTTGATCGGCACGACGTACACGGTGTCGGGGTCCTGCGAGTTGATGTCCACCGGGAAGCCGAAGTCGGTCGGCAGGTTGCCCGAGACCTTGCGCCACGTGTCGCCGTGATCGTCCGAGCGGCAGACGTGCCAGTGGAGCTGCATGAAGAGCGTGCCCGGTCGCTTCGGGTGGAGCGCGATCCGGTGCACGCAGAAGCCCACTTCGGGCGCGGGCTCCGGCAGGTACTTGGAGGTGAGCCCCGCGTTTTTGGGCGCCCACGTCACGCCGCCGTCATCGGAGCGGAACACCCCCGCGGCCGAGATCGCGACGTACATGCGCTGGTGGTTGGTGGGGTCGAGCACGATCGTGTGCACCCCCATGCCGCCGGCGCCGGGCTGCCAGCGTGGCCCCGAGGGATGCGTGCGCAGCCCCGTCTGTTCCTGCCACGACGCGCCCGCGTCGGTGGACTTGAAGATCGCGGCGTCCTCGACCCCGGCCCAGACCGTGTCGGCGTCGGTGAGCGACGGCTCGAGGTGCCAGACCCGCTTGAACTCCCACGGATGCTGCGTGCCGTCGTACCACAGGTGCGTGCCCGTCTCGGTGGCGTACTTGAACTCGTTGCCCACCGGCGTCCACGTCTTGCCGCCGTCGTCGGAGCGCTGGATGAGCTGGCCGAACCAGGCGGTGTTCTGCGCGGCCCAGATCCGGTCCGGATTCACCGGCGACGCCTTCATGTGGTAGATCTCCCAGCCCGCGAAGTGCGGCCCCTGCACGTCCCAGGTCGAGCGCGTGGCGTCGGAGGTGAGGATGAAGGCGCCCTTTCGGGTGCCCACGAGGACGCGGACTCGGCTCATCGGAACGGCTCCGGCTGGGGGGCGGCGGGCACCTGCGTGGCGCACGCCGAGTCGCACGGAATACCACCGGAAAACGCCGGGAGTCAAGGCGCGTGTCGGAGCCGCACGGTTCCGGGCGGGCCGACGGCGGCGGTGTCCGGCCGCGACGCATTCTCAACCCACGGTATTCCAGAGTGTTAGGTCATCTACGTCGGGAAATCCGCACAATGAACCCCGGCGCATTGGCCGTTGCATTCGCCTATGGTACGAGTCCCGCGACTCCGAGACGCCGAAGGCACCCGCTCCCCCGCGATCGCTTGCTGGAAACCCTGTTTCAGCACACGCCGGACGGCGTCCTCGTGGCGCGATCCGACGGTTCGATTCTCCGCGCCAACCGCGCCGCCTGCGCGCTCTTCCAGCGCACCGAGGAAGCGCTGCAGCACGCCGGCTGCGCCTCGCTCGTCTCGGAGCCGGCGCTCCTGTCCCCGATGCTTGCCGACGCGGTCCATGCGAGCGAGCGGCGCCGCGAACTGACCGCGCTCCGGGCCGACGGCACCGTGTTCCCGGCCGACGTCTCGGTCTCGCGCATCGCCTCGGCGGTCGAACCGCAGTGCTACGTGTTCGTGCGGGACCTGAGCGCCGAACGCCGCGCGGCGGCGGAACTTGCCGTGGCCAACGCGCGGTTCGACGCCTTCATGGACGCGAGCCCCGCGGCCAAGTGGATGAAGGACGCGGAGGGTCGCTACCTGTACGTCAACGCCACGTGGGAGGCCGTGTACGGCCGCCGTCGTGCGGACGTGCAGGGCAGGACGGACGCCGACCTGGTGGCCCCGTCCCTCGCTGCGGCACGCCGCGCCCGCGACGCCGAGGTGCGCGCGCACGGGGTGCCCGTGATCGCGCTGGAGTCGCTCGCCGACGACCGCGGTGGGCCCGAGCGCTGGTGGCGGAGCGTCAACTTCCTCTTCGTGAACGCGGCGGGGGAGCGGTTCACCGGCGGGATCGCGACCGACGTCACGATCGAGCGCCACGCCGAGGTCGCGCTGCGGGAGAGCGAGGCGCGCGCCCGAGCGGCCCAGGAGGAGCTCGCGCTCGCGCTCGAGCGCACGCGGACCACGGAGGAGAAGTTCCGGCAGGCGCAGAAGATGGAGGCCGTCGGCCGCCTCGCGGGAGGCGTGGCCCACGACTTCAACAACCTCCTCACCGTCATCCTCTCGGGCTGCGACGTGCTGCGCGAGATGGCGACGGACGAGGCGCAGCGCGGGCTCCTCGTCGAGGTCGAGCGCGCGGCACAGCGTGCGGCCGAACTCACGCGGCAGCTGCTCGCGTTCAGCCGGCAGCAGGTGCTCGCGCCCCGCGTGGTGCGCCTCGACGAGATCGTGCGCAACATGGAGTCGCTCCTGCGCCGCCTGCTCGGCGCCGACATCGAGCTCGCCGTGGCGAGCGCCCCGGGGCTCCATCGCTGCCAGGTGGACCCGGCGCAGATCGAGCAGGTGATCCTCAACCTCGCCGTCAACGCGCGCGACGCCATGCCCGACGGCGGGCGGCTCACCATCGAGACGCGGAACGTCACGCTCGACGAGGCGTACGTGCGCGACCATCCCGATGCGCGTCCCGGCGACCACGTCCAGCTCACCGTGAGCGACACCGGCACCGGGATGTCGTCGGGGGTGCAGGCGCGGCTCTTCGAGCCCTTCTTCACGACCAAGCCCGAGGGGCGCGGCACGGGGCTCGGCCTCTCCACGGTCTACGGCATCGTGCAGCAGAGCGGCGGCACGATCTGGGTGTACTCGGAGCCGGGCCAGGGCTCGACCTTCTAGGTGCACTTCCCGCGCAGCGTCTCGGAGGAGGAGGCCCGGGTCGAGCCCGTTCCTGCCGCGCGCGGCGCCAACGGCCACGAGACGGTGCTCGTGGTCGAGGACCATCCGCAGGTGCGCCGGGCGGTGACGAGCATGCTCCGGCGCGCGGGCTACGCGCTGCTCGAGGCCGGCGACGGCGACGAGGCGCTCGCGGCGAGCGCCGCGCATCGCGGCCGGATCGACCTCGTGGTCACCGACATCGTCATGCCGCGCATGAACGGGCGCGTGCTCGCCGAGCGGCTGCGGGCGCAGCGCCCCGACCTGCGCGTGATCTTCATGTCGGGCTACACCGAGGACATCGTCGTGCACCAGGGGGTGCTCGATTCCGGCGTGGACTTCATCCAGAAGCCGGTCACCGCCGACGTGCTGCTGCCGCGCGTGCGCGCGGTGCTCGACCGACCGCGCTGACGTTCACGGGGCGCGGGCGGGATGGCGCCGCGAGGTCATTGTGCGCGGTGATCGGCGCGCGGAGCCGCGCGCTCAGCGTCGCGTCCGCTCGCCGGGCCGGATGCGCCACGGATACGGCACGCCGCGCTGCGGTCCCGCCTTCCACACGAGGTACTGCGCCCGCAGGCACGAACCGCACGGCCGGTAGCCCGCGGCCTGCGCCGTCGCCTCGTCGGCGAACCAGACGCGATGCTGCACGTACGGTGCGACGCGCCCCGCCGCCTTGAAGCGCGCTATGTTGCTGCTGGCCACGGGGCAGTCCGGGGCGCCGTAGATCCGGTCGCGTCGGTTCCCGCCGAACCGGCCGGCGCTCGCGCTCTCGTACGTCGAGCCATCGGCGCCCGTCAGGAGGTAGGGACGGGTCCTCGGGGGGCGGCGGTCATCCATCCAGATGAATGTAGGGGGCGCGCACGCGCGCGCCGGTCGCCGACCCGCCGGCGGTTCCGCGCACCTTCGGCGACGTGCGCTACCGGCTCCAGCGCGCGCTCAGCGCCACGATCCCCGCGCTCAACCGGTCGCGCCAGAACCGCTCGGCGTGGTCGCCGCCCGGGACCTCGACGTACATCACGTCGTAGCCCTTGAGCACGAGCGCGTCACGGAACCGGCGCACGGCGTCGCGGAAGTTGGGACCCGCGCCGCCCAGCGTCGCGCGGTCCTCCTTCTCGCCCACGTCGATGACGAGGCGGAGCGGCGAGCGCGGGCTCGCGCTCACGCGCGTGGTCAGGTACTCGTACGGCGCGCCGTTCGAGCCCTCGGCGCCGCGCCACAGCGCCGGGCTCTGCGCGAACACGAGTCCTACCAGGTCGGGGCGCGCGAGCGCGAGCTGGAGTGCGGCGAGTCCGCCGGCGCTCGAGCCCGTCGCGATGACGCGGGCCGGGTCGCGCGTGACGTGCCAGCCGCGCCGCACCCACGGCAACAGCTGCGACCCGATGAACACCGGCATGCGCGCCACGTTGCCCAGCTCGGCGATGCGCGCCGCGCCGCTCCCGTTGTCCAGGAGCACCGCCACGAAGGGCGGCGTGCGGCCGAGCGCGGCGAGCGAGTCGAGCACGTGCGGCAGCGGCATCGTGTCGCGGTACGTCTCGCCATCGAACGCGATCACGAGCGGGTAGGCGGTCGCGCGCTTCGCGTCGTAGCCGGGAGGCGTGTACACCCACACCTTGCGCGCCTTGCCGAAGGTCGCGTCGTGGATCACGTGCTCGGTGACCGCGCCGCGGGGGATGGCGTCGGGCTGCTGCGCGTGGGCGGGGCTCGCAGCCGCCGCGATCGCCACCGCGAGCGACAGGGCCGCGCCGGCCGCGCGCGCGCGCGCGAAGTGCGCGCCAGGCGCCGTGGACGCGATGCGCCCCACGCACGCGCGCCTCACGCCATCCCCCGCCGCAGCTCGTCCAGCCACGCGCGCCCCTCCGGCCAGTCGCCCAGGCCGCTCGCGCTGTTGATGTGGCCGCGCGCGCCCACGTTCTCGAGGCGGCTCCCCCACGCGCGCGCGTACGCCGCCGCCTGTTCGAGCGAGACGTAGATGTCGTCGGTGCTCGCGACGACGATGCTCGGAAACGGCAGGCGCACGAGCGGCACGGGCGCGAAGCCGGTCGGCCCCACGGGGTAGTGCGGCCCGGTCGGGTCGCTGGGCCCCACGAGCAGCGCGCCGCCCACGCGAATGCCCGGTGCACCCGCCGTCTGCTTGACCCAGTGCGCGACAAGCGCGCAGGCCGAGCTGTGCGCCACGAGGATGACGGGCGCCGTCGCGGCCGCGATCGCGGCGTCGAGCGTTTGCACCCAGTCGGCGCAGCGCGGCGCATCCCACTCCGCCTGCTGCACGCGCACGAGCGTCGGGTCGAGGCGCTCCCAGCGCGTCTGCCAATGCTCGGGCCCGGAGGACCCGATGCCCGGAAGGATGAGGGTCGTCACGGGGCGAAACGTAGCAACGCGTCGGCCGTGACGCCCGCGCTCAGCGCCGACGCCGGAAGAAGTAGCTCTGCTGCACCAGCGCTGGCACGACGCAGCCACCGAGGCGCGCCGGTTCGTAGCGCGCGTCGTCGAGCGCCACCTGCACGGTGCGCACGAACTCGGCCAGCACCACCTCCTGCTGCGGTCCCGGACGGCGCGCGCCCTCGGGCCACCAGGGGCGCGCGGTCGCCGGGTCGGCGCGGCCGGCGGTGTCCACCACGAACTGCATCACGAGGTCCGCCTCGAAACCGCGGGCCTGCGCATCGGTGGGAAAGCGCGGACGCGGCGCGCGCGTCACGGCCACGAGCCGCTCGGGCGGCACGCCCACCGAGAAGAGGGGGACCGGCACCTCGGCACGCACGGGGCGGGTGACGCCGCGCTCGTCGATGCTCGGCCGCTGGAACCCGATGCGCACGAAGGCCGAGTCGCTCGCGAGTCCGTCGGGCCACGCGATCAGCATCTCGCCCGCCGCGCGCGCCGTGCGGATCACCTGCACGAACCAGCGCGCCGCCGCGTCGCCGCGCAGCAGGCCGAGCGAGCCGTCCACCGTGCGCCAGTCGAGCCGGCCGTCGCGATGGACCACGAGCAGCACGTCATGGTCGAGCTGGCGCCACGTGAGGTCGGGTTCGCCCGGCGGCAGGCTGTCGGCCGGGAGGCCGGCTCGCGTGCGCGAGAGCTCGACCGCCGACTGGAGCGCGAGCGCGACCGCGGCCGCCAGCGGCCGCTCGGCCGAATCCACCACGAAGGGCACGCCGACGACGGGCACGCGCACGAGACGCGCCGCCGGAATCCGGTCGAGGCACGCCGAGCCGGCCGCATCGGGGAGATAGGCGTACTGCGCGCGCGCCGCCGGCGCGGCGGCGAACAGGGCGAGCACGAGCCATGTTGCCGCGCGCCTCACCGGCGGCCGTCCTCCGCCTGCTCGCGGGCCACGCGCTGCGCGATCCGCTCGCGCGCCGCGGCCACGAATGTCGCGCACGCGTTCGGTTCGCTGAGGGCATCGGGCTCGCCCGCGTCGCGCCTGGCGACTCGTTGCCACAGCCCCGACGCGTCGGGGTGCGGCGTGAGCAGGATGTCGCACTTGAGGGACTCGAGCCGCGCGAGCCCGCGCTCGAAGTCCTGGAGCGCGGCGGGATACGTGCGCGAGCGGGTGAAGCGGAACGCGTCGTCCGACACGGGGGTCTGGCTGTCGGCGTACACGACGCCGCGGCAGATGACCCCCTCGCACGCGAGCCAGCTCCAGCTCGTGCCACCGGGGGTGTGGCCGGGCGTCGCGTGCATCGTGAGCGCGAGCGGGCCCACGGTGAGCACGGCGCGATCCTCGAGCACGCGCACGCGCCGCACGGGCGCGATCGGAGGCAGGATGCCGACCTGCGGATCGTCGGGTCCCGACGTGCCGCGGCGCAGCACCGCCGCCGCGGGCGCGCTCGCCACGACCTCGGCGCCGGTCAGGCGCTGCAGCGCGGCGATGCCGCCCGCGTGGTCGTAGTGCACGTGCGAGAGCGCGATCGCCTTCACGTCCTGCAGGCGGAAGCCGAGCTGCACGATGCGGCGCGCGATCTCGGGGGCGGACTCGGGGAGGCCGCCGTCGATGAGCACGTGCCCGCGCGGCGACGTGACAAGCACGCTGCCCAGCCCGTGCGGGCCCACCCAGTACGTGTTGCCGAACAGGACCAGCGGCGCCTGCGGCGCGTTCCACTCGGCGCACGCGGGGCAGGGATGCCGGTCGCGCTCGAGGGGGAGCGTGTCGGCGTGCTGCGCGTTCAGGCGCGCCGCGGTCGCGACCAGCGCGAGGGCGACGCGTGCCGCCACGCCACGCCTCACCGGAACGGCGCCTCACGGGCGCGGAACACTTCGCGCCCGTCGAAGAGCGTCAGCAGGCAGCGCGCGTCCTTGATGTCGGCCGTCGGGGTCGCGTAGAAGTCGCGGTCCCACACGGCGAGGTCGGCCCGCTTGCCCACCTCGATCGACCCGACTTCCTGCTCGAGGAACAGCTGGCGCGCCGCCCAGATCGTCACGGCGCGGAGCGCGGCGTGCACGTCCACCGCCTGCGCCGTGCCGAACGGCGTCGGGCCGTACTTGCCGAGCAGCGTCTCGCGCGCGATCGCGCTCCAGATGCCGTAGCGCGCGGCGAACGGCGTCACGAAGTAGTCCGAACCGTTGGCCCAGCGGATTCCCTGCGCCTGGAAGCTCGCGAAGGGGTTCATGCGCGGCATCCGCGCCGGGCCGAACGTCGAGCCGTACAGGTCGCCGATCCACCAGCCGAAGTTGGCCGACGGCTCGGGATATCCCGCGTCCATCGTCCGCTCGAGCGTGGCCATGAGCGCGATGGCCGAGTCGGTGGGGAGGACCGCGTGGATGATGCCGTGTCGGAGGCCGCGCACCGGGTTGGCCGCGAGCGCCGCGCGGAAGGCGGCGAGCGTCGCGTCGATCGCGCGGTCGCCGATCGAGTGCACGCTCACGTGCATCCCCGCGTCGTGGTAGCGGCGGATCATCGCCGCCAGCGTGTCGGCGTTCGAGGCGGGATAGCCGCGATTGCCGGGTTCGATGGCGCCGTTCTTGTACCACTCGTCGTACACCCACGCCGTGCGCGCGCCGCCCGAGCCGTCCATGAAGAGCTTCACGCCGCCCGCCACGAGCGGGCTCGCGCCCGCCTGCTCGTACGGCCGCGTCATCGCGGCGTGCTTCGCGATCAGCCGCTCGGCGTCGGCCATGGAGGTGCCGCCGCTCCAGAGCGCGAAGACGCGCACCGGCAGCTGGCCCGCGCGCGCCACCTTCTCGTACGCGGCCCACGTCTCGTCGTCGATTCCGGGGTCCTTGGCCGCCGTCATCCCCTCGGCGTTGAACTGCTTCGCGATCTGCGCGATGCCGCGCTCGAGGTCCTTCGCGGAGGTGCGCGGTATCAGGCGCTCCACGAGTCCCTGCGCGCTCTCCTTGAGCACGCCGGTCGGCTCGCCGTTCGCGTCGCGGTCGATCGTGCCGCCCGGCGGGTCCTTGGTATCGCGCGTGATGCCGGCGAGCGCCAGCGCGCGCGAGTTGACCGCCGCGTAGTGCCCCGTGGTGTGCTCGAGGAACACGGGATGAGTCGTGGTGGCCGCGTCGAGGTCTTTCGCCGTCACGTAGCGTCGCTCGTCGAGCTTCCCCTCGTCCCAGCCGCTCCCCTGCACCCACCGGCCGGCGGGAGTGGTGCGCGCGCGCGCCGCGACCGCGGCCACGACGTCCTTGATGGACTTCACGCCGGGATACGACAGCGCCACGTTGACGATCTGCTCCACGCCCCCGCGCGCGAAGTGCACGTGCGCGTCAATGAGCCCCGGCGTCACCGTGCGGCCGTGCAGGTCAATGCGCCTGGCGCCCGGTGCCGCGAGCTTGAGCATCTCCGCGTCGGTGCCGACGCCCACGATCCGGTTGCCGCGGATCGCCACCGCCTGCGCCACGCGATCGGCGTCGTCCACCGTGAGTACGCGTCCATTGAGCAGGAGGAGCGTGGCGGCGCCCGCTGCGCCGGCCTCGCCGCGCACGCGCGAGAGGCGCACGCGCGCCAGCTGCCCGCGCGGGCCCACCATGAACGCGACGGTGTCGCTCGCGAACGCCACGCTCCACCAGTTCCCCTCGTCCACCGCGCGCCAGTGCGCCCCCTCGTCGGCGCTCACGCTCGCGCCCTTGGGCCCGACGGCGAGGACGGCCGAGCGTGCGCCGCGGAGCGCGAGGCCGTACACGGCGCCGTC
>JACQES010000135.1 GCA_016200495.1 Gemmatimonadota bacterium
CGGCACCCGCCACCGAGCCGTGGCCGAGCGAGTGGTCGCCGCCGAGCACCACCGGGAAGCGACGCGCGGCAACGCTCGTCTCGACGCGCTGCGCCAGGTCCGCGCACACCTCGGCGATCACCGGCAGGAAGTCCATGCCCACCGAGTCGGGCGGGAAGGTGCCGCGATCGGGCACCGACAGGTTGCCCTGGTCAGTCACCTCGTGCCCGAGGGCGAGCAGCTCCTCGCGAATGCGCGCGGCGCGCACCGCGAACGGACCCATGTCCACGCCTCGGCGGCTCGCGCCGAGGTCGATCGGAACGCCAATGACATCCACGTGACTCATATGAAAGGAAAGCTCCCGGATGCGCGGCGGGAATACAAGCCTCAAAGTGACGCAAGTCTATGCAGGACAATCGCATAGACAGCCACCAGCGTCACCCATGAACGATTCGTGGCTCCACGCGCTACCTGTCCGTATGCGGCGAAACGCCGACACCGTCCCAACTTCCGGGAATCCCCTTCGCGCATGCCCATCATGACCCGCTCCGCCCTGATCGTCGCGCTCGCGATCGTGACCGTCCCCGCCGTGGTGCTGCATGCGCGGCCGAGTGCGCCCGCGCCCACAGCGAGCGTCGCCGAGGTGGGCGATGACGCCGCTGGTTCCGCTGCGCCGGCCGCGTTGCGCGACCTCACCACGCTGCCCACGCTCGACGGCGCGCAGACCTGGATCAACTCGGCGCCGCTCGACGCGGCGGCGCTCAAGGGCCACGTGGTCGCGGTGGACTTCTGGACCTTCCTCTGTTCGAACTGCCAGGCGGCGCTCCCGTACGTGCGCCAGCTCGACGCCGACTTCCGCGGCAAGGGCCTCGTCACCATCGGCGTGCACACGCCGGAACTCGCGCCCGAGCGCGACCTCGCGAATGTGCGCAAGGCGGTGACGCGCCTCGGGGTGACGTATCCGGTGGCGGTCGATCCCGAGTTCACGATCTGGAACCGGTTCAACAACCGCTACTGGCCGTCCATCTACGTGTTCGACAAGACGGGGAAGCTGCGCTACCACTGGGACGGCGAGGGCGACTACGCGGCACAGCGGGCGCTCGTGGCGAAGCTGCTCGCGGAGTAAGGCGGCCGTCCGGGCGTCTGCTGCGCGGCCTCCTGCGAAGCGACGCGTCGCGCGGTTCGGGCGTGAGCGGGGTGCGCCTCGTCTCGCGGCGTGACGCGCCGGTCGTCGGGGGAACGCCGCCACTAACAGTTCGACGGGGCAACGCGTCTAGTGGGCAGAGAGCGCACGGGATCACGATCCCCGCGCGCTGACCACGGCGCCGCACGGCGCCCAATGCCCGGAGTCGTACGATGCGTCGCACTCACCTGATGGCCACGGCCGCCCTGCTCGTCGTCGCGGCCATTCCCGTTTCCGCCCAGCGTCGGACCCCCGGCGCACCGCCCGCCGACACGGGCGCCGTCGCGCGCGGCCCTCGCATGCCCGGTGGCATGGGCCCCGGCATGATGGGCGGCGGCATGATGGGTCCCGGCATGATGATGCGCGGCCCGATGGGCGGTCCGCCCGCCGCGATGCTCGCGCGCATGAAGACGCCGCTCGGCCTGAGCGACGAGCAGGTGAAGCGCCTCGAGACGCTCGCCGCGCAGCAGCGCACGGCGCTCGAACCGAACGTGGGCGCGATGCTGCGGGCTCGCGCCGACCTGGCCGATGCCCGCAAGGGCGAGGGCGACCTGGCCGCCACGCGCAGGGCGCTCGAGAAGATGGCCGCGCTGCGCATCGACGGCACGATCGCGCACCTGAAGGCGATGCAGGAGACGCGCGCGGTGCTGACCGCCGAGCAGCGCGAGAAGCTCGTCGCGTTCCGCGGCGCCATGCGCGGCCGGATGCGCGGCATGCGCGGTGGCCCGGGTGGCCCGATGGGGATGCACGGTCCTGGTGGCCCGATGGGCGGCCATGGCGGCGCCGAGTGGCACGGGCGCGGCCCGGGCGGCATGGGTCCCGCGATGGGCGGGCGGCCGGGCGATGGCCCGGAGGGTGACGACGCGTTCGACTTCGACGACGAACTGATGGACGAACTCGTCGGGATGCCCGAGCCGGCGCGGTAGGCGGCACGGAGGCGCAGCGCCGGTGGACGGTTCCGGCGTGATCGGCGGGCGTCGAGCGAACCACTGCTCGGCGCCCGTCCTGCGTCTCACCCCTTGGCGCGCTGGTACTTCCAGTTGCGCGACTTCCCCTCGCGCAGCCACTCGAGCGTCGTCGCGAGCCGCTTCTCGCGCGTGGCGTCCTGCTTGGCCTCGACGAGCCACTCGACGTATTCCTTGCGGTGGCTCGGGCTGAAGTTGTCCCACGTCGCGCGGGCCTTCGCGTCCTTCTTGAGCGCGGCGGCGAGGTACGCGGGGGTCTTCGCGAGCTTGGCCGCGGGGGGCTTGGTGCCCTGGCGGCGCATCTTGTCGCGCACCGGCTTCACGCCGGCGTCGTTGTTCTTCATGGCCGCCTTGATGAAGGCGGTGAGCTGCCGGTCGCTCGGCAGCTCCTTGAGCGTCGTGATGCGCCCGAAGGTGCCCATCGCCGGCTCGCCGGACGGCGTGAGCCCGGGAATCGCGCCCGGGTTCCAGAAGCCGAACGCGCAGTGCGCCTTGAAGGCCGCCATGCTGCACATGATCCCCTTGTAGTCGAAGTGGGGGAAGCCCCACTTGATGTTCTCGACGCAGTCGGGACAGGCGGCGTGCACGACCGCGCGCAGGTGTTCGAGGATGGGCTTCGCGAACGGCTGGGCGTTGGCGATGTACGCGTCGATGCGGGGGTCGGTGGTGGGCATGGGGCCTCCGGTGGCCGGGTGCGCGCTACGGCGCCTTGTAGATCGTGCCGTCCTTGACGACGGCGACGACGGCGCGCGTCGCCCTGATGTTGCTGGTCGGGTCGCCGGTCACGGCCACCAGGTCCGCCAGCGCGCCCGCCTTGATCACGCCGAGCGTGCCGTCAAGCCCAAGCACCTTGCCGGCCACGCTCGTCGCGGCGCGCAGCGCCTGCACGGGAGTGAGGCCATACTCGACGAGCAACTCGATCTCGCGCGCATTGTCGCCATGGGTGAACACGCCCACGTCGCTGCCGTTGGCGATCACCACCCCCGCCTCGATCGCGGCCTTCACGCTCGCGCGCTTGGCCGTGATGCTCGCGGGTTCCCTCCCCGTGCCGGGCTGCCAGCCGCGGTAGCGCTGGATGGCGTCACCGGCGGCGATGGTGGGGCAGAGGTAGACCCCCTTCTGCGCCATGAGGCGGAACACCTCGGGGGTGCCGGCGTCGCCGTGCTCGATGGTGGTCACGCCGCCCATGATGGCGCGGGTCATTCCCTCGACCGAGCTCGCGTGCGCGACCACGGGGCGGCCGCTCTCCTTCGCGATCTCGACGACGCGCGCGATCTCCTCGGTGGTGAAGGCGGGGCGCGTCTCGCCGCGCGGCCCCCAGCGGTAGTCGGCGTAGATCTTGACCCAGTCGGCGCCGCGGCGGATCTGGTCGCGCGTGACGCGCGTCAGCTCCTCGATGCCGCCCGCCTCTTCCGCGCCCTGCGGCACGCTCACCTCCGGCGCGAACCCCTTGGGGCCGTACGTGCCGCGCATGACGATCGCGCGGTTGGCCACGAAGAGCCGTGGGCCCGGGATCACGCCGATCTCGATCGCGTGGCGGAGCCCGGCGTCGGTGTCGCCCGCCCCCTCGGTGCCGAGGTCGCGCAACGTCGTGAACCCGGCGGCGAGCGTGTTGCGCAGGTGGTTGGTCGCGCGCGCGACGCGCTCGCCCAACCCTTCCTTGAGCACCTGGTCGTCCCAGCTGGTCTCGTTGTACGGGTGGAGCAGCACGTGCGAGTGCAGGTCGATCATCCCGGGCATGAGCGTCGTGTTCGGGAGGTCGAGCACCCGCGCGCCGCGCGGCACCGCGACCTGCGACGCCGGACCGACGGCCTCGATCCGGCTGCCGCGCACGAGGACCACGAGGTTCGCCTGCGGCGCGTCGCTCGTGCCGTCCCACACGCGGGCCGGGCGCAGCACCAGCGTGGCGGTCGAGTCGGGACGGGCCTGCGCGCCGGCGGACGTGACGGCGGCGAGAGCGAGGGCGAGGGGAGCGAGGCGACGGGCGCGCATGCGGAGGGCGATGAGGGAGGCCACCGGGAGAAGCTCCCCAAGATGACGACGCCCGCCACGCGGGGAAAGCGTGGCGGGCGCGTGGCGCGGCGGTCGCGTCAGCCGTGGGTCAGCCCGTCGCGGGGACGCCGACCAGCACGGGATACGTGACCTTCCAGATGTTCGTGCTCGAGTCGTAGACCGGGGGCGAGCCGCCGATGCGGGTGTAGAGGCTCTGCGCGACGTCGGCGCTCCGCGTCACCACCGAGAGCGACACGTAGATCGTGTTCGGCGTCATGAATCCCGCGCTGTTGGTGAAGCCGAGGTTGTCGTTGGTCCAGGTCGGCTGCAGCAGCGCGTTCTGGCAGGAGGCGAAGCACATCGGATACAGCGGGTTCACGCCGCCGAAGAAGATGTACGTCTCGATCTCCATCGCGTACGTGTTCGTGTCCTGCTTGAACTTGAAGCCGCTCGGCAGGAACTGCTTGAGCATGTCGGGCACGGAGCGGTTGATCGGCTGGATGCCGCGGAACCGGTAGTCGCCGCACTTCCCGATGCGCGCGCAGTCGGAGTTGATCGCGACGTCCATCGCGCGCAGGTCGGTCATCGCCGCGTTCACGATCGCGCTGTGGCGCACGCTCAGCACGGCGGGCGTCACCAGCCCGGTGATCACGCCCACGATGCCGACGACCACCAGCATCTCGACCAGCGAGAAGCCGCGCCGCCGCCCCGTCCGCCGGTTCCGCGTCACCGGAGCTTCCCCGCGTCGCGCATGCGGATCAGGCTCCCGCCCACGAACGCCGAAAGCGACGAATCCGATCGCCAAGACACCGTCGTGAGCGAGTCGTGCATCGTCACCCGATAGCGCAGCGTGTCAAGCAGCTGGTAGGTCATGCCGGGCAGCACCACGGACAGCTCCTTCGTTGACGCCGGCAACCGGCCCGTCCGGTTCCGGAACTCCTCGATCGCCGCCACCTGCCGCACCACCTGGAAGCGCAGCGCGCCCTCCCGCTCGAGGGGCGAGGGCGTCTTGTAGTCCGGGTGCCACGCCCATAGCTGAACCCCCCACAACACGGCCGCCAGCGCCACGAGCACCCCCGCGACCACCGGCCGCCGGTACCACGACTCGGTCGCCGCCAACGGGTGCGACAGCCGCGCCTGCTCCTGCTCGGCCGCCGTCCGCACTTCCCCGATCGTCCGCGCCAACTCCTCCGCCGACAGCACCGACTGCGCGGAGAGCCGCGCGCTGATGCGGAGCGGCTTCTCGGGCAGGTCTTCGTGCGGAGGAATGGGCGCTTCCATGGGGTGGCAATCGGCGTGCCAGAGACTGTCGAATATACGGACAGCCGACTCGCGCCGATGCAACGCGCATCACAATTCTGGTGCTACAGCGTCGGCTTTCGGCTCGGTCGCTTGAACTCCGCGTCCTTGTTCCACTGCGGCCACGCCGACGAGTTGGCGAGGACCCGGGCGAAATCGTAGACGATGCCGGTCAGCTGCACCGCGCCACTCAGGTCGAAGTCCGGCCGGTAGCCGTCGGACGGCTGGTGGTAGCGGTGCGACACGTAGTCCTCGCCCTGGGCCACCCCCCACCCGGCCGGCTTCCCCTCGAACGTGTCCCCGGCCCCGATCGAGACCGAGGGCACCCCCGCCTTGGCGAACATGAAGTGGTCCGACCGGTAGAACGCCCCCCGCTCGGGGAACGCTTCGGGGACGATCTTGATGCCGCGCGGCTTGAGCAGCGCCGCCAGCTGCGGCCCGAGCGTGCTCTTGGTGTCACCGAGGACGTTCAGGTCCTTCACGCGACCGAGCAGGTTGCCGCCGTCCATGTTGAGGTTGGCCACCGTCTGCGTCAGGGGCACCACCGGATGCTCGGCCAGGTACTGGCTTCCCAGCAGGCCGCTTTCTTCGGCCGTCACGAAGGCGAAGAGGAGCGAGCGACGCGCGCGCGGCGCATCGGCCGCGTAGCGCGCGAGCGCGAGCAGGTTGGCCGTGCCCGACGCGTTGTCCTCGGCGCCGTTGTAGATCGAGTCGCCGTCCACCTTGGGGCCGATGCCCAGGTGGTCCCAGTGGGCCGAGAGCACGACGAACTCGTTCGCCCCCTTCGCGTCGCTCCCCTTGAGCACGCCGAGCACGTTGTCGCTCTGCAAGTGCTGCACGCTGTTCGCGAAGCCGACGTCGAGCGTGACGCCGGTGGCGACGGGGCGGAACTCGCGCGACTCCGCCTGCTTGCGCAGTGCGGCGAGGTCGAGCCCCGCCTGCGCGAGCACGACCGTCGCGATCGAGTCGGTGATCCAGCCGCGGAAGCCGAGCGGCGCCGGTGCGTTGCGCGGGCGCGGGAGCATGCGCTGCTCCTTGGCCCACGAGCCCTCGACGGTGTGCCACGGATAGCCGGCGCGCTCGGTGGTGTGGATGACGAGCGCCCCGACGGCGCCGCGCCGCTCCGCTTCCTCGAACTTGTACGGATAGCGCCCGTACCACGTCATCGCGCGCCCGCCGAAGAGCGTCGGCTCGGACGCCGGCGCGGGCGGGTCGTTCACGAGCACGAGGAGGATCTTCCCCTTCACGTCCACGTCCTTGAAGTCGTTCCACCTGTACTCGGGGGCGCTGACGCCGTAGCCCACGAAGACGAGTTCCGCGTTCGCCGCGCTCTGCTCGGTGGCCGAGCCCGCCCACACGACCACGTCCTCCGGATAGCGCAGCGTCGCGGTGGCCTTGCCGCTGGCGGTGGCGTGCAGCGTCTCGCGGCGGGCGCCCACGACGTCGATCGGCACCTTCTGGAACCATCCCGAGTCGCCGGCGGGCTCGAGGCCCGCGGCCTCCAGTTGGGCCGCGATGTACTCGGCCGCGAGGCGGCCGCCGCGCGTGGCGGGGGCGCGTCCCTCGAGGAGGTCGTGCGAGAGGAAGCGCAGGTGCGCGTCGATCTCGCGCGTGCTGATGGGCTTGGCGCGGGCCGCCTCCTGGGCGGCGAGGGGCAGCGCGGCGAACGCGAGCAGCGCGAGCAGGCGCGGGGCGACGGCGCGCGCGCGTGGCGCGGACGGGAACAGGGAGCGGAGGCGCATCGGGCGTGGTGGCACGAGGGGACGGGGCGCTCGCTGATGGCGCGGCGCCGTGGTGGATGGTAACGTCGAGTGCGCGCCGCGCGTAGCGTTGGCGAGGCGCGCGGGCGGTCGCGTGTCACCTCATCGCCGCCGTCTCCGCTCGCTCGGGCAGTCCACCGCCCCGACTCTCCCACCGAGGTTCGTGCACGTGACCCGCTCCTGCCCTCGTTCGTTCGCCCTCCTGCCGCGCCTGGTCGCGGCGCTCGCGACCCTCTCGGCCCTCGCTCGCGTGCCGGTCGTCGCGGCGCAGGCACCCAAGCCCGCGCCGAACACGGCCGCGATCCTGAGCGCGCTCGAAGCGCAGACGGCCCACTACACCGACGTCGAGAAGCAGATCTGGGGCTTCGCGGAGGTCGGCTACATGGAGGAGAAGAGCTCCGCGCTGCTCCAGTCGGAGCTCAAGGCGGCGGGGTTCACGGTCCGCACGGGCATCGCCGGCGAGCCGACGGCCTTCGTGGCCGAGTACGGGAGCGGCAAGCCCGTGATCGCGATCCTCGGCGAGTTCGACGCGCTGCCGGGGCTCTCGCAGGACGCGACGCCGGAGCGGAAGGTGCTCAAGGTGGGCGGCCCGGGGCACGGGTGCGGCCACCACCTCTTCGGCACCGCGAGCACGGCCGCGGCCATCGCGCTCAAGCAGTGGATGATCGCGAACAACGTGAAGGGGACGCTCCGCATGATCGGCACGCCGGCCGAGGAGGGCGGGGCGGGCAAGGTCTACATGGTGCGCGACGGCGTCTTCAATGACGTGGACGCGGCGATCGTGTGGCATCCCGGCGACGTGAACGCGGTCGACGGCGGCTACTCGATGGCGAACATCTCGGGGAAGTTCCGCTTCCACGGCCTGTCGGCGCACGCGGCCGCGAGCCCGGAGCGCGGCAAGTCGGCGCTCGACGCGGTCGAGGTGATGGACGTGATGACCAACTTCCTCCGCGAGCACATCCCGGACGGGAGCCGCATCCACTACGTGATCACCAACGGCGGCAAGGCGCCCAACGTGGTGCCCGACGAGGCCGAGGTGTACTACGTGGTGCGCCACGTGGACATGCGCATCGTGAAGGACATCTGGGGCAAGGTCGTCAACGCCGCCAAGGGCGCCGCGATCGGCACCGGCACCACGTACGACGTGCAGCTGGTGGGCTCGGTGTACTCGACGCTGCCCAACGAGGTGCTGCTCAAGGTCCAGCAGAAGGCGCTCGAGCGCGTGGGCGGCTACACGATGACGGCCGACGAGCGCGCGTTCGCCGAGAAGCTGCAGAAGAGCGAGGCGTTCACCGCCGTGCCGCTCGACCGCACGGCCAAGGTCATGCCGCTCACCATCGGCGAGAAGGGGGCGGGCTCGACCGACGTGGGCGACGTGAGCTGGGTGGTGCCGACGGTGCAGATGTCGGCGGCCACCTGGGTGCCGGGCACGGCCGCGCACTCGTGGCAGGCGGTGGCGGCGGGCGGCATGAGTATCGGCGCCAAGGGGATGATGATCGCCGCCAAGACGATGGCGCTCACGGGCGCCGAGCTGTTCCACGCCCCGGCCACGGTCGAGGCGGCCAAGGCGGAACTCAAGGCCAAGCAGGGGCCGGGCTTCGCGTACGAGACGGCGCTGGGCACGCAGAAGCCGCAGCTCGACTACCGCAAGGGCAGCGTGCCCTGAGGCAGCCCCGGCGCGCCTCACGCGCGCGCCGTCAACGCTTTCCGGGGTCCCCCTGTCCAACGTGCCGAGACCGATGGACAGCCCTGACGCCGCGCCGCTCCCGAACCCTAGGGACGACGAACGCGCCCTGATCGCCCGAGCGGCGACCGGGGACGCGCGGGCGGCGCGCGCCCTCTACGACGCGCACGCCACCCGGGTGCATCGCCTCGCATTCCGGATGTGCGGTGATGCGGAGCTGGCCAACGACCTCGTGCAGGACACCTTCGTGCGCGCCTTCCGGCAGCTCGGCCAGTTCCGCGGCGAGTCGTCGTTCGGCACCTGGGTGCACCGCGTCGCCGTGTCGGTGGTGCTCAACGCCATGGGCAAGGTCAAGCGGATGCGCGCACGCGAGGCGCCGCTCGACGACACGCACGACGCCCACGCCCCCGATGACCCGCACCTCCGGATCGATCACGACCTCCGCCAGAAGCTGCACGCCGCGATCGCCGCGCTGCCCGACGGGCTCCGCCTCGCGCTCGTGATGCACGCCTTCGAGGGGTACACGCACGCCGAGATCGGCGCCGCGCTCGGGATCGCCGAGGGAACGAGCAAGACCCGCGTATTCGACGCGCGCAACCAGGTGCGCGCCGCCCTCGCGGCCTTCGTCAAGGACTGACCGATGGACGACCGACAGCTCGACGCCCTGCTCGCGGATGCGCAGGCGACCTATGAAGTGCCCCCGACGCCCCCGCTCGACGCCCTCTGGGCGCGCATCGAGGACGAGGCGTTCCGTGCCCCGGCGCGCGCGCCGCGCCGCGGTGCCGCGTGGTGGATGGTGGGGATGGCCGCCGCCGCGTCGCTCACGATCGGCGTGCTCGCCGGCCGCCTTTCCATGGGGCGCCCGGTGACGACGCAGGTCGCCGCCGACACGCATCCGGCGGGCGCGGCCGCGCCCGGCACCGTGACGCCGGTGGCGAACGTCAGCAACGATGCCGATCCCGGCGAGCGCGTGACCGAGGAGCTCCTCGGGCGCACCGCGCTCCTGCTCGCCGCGCTGCCCGCGCGCAGCGATGCCGCGCGCGGCAACCCGCGCCTCGCCGATCAGGCGGGCAAGCTCCTCACCACGACGCGCCTGCTCCTCGACGCGCCCGGGGCGCAGCGCCCGCAGCTGCGCGCGCTCCTGCAGGACCTCGAACTCGTGCTCGTGCAGGTGGCGCAGCTCAAGGCGCGCCGCGCGAGCGACGACCTCACGATCATCAGGGAAGCCGTCGAGGAGCGGGCCCTCGTGCCGCGCATCCGTTCGGCGGTTGCCGTCCTTTCCGGAGGCAGTGAATGAAGACGCACCCGATCGCCCTCGCGTTCGCGCTCGCCGCGAGCGTCGCGCAGGCGCAGGATCCCGCGCCGCGACCCGCGCCGCGTCCGCGCCCGGCCACGCCGCCCGTGGCGCCCGCGCCCGCGGTGGCCCCGACGCCGGGCCCCGCGCCGGCCGCCGCGCCCGCTCCGTTCGAGTTCACGACGCCGATCGAGCGGCTCGATCGGTACGAGATCGAGGCCCGCGCGCGCGAGATGGCCGAGCGCGTACGCGAGAGCATCGAGTGGCGCACCGAGTTTCACGAGAACCAGGCGTTCGCGGCCGCCGAGGCGCGCGCCGCGGCATCGGCCGCGCGCGCCAACCTGGACGTGGACCTCGCCGCGGCGCGGGCGATGGCCAGCGAGCAAGTGGCGGAGGCACGCGCGACCGTGAGCGAACGGATCGCCGAGGCCCGCGCGATGGGCGGCCTCGGGTTCGCGCCGCAGCAACGATCCCGCCGATTCGCTCTACCGCGTGGCCCGCGAGCAGCTCAACCGCGGCGATTACCGCCGGGCGGTGGCGCTCTTCAAGGAGGTCGCGGCGCAGTTCCCCAACTCGCCGTACGCGGCCGAGGCGCCCTACTGGCAGGCGTTCGCGCTCTACCGCATCGGCGGCACGGGCGACCTCCAGGAGGCGCTGCAGGTGCTCGACCAGCAGCGCACCAAGTACCCGGCCGCGCGCACGCAGGCCGACGCGGCGGCGCTCGCCACGCGCATCGCCGGCGTGCTCGCGAGCCGCGGCCAGGGCGACAAGGAGCTGGTCAAGCGCGCGCTCAACACCGGCGCGCCGGTGTGCGACCGGGAGGACCTGGCCGTGCGCGCCGAGGCGCTCAACGCCCTCATGCAGAGCGAGCCCGACGCCGCGTTCGGCATCGCGCAGAAGATCCTGGGCCGCCGGGACGAGTGCGCCGCCGACCTGCGCCGTTCGACCGTGTTCATGCTCGGCAACCGCAAGGAGCCGCAGGCGGCGCAGCTCATGCTGCAGGTGGCCCGCAGCGAGCCCAACAGCGAGGTGCGCGCCGACGCGGTGAGCTGGATCGGGCGCCTGCCGGGCGACGAGTCCCTGGCCGTGCTCGAGGAGATCGCCGCCAAGGGCGACGACGAGCGCGTGCAGCGCGCGGCGGTGCGGGCGCTGGCCGCGCACCCGAACGCGCGGGCCCGCCAGGCCACGCGCGCCCTGCTCGAGCGCAACGACGCCAACGAGCGGATCCGGATGGCGGTCGTGGATGCGTTCAGCGGCGACCGGATGACGGGCGAGGACGCGAGCTGGCTCCGGTCGGTCTATCCCAAGATCGAGAGTCCGCGGGTCAAGTCGCGCATCCTCCAGGTGATGTCGCAGCTCAAGGGGGATGACGCCATGCAGTGGCTGCTCGGCATCGCGCGCAACCCGCAGGAACCCAGTGAGGCGCGCATGACGGCGCTCCGCGGCGCGGGGCGGTCGGTGGACGTCCCGAGCCTGGGCAAGTTCTACGACGGCGCCGGCGACCGCGCGCTGCGCGAGACCGTGATCGACCTGCTCGGCGAGCGGAAGGAGAACGAGGCGACCGACAAGCTGATCGAGATCGTGCGCACGGGGACCGACCCGAACCTGCGGCGCATGTCGATCAACGCGTTGACGCGCAAGAAGGACCCGCGCACGACCAAGCTGCTCCTCGACATCATCGACCGGTGACCGCCATGACCCGCATGCACTGGCACGTCGTCACGCTCGCGCTGGCCCTCCCGGCCGTCGCCTGCGGACAGGGACTCGCAGGACGCGTGCAGGGCGCGCCCGATGGCCCCGTGAGCTTCACCTTCTCCGCGCGCAGCGGCACCTGCGGCAACGGCAAGACGTACTTCCGCGTGGACGACGGCAGCTGGCACGGCAGCTGGAGCGACGGGATGCCCGGCGATCCGTGCACGCCGGGCCCGGTGCGCGTCGTGCTGCAGCGCGCGGGCAAGGAGATCGTGAAGGTGGAGACGTACGTCGGGCCCGTGGCCGCGGACTCGATCCGCACGCTCGGCGCCGTGCCGGCGCGCGAGGCCGCCGCCTACCTGATGCAGCTCGCGAGCAAGCTCGACGGGCGCCCCGCGCGCGAGGCGATGCTCCCCGCCGTGCTCGCCGACAGCGCCGCCGTCACCCCCGCGCTCATGTCGCTCGCCAAGGACGCCGACCGCTCGCGCGAGGTGCGGCGCAGCGCGATCAGCTGGCTCTACCGGCGGCGGGGCGAGCCCGGCGGCGTGGGCGCGAGCGCCATCGACCGGCAGCTCGACCAGATCGTCCGCGACCGCAACGAGACGGAGTCGGTGCGGCAGTCGGCGCTCGGCACCGTGGGGCGCGGCGACGCGGCCGAGGGGGTCGCGGCGCTGATCACGTACGCGGGGAGCGACGATGCCTGGCTCGCGCGCAAGGCGTTCGGCATGCTCGCCAATGGCGGCGATCCGCGCGCGCGCGCCTTCATCCGCTCGCAGGTGATGCGCGGCGACCTGGCGGAAGAGCAGCGCGTCGAGGCGATCCACGGCCTCGGAAGCGAGTACGGCACCGGCGCCGACATCGCGCTGCTGCGCGACCTGTACCCCAAGCTCAACTCCGATCGCGAGCGCGATGCGGTGATCAGCACGGTGTCGAATGCCGGCGGCCGCGCCAACGTGGACTGGCTGCTCGACCTGGCCAAGGCGCCGACCGAGACGGTGCAGCGCCGCCGCCGCGTGCTGTCGCAACTGGGGCGCGTGGACGATCCGCGCGTGAAGGAAGCGCTGAAGGCGATGGTCGAGCGGTAGCGCCGCGCGTCCACGCGACGGTCGACGGGCACGAGGGCACGGGGGCGCCGGGATCCGGCGCCCCCGTGCGCATACGGCGGGACGGGCTCACCAGGACGCGGTTGCATTCAAGGCACCGCGTGGTTGATTTCGAGGACGCGCGGACGCGCCACCCCTCACGCATCCCGATGCCCGACCACGATGCCCTCGTCGCCGCCCTGGGCGACCGATACGAAATCGAGCGGGAACTCGGGCGTGGCGGATTCGCCGTCGTGTACCTCGCGCGCGACGTGCGCCACGACCGCAGGGTCGCGCTCAAGGTGCTGCACGACGAGGTGGCGCAGACCGTGGGGCGCGAGCGGTTCGAGCGCGAGGTCAAGCTCGTCGCGCGGCTCCAGCACCCGCACATCCTCGGCGTCTTCGACTCGGGCGAGGTCGACGGGCGGCTCTGGTTTACGATGCCGTTCATCGAGGGGGAGACGCTGCGGGCGCGGCTCACGCGCGAGCGCCAGCTGCCGCTCAAGGACGCCCTGCAGATCGCGGGCGAGGTGGCCGACGCCCTCGACTACGCGCACCAGCACGGCGTGGTGCACCGCGACATCAAGCCCGAGAACATCCTGCTGAGCGGCCGCCACGCCCTCGTGGCCGATTTCGGGATCGCGCGCGCCCTGGCCGGGGGCGGCGACACGCAGTCGCTGACCATGACCGGCATGGGGATCGGCACGCCCGGGTACATGAGCCCCGAGCAGGCGATGGGCTCGCGCGAGGTGGACGCGCGCACCGACCTCTACGCCCTCGGCTGCGTGCTGTACGAGATGCTGGCCGGCGAGCCCCCGTTCAGCGGGCCCACCGCGCAGGCGGTGATCGCGCGCGTGCTGAGCGAGGACCCGCGACCCCTCGGCACCACGCGCCCGGGGTTGCCGCCGCTGCTCGAAGGCGTGATCCGCAAGGCGATGGCGCGCGTGCAGGCGGACCGGTACGCGGGCGCGGCCGAGTTCGCGGCGGCGATCGAGCAGGCGTCGCAGTCGGCGATGATGTCCGGGGCGCTGAGCGGCGCGTACGCCGCCGGTGCGGCGTCGACGGCGTCGCCATCCGTCGCGGCCGCGCCGCCCGCCCGCGCGGGGGTGCCCAAGGCGGCCTACTTCGCGATCGGGCTCCTGATCGGACTGGGCGCCCTCTTCGCCTGGCGCCGCGCGAACCCGGGCGGCGACGGTCCCCCCGCGCTCGCCGTGCTCCCCTTCGAGAGCGTCGGCACGGCCGAGGACATCGCGTTCGCCGAGGGGATCACCGAGGAGGTGCGCGGCAAGCTGGCCAGCGTGCCGGGGCTCAAGATCATCGCGCGCGCCTCGAGCAACCAGTACAAGGGGAGCACGAAGTCGCCGCACGACATCGGGCAGGAGCTCGGCGTGCAGTACCTCCTCACCGGCACCGTCCGCTGGTCCACCGGCGCGGACGGCGTCAAGCGCGTGCGGGTGACCCCGGAGCTCATCAAGACCAGGGACGGCTCCACGCCATGGCAGGCGCCGTTCGACGAGGAGCTCAAGGACGTCTTCAAGGTGCAGTCGCAGATCGCGACGAACGTGGCGTCGCAGCTCAACGTCGCCCTCGGCGAGGCCACGCGCGAGCAGCTGGCCTCGCGCCCGACCGACGAGCTGCCCGCGTACAAGGAGTTCCTGCTGGGCGAACAGGCGACGGACCGGCTGGCGAAGGCCGACCGCGCGTCCGTGAAGGCGGGGCTCGAGCACTACGAGCGCGCCGTGGCGCTCGACAGCAACTTCGCCGAGGCGTGGGCGCGCATCGCCATGATCTACGCCTCCAACCTGACGTCGACCTACACGACGGAGGACCGCGACCGCGCCCGCACCGCGATGGCGCACGCCACGCGCCTCGCGCCGCGGGCGGCGCTGTCCGCGATCGCGCGCTCCCGCGTGGCGACGCTCCTCGACAAGGACTTCGCGCTGGCCAGCGCGATCCTCGACACGGCGGCCCGCGAGGCCCCCGGCAACCCCGACGTGATCGGGGCGCTGGCGCGTGCCAATGCCGTGGCCGGCCGCTTCGACCAGGCGGCCGCCATGGCCCGGCGCTCCGCGCCGCTCGACCCGCGCAACTCGAACGCCGTCTCGCGCGCCGGCAACGTGCTGCACGCCACGCGCCACTATGCCGCGGCCGAGTCGATGTACGTGCGCGCCGCGGCGCTGTCGCCGTTCAACGTCAGCATCGCCTGGTCGCGCTCGGTGAACTTCATGAGCATGGGCGACAGCGCGGCGTCGACGCGCGTGATCGCCGAGACGCTGCAGCGGGCGGACACGAACGAGCTGGTCGCGTACTACGCGCTGTTCCAGGAGGCGATGTGGATGCTGCCGCCGCCGCTCCTGCGCCGCATCACGACGCTCACCCCCGCGAATTTCTTCGGCAACCGCCAGCAGTGGGCGCTCAAGCTCGGCCGCACCTGGCTGCTGCTGGGGGACGAGGCCAAGGCGCGCGCGTACGGCGACAGCTCGGTGCAGGTGGCGCGCGCGCAACTGGCCAGCAACCCCGATGACGCGCAGATCTGGGAGCTGCTCGGCCGGGCGCTCGTGCTCGCCGGGCGGAACGCCGAGGCGATCGAGTACGCGGACAAGGCGCTCAAGGTGCGCGAGACGGAACAGGACGCGACGCAGGCGGGGTACATTCGCTACCAGGCCGCGCGCATCTACATCCAGGCCGGCGCGACCGACAAGGCGCTCAACCTGATCGAGCCGCTCATGACGATGAATTACAGCGACCTGACCCCGGCCTGGCTCCGCCTCGAGCCCGTCTTCCGGCCGCTCAAGGGGAATCCGCGCTTCGAGAAGCTCGCGGCGGGCACGTAGTGGCGAAGTCCAACCAGTTCGCGCTGCTCAGGCAGCGCCGCTTCGCGCCGTTCTTCTGGACGCAGTTCCTCGGCGCCGGGAACGACAACCTGCTCAAGTTCGCCTTCACGGTGCTGGTGACCTACCAGCTCAAGGTGAGCTGGCTCCCCGCGGAGATGGCGGGCCCGGCGATCGGCGCGCTCTTCATCCTGCCGTTCCTGCTCTTCAGCGCCACGAGCGGGCAGCTCGCCGACAAGTACGACAAGGCGGTGCTGATCCGGCTCGTGAAGTCGCTCGAGATCGGCATCATGGTGGCCGCGCTCGCCGGCTTCTGGCTCCAGCTCGTGCCGCTCCTCATGCTCTGCATCTTCCTCATGGGGCTGCACAGCACGCTGTTCGGGCCGGTCAAGTACGCATACCTGCCCGAGCACCTGGGCGAACACGAGCTCACGGGCGGCAACGGCATGGTCGAGATGGGGACCTTCGTTTCGATCCTCCTCGGCAACGTCGCCGGCGGGCTGCTGGTGGCGATCCCCGGCATCGGCGACCGGATCGTCGGGTTCACCTGCCTCGGCATCGCGCTCCTCGGGCGCGTCACGGCGCAGTTCGTGCCGGCGTCGACCACGATGGACCGCACGCTCACGATCAACTGGAACCCCGTCTCCGAGACGCTCCGCAACCTGCGCCTCGCCAACGAGAACGTGGTCGTCTTCCGCTCGCTGCTCGGCATCTCGTGGATGTGGTTCTTCGGCGCCGTGTTCCTGTCGGAGTTCCCGGCGTTCGCCAAGGACGTGCTGCAGGGCGACGAGCAGGTGGCGTCGCTGCTGCTCGTGGTCTTCTCGGTGGGGATCGGCGTCGGCTCGCTTCTCTGCGAGGTGCTGTCGCACAAGCACGTCGAGATCGGGCTCGTGCCGCTGGGCGCGATCGGCATGACCGTGTTCGGCACCGACCTGTACTTCGCCGCCACGGCGACCGTCGGCACGGTGCCCGCGGGGACGCTCGTCGGCGCGGCCGCGTTCGTGTCGCACGGCGGCTCGTGGCGGGTCATGGCCGACCTGGCGCTGCTCTCGCTCTCGGCCGGGCTCTTCAGCGTGCCCATGTACGCGCTCATCCAGCTGCGCTCCGTGCCCACGCACCGCGCGCGCGTGATCGCGGCCAACAACATCCTCAACTCGCTGTTCATGATCACGAGCGCGATCATGGCGACGGCGCTGCTCAAGCTCGGGCTCTCGGTGCCGCAGGTCTTCCTCGTCACGGCGCTGCTCAATGCCGTGGTGGCGACCTACATCTTCCTGCTGGTCCCCGAGTACCTGCTGCGCTTCGTCGCGTTCATCCTCTCGCGCGTGATCTACCGGTACCGCGTCACGGGCGACGAGCACATCCCCGCCACCGGCGCGGCGATCATCGCCTGCAACCACGTGAGCTTCGTGGACGCGGTGCTCCTGATGGCCGCGAGCCCGCGCCCGGTCCGCTTCCTCATGGACCACCAGATCTTCAAGGTCCCGGTGCTCGGCTGGCTCTTCCGGCTCGCCAAGGCGATTCCCGTCGCGCCGCAGAAGGAGGATCCCGCGACCTACGAGGCCGCGTTCGCCGAGGCGGCCAAGGTGCTCGCGGAGGGCGACCTGCTCGGGATCTTCCCCGAGGGCGGGATCACGCGCGACGGGCAGCTGCAGCCCTTCCGACCCGGCATCATGAAGATCCTCGAGACGACGCCGGTTCCGGTCGTGCCGGTGGCGCTGGTCAACCTGTGGGGCTCGTTCTTCTCTCGCGCCGAGCCCACGGGGGCGATGACCAAGCCGTTCCGCCGCGGGTGGTTCAGCCGCGTGGGGTTGAACGCGGGTGCGCCGATCGCGGCGAAGGACGTGACGCCGGACGTCCTTCGCGCGCGCGTGGCCGGGCTGCTGGCGGGCTGAGGTCGCGCGACGTCGGCCCACGTCGCGTCACGGCCGGTGCGTCGAGGTCGCCCACCCCGAACGCCCCCGCATGGTCGATGGCGTCGGCGAGGAGGTGGAGGTCGTCGCGCATCCGCGCGAACGCGCCGCGTGGCAGCGCCTCGGCGAACTCGCGCTCGATGTCGCGGACGAGCGTGAGCACGGCGGCGAGCAGCCGCCGGCCGCGCGGGGTGAAGCGCACGATCGTCACGCGGGCGTCGTCGGGCGAGGCGCTGCGCCGCGCGTAGCCGCAGCGCTCGACGTCGCGCAGGAGCTGGCTGGTCGCCTGCCGGGTCACCCCCGCGCGCCGCGCGAGCACCGTGATGGGCGTACCCGCCACGTCGAGGTTGGAGAGCAGGGTGGGGAAGGCGGGACTGAAGTCGGTGAAGCCCGCCGCGTGCAGCCGGGTCACGACCCGCCGGTTGTACTCGCGGAGGGTGCGCGTGAGGCTGCGGTAAAGGCGCCGGTTGCGTTCGGCGCGCTGCGGCAAGGCGGAGGCGGGGGACGGCGGCATGCCGGCAAGGTAGGCAACCGGGTTGCGCAAGAATAGGCAATCCACTTGCGTA
>JACQES010000144.1 GCA_016200495.1 Gemmatimonadota bacterium
ACGGGCTCGCGCATGGACGAGGTGATCTTCGAGGAGTTCAAGGGCACCGGCAACATGGAGCTGGTGCTCGACCGCAAGATCGCCGAGCGCCGCATCTTTCCGGCCATCCACATCGGCAAGTCGGGCACGCGCCGCGAGGACCTGCTGTTCGACCAGGAGGAGGCCAACCGCGTCTTCCTCCTCCGCCACTTCCTGGGCGGCATGGACGAGTTCGACGCGATCGAGTTCCTGATCCGCCGCGTGGACCACACGAAGAGCAACAAGGACTTCTTCCGCTCGATGGCCGAGGGATGACCACCGCACCGGGCCGCCTGCTGGCCGTGGACTGGGGCGACAAGCGGATCGGGCTTGCCGTCACCGACGAGCTGCGCCTGATCGCGTCGCCCGCCGGCGTCATCGCACGGCGCGCGGGCAAGCGGCCGCCGATCGCGGAGCTGCTGCGCCGCGCCGACGAGCTCGAGGCCACGGGGCTCGTCATCGGGCTCCCGCTCGACGGCAACGGCGACGAGACGCCGCGCTGCGCCGAGGTGCGCGTCGTCGCCGCCGAGGTGACGAAGCGCTCCGGCCGCCCGGTGCGCCTCGTGGACGAGCGCTTCACGAGCGCCGCCGCCCACCGCGCCATCCGCGAGATGGGTGGCTCGACCGAGGGGCGGAAGGGCGACGTGGACGCGCTGGCCGCCTCCGTGCTCCTCCAGCATGCGATGAACCTCCCGGCCGAATGACCGTGGCGCGCGCGCACCGAGCCGGCGGCGCCGCGCGCCGCGTCCCGCATCGCCCCGTCGCGAGGGCGATGCGCGTTGCCCTGCTCCTCGCCGCCGTGGCGTGCGGCGACGCCGTCGATCGCGCGCCGCGCCGCATCATCATCCCGCAGGGCGCGTCGTTCCGCGCCGCCGCCGAATCCATCTCGGCCGCGGGGGTGGTGAGCTTCCCGGCCGGGTTCCGCCTGTATGCGCGCTTCGTCGCCAGGAGCGATCGCGGCATCAAGGCCGGCACCTACATGCTCGCGCCTGGCGCGTCGTGGAACGAGATCCTCGACGACCTGGTCAAGGGCAAGGGGCTCGTGCACACGGTGACGGTGCCCGAAGGGCTGCCGCTCCGCGAGGCGCTGCCGCTCATGGCACGCGAGCTCAGGGTCAACGCCGACTCGCTCGCGGCCGCGGTGGCCGACAGTTCGTTCCGCCGGCGGCTCGACGTGCCGACGCCCACGATCGAGGGGTACCTCTTTCCGGCCACGTACACGTATCCCGACGGTACCGGCGCGTTCGACATCGTCGCCGACATGGTGCGCACCTTCGAGAAGGCGTGGACGCCGGCGCTCGACTCCGCCGCCGACGCCATGCATTGGTCGCGGCACGACGTGGTGACGCTCGCGAGCATCATCGAGAAGGAAGCGGTGAAGGACGAGGAGCGCGCGATCATCAGCGCGGTGTACCACAACCGGCTCCGCAAGGGAATGCCGCTCCAGGCCGATCCCACGGTGCAGTACGCGCTGGGCAGGAAGCCCGGCCGCGTGCTCTTCAGGGACCTGCGCGTCCGCTCACCGTACAACACCTATCGCGTGAAGGGGCTGCCGCCGGGCCCGATCGCGGCGCCGGGCGCCAAGAGCCTCGAGGCCGCGGTGCACCCGGCCAAGGTGCCGTTCCTCTATTTCGTGGCGCATCCGGACGGCCACCACGAGTTCCGCACCACCTACGCCGAGCACGCCAAGGCGGTCACGGCGATGCACGCGCTGCGCGACGCGCGCGACCGCGACCGGAAGGCCGCGCGCGATTCGGCGGCCGCGCCGGCGGCCAAGCCGTGAGCGCGCGCGGCACGACCACCCGTCGGCGCGCATGGCGCCGCGGTGCCGCTCAGTCGTTGCCCAGGTCCGGCCGCAGCGCCCGCGCGCCGCGCAGGTACACGTGGTGCACGTCGCGCCGCGGCGCGGGGAGCTCCGCGTGCAGCAGCACGCGCACGCAGCGCGGCAGCGCGCCCGTCACGTCCATCTCCTGCACGCACAGCATCGGCACGTCGTGCCAGCCGAGGGCGCGCGCCGCTTCGGCGGGATACGCGGCGTGCAGGTCGGGGGTGGTGGTGAACACCGCGTCAATGAGCGCGCCATCCACGAGCCGGTTGTCGGCGAGCATCGCGCGCAGCAGCTCCGTCGTCGCGTCGGCGATCGCCGCCGGCGTGTCGGCCTCGACCTGCGTGGCCCCGCGAATCGCGCGAACGGACGGCATGGAGGGCACCTCGTGACGGGATTCGACGTGCGCGCGCTCCGGCTGATCGCCATCACCGACGACCTGCGCGACGGCCCGACCGGGCTCCTCGCGCGCTCGGCCGACGCGATCCGGGGCGGCGCCACCATGGTGCAGCTGCGCCTCAAAGCTGTCGAGCCCCGCGCGCTGGTGGAAGTCGCGAAGCTGCTCGTCTCCGCGCTCTCCGTCCCCATCATCGTCAACGATCGCCTGGACGTCGCGCTCGCCGCGGGGGCGCACGGCGTGCACCTGGGCGCCGATGACCTGCCGCCCGAGGCCGCGCGCCGCATCGCGCCCGCGGGGTTCATCATCGGCGCGTCGGTCGGCGAGGAGCGCGAGGTCGCCGACGCGAAGGCCGCCGATTACGTGGGCATCGGCCCCGTGTTCGGCACCGCGAGCAAGGCCGACGCCGGCCCCGCGATCGGCGTCGCGCGCTTCCAGCACCTCGCACGGCTGAGCGGGCGCCCCGCCGTCGCCATCGGCGGCATCGAACCCGCGAATGCCGGCCAGCTCGCCACCGCCGGTGCCGCGGGCATCGCCGTCATCCGCGCCGTGCTCGGCGCGCGCCACCCCGAGTCGGCCGCGCGCGCGCTCCGGCAGGCGCTGGGGGACGCGCCGTGACGCTCCGGCGCCTCCCCGACGTGCGCGCCGCGCGCGCGTGTGCCATGATGGGTGCCATGGGAGGCACCACATGACGCGACCGGTGGCGATCGTCTCGGGCCGAGGCGCGGGGCGCTGGCAGCGCGGGCACCCGTGGATCTACAAGTCCGACGTGATCGAGGCCCCGGGCCCGATCCCCGGCGTCGTGACGGTGCGCGAGAAGAACGGCCGCGCGATCGGCGTCGCGCTCTGGAGTCCGGCGTCCGAGATCTCGCTCCGCATGCTCGACCGCGACCCCGACGCCGCGTTGGGTGGCGCGTGGTGGGAGTCCCGCCTCCGCGACGCGCTCGACCGGCGCGACGTCGTCGAGCGCCACGCCACGGCGTATCGCGTCGTGCACGGCGAGGGCGACGCGCTCCCGTCGCTCGTCGTGGACCGCTACGCGCGCTGGATCGTGGTGCAGTTCATGAGCGCCGGCCTCGAGAGCTGCCGCGGCGAGATCGTGGACGCGCTCGGCCGCGTGCTCGAGCCGGCCGGCATCCTCGCGCGCAACGACGTCGCCGTGCGCCGCCGCGAGGGGCTCGCCGAGTCGGTGGAACTGCTCGCCGGCGACGTGCCGAGGACGATCGAGGTCGAGGAGCACGGCGTCCGCTACCTGGCCGCGCCGTGGGACGGGCAGAAGACCGGCGCCTTCCTCGACCAGCGCGAGAACCGCGCCGCGATCGCCCACGTGAGCTGCGGGCGCGCGCTCGACTGCTTCGCCTACCACGGCAGCTTCGCGATCCACCTGGCCCGCGGCGCGCGCGAGGTCATCGCGCTCGACGCCTCCGCCCCCGCGCTCGCGCGCGCGCGGGAGAACGCCGCGCTCAACGGCTTCGCCCACGTGCAGTGCGTCGAGGCCGACGCCTTCGAGTGGCTGCGCGAGGCCGAGCGGCGGAAGGAGAGGTTCGACACCATCGCGCTCGACCCGCCGGCCTTCGCCAAGAACAAGGCGTCGCTGCCGAGCGCGATCCGCGGCTACAAGGAGGTCAACCTGCGCGCGATGCGCCTGGTCGCGAGCGGCGGGCACCTCTTCACCGCCAGCTGCTCGTTCCACCTCGGCAAGGCCGCCTTCCTCGAGATGCTGCAGGAGGCGGCGCAGGACAGCGGCCGCCGGCTCGCGCTCCGCGCGATCTACGGCCAGCCGGTGGACCATCCCGAGGTGCTGGGGATCCCCGAGACGGGTTACATCAAGGGGGCGATGCTGGAGGCGGTGGACTAGGCGCTCCGCGTCCGCTCGTCCGGTTCAGGGCGACGATCCACCGCCGGTCCCCTTCGCCGCACGTCCCTTGCGCAGCGCCGCCAGCGACGCCTCGTAGCCCGCGCGCTGCGAACGCTGGTCGTCGGGCAGCGTGCGGAGCGCGACCTCCCACTGCGCGATCGCCCGCGTCGTGTCGCCCGTGGCGGCGAGTCCCTGCGCGAGGCCGAGGGCGACCCAGAACGTGTCGCGCGGATGCCGCTTCTCGCTGGCGCGGAAGATCTCGAGCGCGCGCGCGGCGCGGGCCTGCGCGAGGAGTCGCGAGCCGTACAGGTACACGGTGGGCGCGTCGGCCGTCGGCAGGTCGAGCGCCTGCGTCATCAGGCTGTCGGCCTGCGCCACGCGCCCGAGCGCGGTGAGCACGTTGGCCTTGACCACCCGCGCGCCGAAGGACGGGTCGCCGACCGCCGCGCCACGGAACGGCCCGTTGATCGCGAGGTCGGCCCAGGTGAGCGCCTCCTCGAGGTTCACGCGGTTGTTGGCGCAGAAGGTGGCGGCCGCCTCCCAGTTGCGCGCGTCGAAGCCGGCCCACGACTGGAGGTCCTTGCGCAGCTGCTGCACGTAGAGGTCGAGCACGTTCGGCACGTCGATGCGGAGCGCCAGCCGCTTGAGTTCCCACGCGAGCGTGAGCGTGGCCGTGTTGCGGCGCCGCTCGTCGAACGAGTAGGTGAGGAACTCGGTGAACGGTGCGTCGGTCGGCGGTGCCTGCACGCGCACGACATCCTGCCGGGGATCGTACTGGTACGCGCCCCACCCCGAGGCGTTGCTCGAGAGGATCCACGTCCACGGCCCCGTCGGCTCGACGACCACGAACAGGCCGTACGTGCCGGCCCGCACCGTCTGGCCGCCCACCTGCACGTCGTGCGAGAAGCTGATCGTCGTCGTCTCGTTCGCCCCAGCGCGCCACGGCGTGGCCGTCGAAGGCCCGAACCCGTCGTCGAAGAAGCCGTAGTGCACGAGCTCGCCCCAGATGTGCCCGGTGCGGTCGACGGTCGGCGGGTTGTGCACCCGCGGGCTGTGGTAGCTCACGGTGACCTTCACGAGGCCGATGTACTGCGTGACCTCGGCCTTCTGGTTGCCGCCGTTGGGCGGAATCGCGATCTCGGCCCGATCCTGCGCCGCGAGCGCGGACGCGAGGCCCAGGGCGGCGAGCACGGCGAGGACGCGAAGGGAACGACGGCTGGGCATGACCATGGGCGTGAGGTGCGAAGGAGGGGCCGCGCGCGCGGGGTGCGAGGGCAACCTGCGGCGGGCCCGTCCTGAGCGCTTCCATGACGTTGCGCGCGACCGGCAGTGCGCGCGACCGCTCGGCCTGCCGCTCACCGCCAGCGTGGAGCCGGTGACGGCGGGCAACCTCGTGGTAGCGCGACGCGCTCCGCGGGGGTACGCTCGGGCGTGACCACTCACCGCCGGCGCCCCGCGCCTCGATCGTCCACGGTGCGCGCGCGAGCGGCGCGCCGTGCGGTGCTGGCACGACGCGCACGCGCGCTCGCACGCGCAATCGCATGCGCCGTCGCCCTCATCGGCCCGGTCGTCGGCACGGCCGCCACGGGGCAGGCGCAGTCCCCCGCATGGCTCGCGCCCGCACTCCGGGTTCCCGACAGCCTCGCGCGCGCCGACACGCTGCTCGCCATCTCGGTGTCCGTCGCGCACGCCGGCCGCGTCCTGTGGGAGGGCGGGCTCGGGCTCGCCGATCGCACGACGGGCCGAGCCGCGTCGGCCAGCACCGTCTATCGCGTCGCATCGGTCGCGAAGTCGATCACCGCGGTCGCCGCCCTGCAGCTCGTCGAGCGTGGCGCGCTCGACCTCGAGGCGCCCGTGTCACGGTACCTCGGCCCGTCGCGCGCGCGCACGCCGGTCGGCGACCCGCGCGCGCTCACCGTCCGGACGCTGCTCGCGATGACGGGCGGCGTGCCGCACCTCGTGCACTTCGGCTGGGCCGACGGCGCGCCCGCGCGAGGCGATGGCGAGCTCGTGCGCACCTATGGCGTCACCGCCTTCGCGCCGGGCCGGCGGTTCCACTACTCCAACCTCTCGTACGGCATGCTCGCGGAGGTCATCGCGTCCGCCGCGGCGCAGTCCTTCGGCACCGTCGTGCAGCAGCAGCTGTTCGACCCGCTGGCGATGCGCGAGAGCGCGCTGCGTCGCACGACCAGCACGGCGCCCCTCGAGGCAGTCGGCTACCTCGATGCGCACCCGTTGAGCGACGGCGAACTCGA
>JACQES010000145.1 GCA_016200495.1 Gemmatimonadota bacterium
ACAAGAAGCGCACGGCGGTGGACAAGCTCCTGCCGACCCTCCGCGCCACCAAGGACCCGGTCACGCGCGACATCTACGTGGGGCGACTCGCGGAGATCTCGGGCGTGTCGGCGGAGACGCTCGTGCGCGAGATGCGCGAACGGCCGCCGCGCGGGAGCGGGTCCCCGGGCGACTCGCACGGCGAGGACGGGCCGCCCGCATGGGACGACGCGCCTCCGCCCACCGAGGAGCCGGTCGCCGACCAGCCGCGCCGCGAACCATGGACGCCACAGCGGCGCTGGCGCGGCCGGCCGCGCGGTCCAGAATGGGCCGCAACCAACGCCCCGCTCCGCGCATCGCGCACGGCCGAGGTGCGGTTCGAGCGCGACCTGCTGCGCCTCATGCTCGTGCACCGTCCGTACATTGAGCGGGTACTCGCCGAGTACGGGCCCGAGGCCTGGCGCGACGGCGTGGCGGCGGCGGTCGTGGCCACCCTGCGCGAGATCGGGCCCGACGCGACGATGGAGGAGCTGGCCGAGGCGCTGGAGCCCGACGCCGTCGAGCTGGCCCAGCAGCTGGTGCAGGAGTCGGCCGCCGTCAGCGATGCGGAGGACACCTTCGGCTGGGGGATCGTGCAGTTCCGCCTGCGGGAGCTCGAGGAGCGGAAGTCGGAGCGACTCCGGTCCATGGGGGCAACGGAAGGGGATGAGAAGGACGCGCACTTGCGCGAGATTACGGAACTGTCCAACGAGATCACCGCCCTCAAGAAGTCCGGCTGGGCGGCCTACGAACGCATGAGGAGCTGATTCATGGCAAGCGCGCTGCACGCGGATGTGGAAGCCCTTCTCGGGCTGCAGAAGGAGGACGCCGCCTTGCACGAACTCGAGCAGGCCCGCGCGTCGCTCGGACCGAAGCGTGAGGGGCTCGACAAGGCGCGCGCGCAGCTGGCCGACCGCCTCGAGCGCGCGCGCGGCGCCGTGCTCGCCGAGGAGAAGAAGCAGCGCGAGCTGCAGGACCGGATCCGCGAGCACAAGGCGATCCACGAGAAGAACGTCGCGCAGCTCGACGTGGTGAAGCGGCTCCGCGAGGCCACCGCCGCCATGGCGCAGGTCGAGCGGGCCCGCCGCGTGCTGGCCGAGGAGGAGGCGGAGCTGATCGCCCTCGGCCGACGCCTGGCCGAAGCGCGCACGAGCGTGGCCACGCTCGAGCAGGAGACCGCCGCGCTCGAGGCCGCGCAGGTCGAGCCCCGCGCTGCGCTCGAGTCCGAGGCCGCGCGCCTCGATGCCGAACTCGCGACGATGCGCGCGCAGCGCGAGCAGGTCGCGTCGCACGTGCCCAAGGGGTTGCTCAACCCGTACAACCGCATCCGCACCAAGCGGCCCGGACGCGCGGTGGTCGCCCTCAACGGCGCCTCGTGCGGTTCGTGCGACACGGCGGTGCCGCTCCAGCGGCGCTCGCAGATGGTCGCGACGGGCAAGGTCGAGGTCTGCGAGGTGTGCGGCGTCCTCCTCTACGCCGGCGAGGGGTGAGCGCACCGGCGCTGGCCCCCACGCGGAAGCCCCGCCCGCGCTGGATCGAGGCCCCCGCGCCCGATCCGGCCGAACTCGCCGCCCTCTCGGCCGCCCTCGCGCTCCCGCCGGTGGTGGCACGCCTCCTCCTCGCGCGCGGCCACGCGAGCCCCGACGTCGCCAAGGAGTTCCTCCGGCCGCGGCTCGAGCGCCTGCATCCGCCCGAAGCCATGGGCGGCATGGACGTCGCCGTCGAGCGCCTGCAGCGCGCGCTCCGCAACGACGAGATGATCATGGTCCACGGCGACTACGACGTGGACGGCATCTGCTCGACGACGCTCCTCACCCGCGTGCTCCGCCGGGCCGGCGCTCGCGTGACCCCCTTCATTCCGCACCGCCTCACCGACGGCTACGACCTCACCATGGCCGGCGTGCGCGCCGCCGAGGCGTGCGGCGCCCGCGTGGTCGTCACCGCCGATTGCGGCACGAGCGCGGTCCAGCCGATCGCGGAACTGCAGCGCCGCGGCGTGGACGTGATCATCACCGACCACCACCTGCCCGGGGGCCCGCTGCCGCCGGCCCTCGCGGTGCTCAACCCCCGGGCGCCGGGCAACGGCTATCCCGATCCTGACCTCGCGGCCGTGGGCGTCGCCTTCAAGCTCGCGCTCGCGCTGGCGCGCGCCGTGGGGATCGGCGACGGCTTCGTCTTCCGCATGCTCGACCTGGTGGCGCTCGCGACCATCGCCGACGTCGCGCCGCTCCGGGGCGAGAACCGGCTCTATGCGCGCTACGGCCTCAAGCTCATGGCGGAGTCCGATCACGCGGGGATCCGCGCGCTGATCCGCGCCGCGGGGCTCGACGGCAAGCCGATCACCGCCGGACGCGTCGGCTTCATCCTCGCGCCACGCTTGAACGCCGTCGGCCGACTCGGCGCGGCCCTACGCGGCGTCGAACTCCTCCTCTGCGAGACCGAAGCCGAGGCCCATCCGATCGCGCGCGAGCTCGAGGAGCTCAATCGCGAACGGCAGGAGATGGACCGGCGGACCCTCGAGGAGGCGCGCGCCATGGTGGCCGCGCTCGACCTCGACGCCACGTATGGACTGGTCCTCGCCGGCGAGGGATGGCACGCCGGGGTCATCGGCATCGTCGCGTCGCGCATCGTCGAGGACACCGGGCGTCCCGCGCTCCTCATCGCGCTCGAGAACGGACAGGGGAAGGGAAGCGGCCGCTCGATTCCGGCCTTCGACCTGCACGGGGCGCTCGGCGCGTGCAAGGATCTCCTCATTCGCTACGGCGGCCATCGCGCCGCCGCCGGCGTCACCGTCGAGGCGTCCCAGGTGGACGCGCTCGCCCGGCGCTTCAACGATGTCGCGCGCGCCCAGCTCACCGCCGACGACCTCGTGCCCGAGCTCCGCGTGGACGCCGAACTGGGACTCGAGCACGCCACGCCGGAGCTCGAGAAGCTGCTCACCCACTTCGAGCCGTTCGGCATCGGGAATGCCTCGCCCACTTTCGCCGCGCGCAACGTGCAGGTGATCGGGGCGCCGCGCGTGATCGGCAAGGACGGCCTCCGTCTCCGCCTCGCGGCCGGCGCGGGCGAGATCGCCGGCGTCGGTTGGGGGCTCGCCCCGCTCGCCGCGCTCGCCACCGACGGTGCGCGCATCGACGTCGCCTGGAAGCTCGAACGCGACGAGTACCGCGGGGAGAGTTCGCTGCAGGCCAAGCTGGTGGACCTCGTCCCCGCCCGGCGCTGACCATGCGGATCGTGGCCGGACGCTGGCGCGGGCGCCGCCTCAAGGCGCCGGCCGGAGAGGCGGTGCGGCCGACGGGGGACCGCGTCCGCGAAGCCTGGATGAGCATCGTGCAGCTGCACATCCCCGGCGCCGTCGCCGCGGATCTCTTCGCCGGCACCGGTGCGCTCGGCATCGAGGCGCTCTCGCGCGGCGCGGCGTCGGTCGAGTTCGTGGACCTGGCCCCCGCCTCGCTCGCGCTCCTCAAGGAGAACCTGGCGCTCCTCGGGGCCTCGCCCGTCGAGGCGATCGTGCGGCGCGCCGATGCCCTCCGCGTGGCCGCCGAGCGCGCCGACGACCCGTGGGACCTCGCCTTCGCCGACCCGCCGTATCGTCAGGGACTCGCGACCGAGCTCGCCGAACGCTGGCTCGAGGCCCCGTTCGCCGCCATCTTGGGGATCGAGCACGACGTGCAGGAGCCCCTCCCCGGGGCGCACGACACCCGCCGCTACGGCATCACGGCGCTGTCGTTCTACTATCGGGACCGCGCCACCCCGCGTGGCGGGGCCGGGAGCACCACATGAGCGGGACGTCACGGGTGGCGGTGTTCGCGGGCAGCTTCGACCCGTTCACGCGCGGGCACGAGGACATCGTGCGCCGCGCGCTGGCCTTCGCCGACCGGGTGATCGTCACCGTGTCGGTCAACAGCGCCAAGACCGCCCTGTTCACGGCCGACGAGAAGGTCCGCCTGATCCAGGCCGTCATGGCCGACGAGCCGCGGGTCGAGGTGCGGACCATGGACGGCCTGCTCGTGGACTTCGCGCGCCGGGTCGGCGCCACGCTCCTCGTGCGCGGCGTCCGCGGCGTCTCCGACTTCGACTACGAACTCCAGATGGGGATGATGAACCGGCACTTGCTGCCGGGGCTTGAGGTGGTCTTCCTCATCCCCTCGCCGGCCGTGGCATTCGTCACCGCCACGCTCGTGCGCGAGGTGGCGCGGCTGGGCGGGGACGTCCGGGAATTCGTGCATCCCGCCGTGGCCGACGCCCTCGCCCGCAAGCGCACGGCATGACAACTTTCGGGCGGCGCCCCACCGGGGCACGCGGCCCTTTCCCCAGTTCAAGGACGGCGCAATGAGCTTCACGATCGCCAAGTCGGGCGACGTCACCGTGGTCGAGGTCGAGGGACAGCTGATCGTCGGGAACCGGCAGGAGCTCAAGCAGCGCGTCCTCGAGGAGCTGGATCACGGCGAGCGCCACTTCCTGATCGACTTCTCGCGCACCGGCTACATCGACAGCTCGGGGCTGGGCGTCCTCGTCTCGCTCTCCAAGAAGATCCGCGAGCTCGGCGGCGAGCTCCGCCTCGCCAACCTGAACGACGACCTCCGCACCCTCTTCGAGCTCACCAAGCTCGACACGCTCTTCCAGATCGCCGACTCGCGCGAGCGCGCGCTGGAATCGTTCTGAGCGGGCGTCCGGGCGACATGCGGGTCGCGCTGGAACTCGAGGTCCCGAGCGAAGTCGCGCAGATCGAGCGCGTCGTCGCCCGCGTCGTCGCCACCTGCGCCGACCTGCAGGTCCCCGAGCGACAGCGGCAGTTCAACGTGCCGCTCGCGCTCACGGAAGCCCTCTCGAACGCGATCCTGTACGGCAACGCCGAGCGCGCCGACCGGCACGTGACGGTGCGCGCCGGCATGGCCGACCATGCGCTGGTGCTCGAGGTCGCTGACGAGGGGCCCGGCTTCGACCTCGATGCCTGCACGCGCGACCCGACCGCCCCCGAGAACCTCGAGCGCGAGGACGGCCGTGGCCTCTTCCTCATGCGCCGCCTGATGGACCGGGTCGAGCGCTACAACGCCGCCGGCAACGTGGTGCGCATGGTGCTGGAGCTGCCGTGAGCGGCGTCCGCGAGGTCCTCGCCGCGTTCCGCGCGGCGACCAGCTGCCCCGCGAGCCTTTGGCGCGAGGACGCGGCCGGCCTCGCCTGCCTCGCACACGACGCAGACGCGCTGCCCGAGGGCCCGCCAGCGTCCGTGCGCGGTACCACCACCGCCGACTGGAAGTCGCGCACCGGCGACCCGCGCATCGTCGCCCCGGTGGACGGCCTGCCCGGCACCTGGCTCGTGCTTGGTCCGGCCAAGGCGACGCGCGCCCAGCTCGACCAGTGGGCGGCCATCATCGGGCCCGCGGCGCGGCAGGCGGTGACCGCCGCGCGCGAGCTCGAACAGGCCGCGCGCGAACTCGCCGAGCGCTACGAGGAGATCAACCTCCTCTACACCATCAACGAGATCCTTGGCCGCACCGTCGCGCTCGACGAGGCCGCGCAGATCATCCTGCAGGAACTCCTCGACACCGTGGGCGCGCGGCGCGGCGCGCTCTTCGTCCACGATCGCGCGGCGCTCCAGCTCATCCCGGTCGCCACGGCCGGCATCGAGGGGCGCGAACTTCCGCCCATCGCGCTCGATGACACGCGCGCCGTCTCGGCCCGCGTCTTCGCCTCGCACCAGGCCGTCATCGCCGGGCGCGACCTGCCGGGCGCCGAGGCCGAGGGACCGGTGCGTCGCGGCGAGATGCTCGCCGTCCCGATCCTCTGGACCGCCCCCGGTGGCGGCGACCAGCCGCCGATGGGCGTCGTCGTGCTCAGCGACCGGAAGGGGCGAGAGCCCTTCAGCGCCGGAGACCAGAAGCTCGTCACCGCCGTCGCCACACAGATCGGCACCGCGATCCAGAACGCGCGGCCCGTCCGCGACTCGCTCCTGCAGGAGCGGCTGCAGCACGAGATGGCGCTCGCACACGACCTGCAGATGAAGATGCTCCCCGACGTGAGCATCGTCGCGCCGATCGCGGAGGTCGGCGCGCGCGTGGCCCCCGCCGAAGATGTCGGCGGCGACTTCTACAACCTGTTCCGCCTCGGGCCCAACCGCACCGGCGCCATGGTCGGCGACGTGTCGAGCCACGGCTATCGTGCCGCGCTCATCATGGCGCTCGCCATGAGTGCGGCCACGATCCATGCGCCACGCACCGCCGACCCCGGCGAGGTGCTGCAGCTCATGTTCGCCGCGCTCGACGAGGAGCTCGAGCGCACGGAGATGTACCTCTCCTGCTTCTACGGCGTCGTGGATCGCCGCGCGCAGACGCTCCGGTGGGCCAACACGGGCCACCCGCACGCCTTCATCGTGGACGAGGATGGCGAGGCGGAGCGGCTCCCCGCGCCCGATCCGCCGCTCGGCATGGGCGAGACCTTCCCGCGCTCCAAGACGCGCCCGTGGGCCGCGGGACAGCACCTGCTCGTGCTCTTCACCGACGGCATCGCCGATGCGCGCGATCGCAAGGACCGTCGCTTCGGCGAGGAACTCGTGCTCGAACTGGTGCGCAAGCATCGCAAGCGGCCCGTCGAGGAGATCGTGGACGAGGTCTTCGGCGCCGTCGCCAAGCACGTGGGCCGCGTGCCGTCGCGCGACGACCGCACGCTGCTCATTCTCCGGAGCTGACGTGGCCCGCGCTCGTCCCGCTGCGTCCCGCGCGCGCGGCGCGCGTCGCGCGGCGCGCTGACATGGCCCACCGCCCGCACCGCGGACCCGGCGCCGGACGCAGCCAGGCGCTGCCCCCCGCGCGCAAGTCGCTCGGCCAGCACTTCCTGCGCGACGCCAAGGTCCTCGACCGGATCGCCGGGGCCCTCGAGCTCACCGGCACCGAGACCGTCATCGAGATCGGGCCCGGCCGCGGCGCCCTGACCGACCGCCTGGCCGAGCGCGCGGGCCGGCTCATCGCCATCGAGGTCGACAAGGCGCTCATTCCGGTGCTGCGCGCCCGCTATGCCGATCGGCCGAACGTGATCATCGCCGAGGGCGACGTGCTGACCTTCGACCTGGCCGGGCTCGCGCAGGGCCCGTACCGGCTCGCGGGCAACGTGCCGTACTACATCACGACGCCCATCCTCTTCCACGCGCTCAAGGCACCGCGTCCCGAGCGCGCCGTCTTCCTCGTGCAGCGCGAGGTGGCGGAGCGCATGGCCGCGACACCCGGCTCCGACGCCTACGGAGCCCTGAGCGTGAACCTGCAGGCGCTGGCCACCGCCGAGACAACGCTCATCGTCAAGCCGGCGAGCTTCGAGCCGCCCCCCAAGGTGGACTCGGCCGTCGTGCGCGTGGTGCCGCGCGCCGAACCGCTCGTCAGCCCCGACGAGGAGGCGCCCTTCTCGCGCTTCGTGATCGCGTGCTTTGCACAGCGCCGAAAGCAGCTCGGGCGCACGCTCCGCACCGTGACCGGGTGCGACGCGGAGGCGGCGCAGGCGCTCGCCGCCTCGCTCGGGCTCGACCCGACCGTGCGCGGCGAGACGCTCGATCCCGCGACGTTCGTGCGTCTGTTCCGCGCCACCCGTGCGCTCGGCGGAGCCGCGGTAGATTGAGCGCATGATCGCCGATCCCGCCCTGCGCCTCGTCGAGCACCCGTGGGTCGTGGTGGACGTCGAGACCACCGGCGGCCGTCCCGACGGCGAAGACCGGATCACCGAGTTCGCGGCCGTGCTCGTGGAGGGCCACCGGGTCGTCGGCGAGTTCAGCACGCTGGTGCATCCGGGCCGGCCGAAGGGGACTAGTTGGGAATGCCCGCGCTGCCGGATCTTTGCCGAACGGAGCTGAGCAGCTCGATGATGTCGGCCAGCGCTGCCTGGTAGCCATGATGCCAGTAGGCGCGCTCGGGCGATCCGGTGTCGAGATGCTTCTGGTCGAAGGTGGCGTGCGGCGCCTCGTCCTCCAGCCACTCCCGGATGTCGTCCCGGCGCCGCTCCAGCAGCGCGATCTTGTCCCGGTCTGACATTCTTTTTCCCCCGTTGCCGCCCACCACCGCCGTTGTGACACTTCTACCCGAGACGCGTTGGCTTAGCCCCAACCGGGGCGTCGGCATTTGCGTAAAATTGCATGCGATCTGACTACTCGCCCGGGCA
>JACQES010000146.1 GCA_016200495.1 Gemmatimonadota bacterium
CTCAAGGCGAAGCCTCCCGGCGTCAGGCTGACGGGGCCGGCCTGCAGTTGGAAGGCGCCGCTGTCGCTGAGCGTTCCCCGCAGATCGACATCGTCGGCAACGACTACACGCAGGAGCCCTGCATCCGCGACCAGCTCAACCTGGTCCCCGGGGACGTGTTCAACCAGGACCGGCTGATCCGCTCGTACCAGAACATCTCGAACCTCGGCTTCTTCGAGCAGCCGCTGCCGTTCCCCGACACGCGGCCCGCGAACGAGCAGGGCGACGTGGACGTGATCTTCCGCGTGAAGGAGAAGAAGACCGGCAACATCAACTTCGGCGCGAGCGTGGGGCAGGCGATCGGCGTGGGCGGCTTCATCGGGCTCGACCAGCCGAACCTGTTCGGCCAGTGCAAGCGCGGCTCGCTGCAGTGGCAGTTCGGGTCGTTCATCAACGACTTCAACCTGAGCTACACCGACCCGAGCATCCGGCTCTCGCGCGTGTCGGGCACGGTGACGGCGTACCGCTCGCAGAACCGCTACCAGATCGCCGACCTCGGCTCGTTCACCCGCATCGGCGGCTCGGTGCAGCTGGGCTTCCCGGTGCCGGGCTCGTACTACTCGCGACTCTTCGTGTCGTACGGCGCGGAGGTGCAGTCGTTCGGCTCAGGCGGGCTCACGAGCACGCTGCAGGCGCAGTGCGACAACTGCTTCCGCTCGACGCTCGGCGTGACGCTGCAGCGCGACACGCGCATCGACCAGCCGTTCCCCACGGCGGGCGGGCTCCAGACGGTGACGGCGCAGTTCTCGGGCGGGATCCTCGGCGGCACGGCGAACTTCCAGCGCTACACCACGGAGCTTCGCGCGTACGCCCCGCTCTGGCAGGTCGGCGGCGACAAGCCGGGCGACAGCCCGGTCAAGTTCCTGCTCGGGCTCACGGCCAAGAGCGGCGCGCTGTTCGGCGACCCGGGCGCGTTCTTCGTGTCGCAGAGCTTCGCGCTCGGCGGCGTGCAGTTCGGCGAAGCCCTGCGCGGCTATCCCGAGTTCTCGATCACGCCGGGCGGGTTCATCGCGAACACGTCCACGTTCACGGCGCAGCGCGCCTCGTTCGGCCAGGCGTACCTGACGACGACGGTGGAGTTCGGGATCCGGTTCAACCAGCAGTTCTATTTCAACCTGTTCCACGATGCGGGGAACGTGTGGCGGCGCCCCGCGGACTTCGACCCGACGCGGCTCTTCCGCGGTGCCGGGGCGGGGCTCACGATCGTCTCACCGCTGGGGCCGCTCGGCCTCGACTACGCCTACGGGTTCGATCGCGTGGACGCCTTCGGGCGGCCGGATCCGCAATGGCAATTCCACTTCCGCCTCGGGCAGCAGTTCTGACCGGCGTGACCACCTTTCCTGGAGTTCCTGTGATGCGTCATCTCGCGTGCGCGGCCGTCGCCGTCGCCCTGTCGTTCTCCCCGGTCGCCGCGCAAACGCCGGCCACGCCCGCCACCGTCGCCCAGGCGGGCGTGCGGATCGGCTTCATCCGCTCGCAGGTGGTGGTCGACCAGGCCCCCGGCCGCTCCGACGCCGAGGCGTCGTTCCGCGGCTACATCACGGGGGTGCGCGAGTCGCTCAGCAAGCTCCGCGACTCCGTCGAGAAGATGCTCGGCGACTACCAGAAGACCGAGGCGACGATGACGGCCGCGGTGAAGACGCAGCGGCAGAACCTGATCCGCGGCAAGCAGGAAGAGCTGCAGAGCCGCCAGCAGGCCGCGGAAGAGGCCGCCCGCCAGAAGCAGATCGAGCTGATGCAGCCGATCACCGACCTGGTGAAGAAGGCGATCGATGACGTGCGGAGCGAGGAAGGGTACACGGTGATCTTCGACGTCGAGACGCAGGGGAACCCGATCGTCTCGATCGACAAGAACCTCGACCTGACCGACCGCGTGATCGCGAAGCTGCGCCTGATGCCCAAGCCGGTCGTCGGCGCCAAGGATGGCGCGGCGGCCAAGGATGCCAAGCCGCCCGTGGGCCCGGTTGCCGCTCCGGCGGGGATCTCCCGTCCGAAGCCGCCCACGGAGTGACCGTGGAAGGCGCGGCCCCGGCCGCGACGGCGCGCACGCTCACGGCCGCCGAGGTCGCCACCCTGACGGGTGGCACCCTGGTGGGGGACGGAAGCACGGTGGTCACGGGGGTCGCCCCGCTGGCCACCGCGACGCCGTCCCAGCTGTCGTTCTGCGGTGAATCGCGTTACGCGGAGCGGCTGGCGGCGTCGCAGGCGGGGGTCGTGCTGGTGACGGCCTCGTACGTGGACACGAGCCCGGCGGCCAAGGCGCGCATCGTGGTGAAGAACCCGATGCAGGCGATGATGCCGCTCCTGCGGCACTTCCACCCGGACCGGCCGCGCCAGCCGGGGATCCACCCGACGGCGATCATCGGGCGCGGCGTACGGCTCGGGGCGGACGTGACGATCGGCCCGTACGTGATCCTCGAGGCGGACGTCGTGATCGGCGACCTGGCGTGGATCGAGAGCCACTGCGTGGTCATGTCGGGGGCGCGGCTGGGCGATGACGTGCACCTGTATCCCCACGTGACGGTGTTCGGCCCGACGGTGCTGGGCGACCGCGTGGAGATCGGCTCGGGGAGCCGGATCGGCGCGGCCGGCTTCGGCTACCGCTTCGACGGCACGGGCCACCAGCGCATTCCGCACGTGGCGCGCGCGGTGATCGAGCACGACGTGTCGCTGGGGAGCAACTGCAACGTGGACCGGGGCACGCTCGAGGACACGGTGATCGGCGCGGGCAGCAAGCTGGACGGCATGGTGCACGTGGGGCACAACGTGCTGATCGGCAAGCTGTGCCTGATCATGGCGCAGACGGGGATCGCGGGGTCGTCGATCCTCGAGGACGGCGTCGTGCTCGCGGGGCAGGTGGGCGTCTCGGGGCACCTCACGATCGGCAAGGGGGCGCGGCTTGCGGCACAGACCGGCGCGATCGGCGACCTCGCGGCGGGGGGCACCTACTCGGGATTCCCGGCGCGACCGCATCGCGAGGTGCTCAAGGGGTTCGCGACGCTGTTCAAGCTCACGGAGATGCTCAAGGACCTGGAGCGGCTGGTCGAGAAGGAGCGCGGGTGAGCCGCCCGCGCCGCACGATCGCGCGCCGCGCGGAGGTGGCCGGGGTGGGCCTCCACCTGGGCCACCCGTGCCGGCTCGCGTTCGTGCCGGCCGCGAGCGGGGCGGGGATCGGGTTCGTGCGCAGTGACCGGCCGGAGCGGGCGCGCGTGGCGGCCGATGCGGCGAACGCCGTGCTCACGGAGCGGCGCACGCAGCTTGGCGAGGGGGCCGACGCGATCCACACCGTGGAGCACGTGCTGGCGGCCGTGGCGGGGCTCGGGATCGACGACGTGACGATCGAGCTGGACGCGCCCGAGCCGCCGATCGCCGACGGGAGCGCGGCACCGTTCGTGACGGCGCTCCGCGAGGCGGGGATCGTGGAGCACGCGGGCACGGCGGACGTGCTGGCGCTCCGGCACGCGATCCGGATCGAGGACGGCGAGTCGCGCTACGAGGCGCACCCGGCGGGGGCGCTCGAGGTGAACGTGACGATCGCGTTCCCGCACCCGATGATCGGGACCCAGGCGGGGACGTTCGCCGTGACGCCGACGGGGTTCTCGCGGGAGCTCGCGCCGGCGCGCACGTTCGGGTTCGTGCACGAAGTCGAGGCGTTGCGCGCGCGCGGCCTGATCCAGGGCGCCTCGATCGAGAACGCGGTCGTACTGGACGACCGGGACGTGGTCAGCGGTCCGCTGCGCTGGCCGGACGAGTTCCTGCGCCACAAGGCGCTCGACGTCGTCGGGGACCTCGCGCTCGCCGGCCGGCGGGTGCAGGCCCGGATCGTGGCCCACCGGCCGAGCCATCGCGGCACCGTCCAGCTGGTGCGCGCGCTGCATGATTGAAGCCGACGCGATCATGAAGAAGCTGCCCCACCGCTACCCGTTCCTGCTCGTGGACCGGATCCTCGAGCTGGAGCCGAACAAGCGCGTGGTGGGGATCAAGAACTGCACGATCAACGAGCCCTTCTTCCAGGGGCACTTCCCGGGGCACCCGATCATGCCCGGGGTGCTGATCGTCGAGGCGATGGCCCAGGTGGGCGGCATGCTGCTGATGGGCTCGGTGGAGCATCCCGAGCGCCACGTCGTGTACATCGTCTCGCTCGACAACGTGAAGTTCCGCCGGCCCGTGACCCCGGGCGACCAGGTGCGGTTCGAGCTCGAGGTGATCCGCCTCCGCGGCACGCTGTGCCGGATGAAGGGGATCGCGAAGGTGGGGGATGACATCTGCGCGGAGGCGGAAATGGCTGCCATGCTGCGCGACCGATGAGCGCGCGCATCCATCCGACCGCGCTCGTGCATCCCGACGCGGTCATCGGGCAGGACGTGGAGATCGGGCCCTACGCGATCGTCGGCGAGGGATGCACGGTGGGCGACGGCTGCACGATCGGGCCGCGCGCGACGCTCGAGCGGCACGTGCTGCTGGGCGCCGGCGTGAAGCTCGGCGTGGGCGTGGCCCTCGGCGGCGACCCGCAGGACACGAAGTTCAAGGGCGAGCGCACGACGGTGGAGATCGGCGAGGGGACGACGATCCGCGACTACTCGACGATCAACCGCGGCACGACGCACTCGTACAAGACCACGGTGGGGAAGCACTGCTTCATCATGACCTACGTGCACCTCGGGCACGACTGCCACGTGGGCGACCACGTGGTGATCGCGAACGGGTCGCAGTTCGCGGGTCACGTGACGATCGGCGATCGCGCGAACATCTCCGGGCTCACGGCGGTGCACCAGTTCGTCAACATCGGGGCCTACTCGTTCATCGGCGGGTGCTCGCGCGTGCCGAAGGACATCCCGCCGTACATCAAGGCGGTGGGGAACCCGGTCAAGCTCTACGGGCTCAACACCGTGGGGCTCCAGCGGAACGGGTTCGCCGAGGAGACGCTGCGCGAGCTCAAGCGCGCGTATCGGCTCTTCTTCCGCTCCGAGCTCAACGTCTCGCAGGCGCTCGAGAAGGCGCAGAGCGAGCTGCACATGACGGGCGAGGTGAAGACGTTCGTGGACTTCGTCGCCTCGAGCGAGCGCGGCGTGGTGATCTGAGCATGCGCATCGGCGTGGCCGGCGCGGGCGCGCTCGGGTACCACCACGTGCGGATCCTGCGCGAGATGGCGGGGGCGGCGTTCGCGGGCTTCTTCGAGCCCGACGCCGCGCGCGCCGCGCAGGTGAGCGCCGAGCTCGGCGTGAGCGCGCTGCCCTCGCTGGAGGCGCTGCTGGCCGCGAGCGACGCGGTGTCGGTCGCCGCGGCGACGACGGCGCACCACGCGATCGCGATGGCGGCCCTCGCGCAAGGGCGGCACCTCTTCCTCGAGAAGCCGATCACGGCGACCGTGGCGGAGGCGGACGCGGTGCTCGCGGCGGCCGAGGCCCGCGGGGTCGTGGTGGCGGTGGGGCATGGCGAACGGGTCAACCGGGCGGTGCGCGCGGCGATGCCGGTGATCCGCGACGTGCGCTACGTCGAGGTGACGCGGTTCGCGCCGTTCACGGCGCGCGGCGCCGACGTGTCGGTGGTGCGCGACCTCACCGTGCACGACCTGGACCTCGTGCTGGCGATGGTGGGGGCGCCGGTGACGCGCGTGGACGCCGTGGGGGCCTGCGTGCTGGCCGACACGCTCGACGTGGCGAACGCGCGGCTCACGTTCGCCAACGGCGCGGCGGCGACGGTCTCCACGGCGCGGGTGGCCGCGGCGCGCGAGCGCCGGATCCGCGTGGTGCAGCGCGACGGGCTCGTGGAGCTCGACCTGCTCGCGGCGACGGCCGTGCACCACCGACTGCGCGCGGATGCCGACCGCGCGGCGATCCGCGCGTCGAAGGCGGCGGTGGACGTGGCGGCGTTCACGGAGCGCGTGGTCCTCGAGGCCCCCGAGGGCGAGCCGCTCCGCCTGCAGTTTGCGGCCTGGCTGCGCGCGCTGCGCGGCGAGGGGCGGCCGGTGACCACCGGACGCGAGGGGCGCGACGCGCTCGCGCTGGCCCTCGCGGTCGAGGACGCGATCTTGCGCGGGGCGCACGCGCGTGCGTGAGGTCCTGATCGTCGCGGGGGAGGTATCGGGCGACCTCCACGCGGCGGCGTTCGCGACCGCGCTGCGCGCGCGCGTGCCGGGCGTCACGCTGACCGGCGTGGGCAGCGTGCGGATGGAGGCGGCCGGCGTGACGATCATCGAGCGCTCGGAGCACCTGCAGGCGATGGGGCTCGTGGAGGTGCTCCGGTCGGTGCCGCAGCACTGGGCGCTGCTGCGGCGCCTGCGCCAGCGGCTCGAGAGCGGGAACGTGGCGCTGCTGGTGCTGCTCGACTACCCGGGGTTCAACCTGCGGCTCGCGGCCGCCGCGCACGCCGCGGGAGTGCCGGTGCTCTACTTCATCACGCCGCAGGTGTGGGCGTGGGGCGCCGGGCGGATGGAGAAGATCAAGCGCGTCGTGACCAAGGCCGCCGTGATCCTGCCGTTCGAGGAGCCGCTGTTCCGCAACGCCGGCGTGGACGCGACGTTCGTGGGGCATCCGCTGCTCGACCGCGCGGGGGAGCTGCCGAGCCGCGAGGAGGCCCGCGCGCGGCTGGGGCTGCCGAGTGATGCGCGCGTGCTGGCGATGTTCCCGGGCAGCCGGCGGCAGGAGATCGCGAAGCACCTCGACATCTTCGTGGCGACGGGGCGCCTGCTC
>JACQES010000151.1 GCA_016200495.1 Gemmatimonadota bacterium
CACGACGTGCACCGACCCGTCGTGCGCGCGCGTGCGATCAGACGAACTCCATCCGGCTCCACTTGCCGCCGACCCGCGTGCGGATCGGGGGCAGCGGCTCGCCCGTCTCGAGCATCGTCTTGAGGCTCGCCAGGATCTCGGGCCACCCGGTGGAGATGCCCGCGAGCATGCCCGAGCCCGGCTCGAGGCGGTCGTGCGTGACGGTGAGCTTGACCAGCGGCCCCGCCTGCGCGATGTCGTAGGTCACGCGCGTCGTCTTGTCATCGTCGCCCACCGCGGCGGGGCTCACGAAGGTGAAGACGAGGCGCCTGGGCGGGTCGGACTCGAGCACGGTGCCCACCACGTCGAGGATCGACGGGTCGGCCGCGTCGCGGTGTTCCCACGTGGAGCCGACCTTCCAGTCGGACACGTTGTGGTGATTGCTCCAGTAGCGCGCCGTGAAGGCGGGCTCGGTGAGCGCCTGCCAGAGGCGCTCGCGCGTGGTCTTGATGTACGTGACGTACACGAATTCAGCCTTGGTCATCGGTTTCGTCCTCCAGGACGGTCTTGAGTTCGCGCAGCACGCGCACGCGCTGCCGTTCGTACTTGCCGATCCAGCGCCCCGCAATCGCCTCGATCGGCTCGGCGTTCAGGTAGTGGAGCTTCTCGCGGCCCCGCCACACGGGGACCACGAGGTTGGCCGCCTCGAGGATCCGCAGGTGCTTGCTCGCCGCCTGCCGGGTCATGGCCAGGTCGGCGCAGAGGGCGCCGAGGGTCTGGCCATTGTCGGCCATGAGGCGGTCGAGCAGCGCGCGCCGCGTGGCATCGGCGAGCGCCTTGAAGACGGGGTCCATCGTGTCGGGCATGATTCAATATGCAACCTTTTGGTTGCCTGTCAAGGGACCCCCCAGTCGGCGGCCAGCTTCTGCGGTGCCCCCTTCCCACCGATCGCCATGCGCGCGCAGAGAGCCCTCACCCTGCTCGACGCGGCGCACCAGCTGGCCGAGTTCCCCGTGTCGTCGGGCAAGCGGACGCGGTAGGCGGGCGCGGTCGGCGGGCGCGACGGGCGGCAGCGCTCCACGGGCGCGGGGGAGGCCGTCGGCGCGCGCCGGCGGCGCGGTCGCGCCGGCCCGGCAGAATCTGCCTCTTGACGATATTCGTTGTGAGGCGCAATATCGGGCCATGACGGACCAGGTCGCCCGTGCCCTCAAGCAGCAGCGCAAGTTCGGCTCGCGCGAGCAGGAAGTGCTGCTCGGCATCCGCGTGCTCGCCACGAAGATCCTCGACCCGTGGGAGAAGTTCCTCAAGGCGCACGGCGACCTCTCCGTCAGCCAGTACAACGTGCTCCGCATCCTGCGCGGCACGCACCCCGGCCGCCTCCCCTCGAGCGAGGTCGGCAGCCGCATGGTGGCGCGCGACCCCGACGTCACCCGCCTCGTGGACCGGCTCGTCAAGCGCGGCCTCGTCGCCCGCACGCGCAGCGAGACCGACCGCCGCGTCGTCGAGGTCGGCATCACCCCCAAGGGGCTCGCCCTCCTCAAGACCCTCGATCCGCACGTGGACCGCCTCCCCGCGGCCCTCGTCGGCGGGATCGGCCCGAAGAAGCTCGCCCAGCTCGCGGAACTCCTCGACGAGCTCCTGGAGAAGTTCGGCACCTTTCCCTGAACGCGCGGGGCGCCAGTCGCGCGCCAAGGCACGACCAATACTTGTTTCAACGATAATCCGCTAAACGTACGATAATCGTTCCCGTGGCCGGCCTCGGGGGGCCGCTCCGCCCCCGGCCCACACCCCGCGTGCCTCGACCGAGCCGAGGCGCCACGCCCTGCGTCAGGAGTCCCCCATGAGCGCCACCCCGCCCGCCGCCGTCATCATCCGCCACACCTGCGCCGACTTCGACCGCTGGAAGGCCGCCTTCGATGCCGACGAACCCAACCGCAAGGCCGCCGGCATGCTCGGCCACCACATCAACCGCGGCGCCGACAACCCGAACGACCTGAGCGTCTACATCGCCGCCAGCGACCTCGCCAAGGCGCAGGCCTTCGCCAACTCGCCGCAGCTCAAGGAGACGATGCAGAAGGCCGGCATCGTCAGCGCCCCGGTCGTCACCTGGATGACCCCCGTCTCCGAGCAGATCGTCTGGGATCGGCAGGTGCCCGGCGTCCTCATCACGCACACCGTCGCCGACTTCGCCAAGTGGCAGGTGGGCTACGCGCAGGCCGAGGGCGTCCGCAAGGCCGGCGGCATCATCGGGCACGCGGTCAACCGCGCCGTCGACAACCCGAACCTCGTCATCGTGTACCACCAGGCCGAGTCGCAGGACGCGCTCAAGGCGTTCACGTCGCATCCCGAGCTCAAGGCGGCGATGCTGGCCGCCGGCGTGACCAGCGCGCCGACCTTCACCTTCGTGACGGGCGGCTGGGCGAAGATGTACTAGGTCGCCCGGACGAGGCGGGGGCGGCGCGCGCACCGACGGCGCGTCGCCCCCGTCGTCCGCGAGCGCGGCTAGCCGCGCCGCAGCACCACGTGCGTCGCGTCGGCGGTCGGCACGTGTTCCGCCACGCGGAAGCCCCCGGCGACGAGATCGATGCCGGCCAGCAGCGGTTCGCCGCGCCCGAGCAGCGCGGGCGAGATCGCGAGGTGCATCTCGTCGATCTGTCCCGCCGCGAGGTACTGCCGCACCGTGGACGGCCCGCCGCCCACGCGGATGTCGCGGCCACCCGCCGCCTCACGCGCGCGCGCGAGCGCTTCCTGCGCCCCGCCCGTGACGAAGTGGAACGTCGTGCCCCCCGCCATCTCGAGCGGCGCGCGCTTGTGGTGCGTGAGCACGAACACCGGCACGTGGTAGGGCGGCTCGTCGCCCCACCATCCCTTCCACTCGTCGTCGGGCCACGGCCCGCGCACGGGCCCGAACATGTTGCGGCCGAGGATCCACGCGCCGAGGTTCGACATCGCGTCGCGCGCGAACCGCTCCGAGGGATTTTCCGCCGCGGTGGCGCCCGAGTCACCCGAGGCATCCGCGTCACCGCTCGGCGCGGCGCCGCCCTCCGCCGCCGCGTCGTCGCCCCCGTGGCCCGTGGCGCTCCGGAAGGCGCGCGTCTTCATGAACCACTGATGCAGCGCCATGCCCCCCTCGCCCATGGGCGTCTCGAGGCCCTGGTTGGGCCCGGCGCCGAAGCCGTCGAGCGAGATCGAGAAGGCGAGCACCTTGACCTTGGACATGGAACACCGGGTGGGTTGGGGGGAAGGCGGCGCGGCCGTCGCCGCGGGCGAAAGCTAGCCTGCCCTCATTCGCCAACGCCGCCGGCCGCGCGCATCTTGCAGCAGCCGCACGTACGTGCGGCGCCCCACCCGAGGCCACCCGCATGCGTCCCACGCTCGCCACCCTCGCGCTCGCCGCGCTGCTCGTCGTCACCCGCGCGCTCGGCGCGCAGCCGCTCGGCACGCTCACCTTTCCCAACTCGGGCGCGGCGGCCGCGCAACCGGCCTTCATCCGCGGCATGCTGCTGCTCCACAGCTTCGAGTACGACGACGCGGCCGCGTCGTTCCGCGAGGCCCAGCGCCGCGACCCGCGCTTCGCGCTCGCGTACTGGGGCGAGGCGCTCACGCACACGCACCAGGTGTGGAACCAGCAGGACGCCGACAGCGCCCGCGCCGTGCTGCGGAAGCTCGCCCCCACCGCCACCGCGCGCCGCGCCCTCGCCCGCACCCCGCGCGAGCAGGGCTACCTCGATGCGGTCGAGGTGCTCTACGGCGAGGGGAGCAAGGCGCACCGCGACACGGCGTACGCCGAGGCGATGGCGCAGCTCTCGCGCGCGTATCCCGATGACGACGAGGCGGCCGTGCTGCACGCGACCGCGCTGTTCGGCCTCACGCAGGGGGTGCGCGACGTGCCGCTCTACATGCGCGCCGGCGCGATCGCGCAGGCCGTTTTCCGCCACAACCCGCAGCATCCGGGTGCGGCGCACATGGTGATCCACGCCTTCGACGACCCGACGCACGCCCCGCTCGGCCTCTACGCGGCGCGCGCCTACTCGACGATCGCCCCCGGCGCGATGCACGCGCAGCACATGACGACGCACATCTTCCTCGCGCTCGGCCTCTGGGACGACGTGGTGAAGCAGAACATCGTCGCGGCCGGCCCCGACAGCAGCCGGTGGCGGCCCGGCCACTACACGAGCTGGCTCCACTACGCGTACCTGCAGCAGG
>JACQES010000152.1 GCA_016200495.1 Gemmatimonadota bacterium
CTCGAGGGACGCCGGCAGCGTGCGCGGCGCGACGCGCTGGTTGACCCATTCCCAGAAGGCCGCGAGCAGCGCCTCCTTCGTGGCGAAGTGCCGGAAGACGGTCCGCCGCTCGACGTCGGCCTCGCGCGCGATCGCGTCGAGCGTGAACTCGGCGCCGGTCGCGCGCTGCATCCAGGTGCCGACGGCGGCGAGGATCCGCTCGCGGGTCTGCTGCGCCATCGCCTGGCGCAGGGGGCTGTGGTAGGTCCGACGCGACGTGGATTTCATGTCACTAAGAGTGACATCATTTCTCCGCGGCGTCAAGACCCCCCGGCGCGCGGCCTCGGAGGAGGCACGCACCGGCGGGGTCGCATCGTTAGGATGCAACGCGCACCCCGACGAGCCGGCGACGGGCCGCGTGCCCATCGCGCCCCGCCGCCAGGCGCCCTCGGTGCACCGACTCTCCCTCCACCCGATCCCGCATCCCATGCTGCGTCGCACCCTGCTTCCCGCCCTCGCGTTCGCCGCCTCGGCGCTTCCCGCCGGGGCCCAGCGCGTCGTCACCGCCGCGCTGCGCGTGCCGCTCGTCGCGTCGCGTCCGGCCGCGCCCGTCGTCTTCACGCTCTCCTCGCCCGGCCTCAAGGACGGTGCGACGATGTCCATGGACGCCGTGTTCAACGGCTTCGGCTGCACGGGCAAGAACATCTCCCCCGCGCTCTCGTGGTCCGGCGCGCCGGAGGGGACCAAGAGCTTCGCGATCACCGTGTACGATCCCGACGCGCCGACCGGCTCGGGGTGGTGGCACTGGACGGTGGTGAACATCCCCGCAACCGTGACGAGCCTGGCGGCGGGCGCCGGCAGCACCAAGCCCGCGCTTCCCAAGGGGGCCGTCGAGGGGCGCACGGACTTCGGCAAGCCCGGCTACGGCGGCCCGTGCCCGCCCAAGGGCGACAAGCCGCACCACTACATCTTCACGGTGTGGGCGCTCAAGACGGACAAGATTGACGTCAATGGAGAGGCGTCGGGCGCGATGGTGGGCTACAACCTGAACGGCAACATGCTGGCGAAGGCGAGCTTCACGGCGCTCTTCGGGCGGTAGGGTCGCGCGCGCGCCACACCCGTGGTGCGCATGCCGCGCCTGTGCACGCCTACCCGCACGGCAAGCCGTTGTCCCGACATCACTTGCATCCTCCGTGCCTCGGCATGATCCGTGCACGCAAGGGCTCTGCCTCGGCAGGGCCCTTGTTCATCCTGCCGCTCCCCGATCCCCTCGGAGTCCGCTCCATGCCATCCTCCCCCCGTCGGTTCCGCTCCTGGTCGCTGCTCGGCGTCGCGGGCGCGCTCGCCCTCGCCGCCTGCGCCGACCGCTCGCCCCTCGCGCCGCAGCGCGTGACCGCCGTCTCCCGCCATGGCGCGGACCTCACCGTCGGCTCGATCGGCAACTACACTTGGCTCGACGCCAACCGGAACGGCATCCAGGACGCCAACGAGCTGCCCGCCACCAACGTGACGCTCAAGCTCTTCGCCGGCGCGTCGTGCAGCGGCACCCCGCTCGACACGCAGCTGAGTGACCCCGTGAGCGGGAGCTACCTGTTCGCGCCGCTCGCCGCGGGCACCTACTCGGTGCAGGTCATCACGCCGACGGGGCTCGCCCTCACCACCACGAACGCGGCGGGCAGCACGCCCGACAACGACAGCAATCCCGCGTGCAGCACCGTCACCATCGCCGACGGCGAGGTGAACGATTCGATCGACTTCGGCTTCGTCACCCCGGCCGCGTGCGCCGATGGCGTGCTCGGCGGCGTGGACATGGGCGGCGTCGTGAACGCGAACTACCTGTTCGTCTTCACCAACGGCAGCACCGACGCCAACTGGCAGGGCGCCACGAAGGGATTCGTCGGCAACGTGGGCGTGGACGGGATCCAGGCGCGCGAGCGCACCTCGGGCGGCGTGCCGTTCGCGGGCACCATCTACACCAACGACGCCACCCTCGGCGCGTGGCAGGCCATCGTCAACCAGAACGCGGGCCAGGCCTTCGCGAGCACCGGGCAGACGGCGCTCGTCGCCTCGCTCGAGACCAAGGTGAACGGCGTGTTCGCGCAGGTGAACGCCCTCACCGCGACGCCGGGCTTCACGAGCCGGTCCGCGGCCTCGCTCGACGGACTCAACACGCAGAACGGCATCGCCGAGACGATCGTCATCAACGTCACCTCGGGGTTCCAGGTGTCGAGCAAGATCGACATCACCGGTGACGCGGGCGACGTGTACATCCTGCGCTGGGACTCGGACGCCAACCCGGCCAACGGCTACAACGGCCAGGTCAAGTTCCAGTCCGGCGGCGCGATCGTGCCGCACGGCGGCCTCACCGCGGGCAACTTCATCCACGTCGCGGGCGACATCAACGCATCGGGCGGCGGGAGCAACCCGGCGGCGCCGTATCCGCAGGGGCCGCGCTTCGACAACGGCACGGGCGCGCTCGTGGCCGGCGGCGCCAACTTCAACGGCGGCGGCTTCTTCACGGGCTACTGGTTCACCACCGGCGACCCGAACAAGAACTTCGAGACGTCGTCGCTCAGCAACGCGATCTTCGTCGGCGGGTGGTACAGCACCACGACCAAGTTCAGCATGACGTCGGGCACCAGCGGCCTGTACGTCGCGCCCAACTGCCCGTCGTCGGGGGGCGGTCCGCAGACCTGACCGCGCCATCCGCGCGGCACCCGACGGACCTGCTTCGCGTGGCCTCGCCGTGAGCAGGTCCGTCGGCGTTTCGCCCCGGCGGTACGGCGCGGCTGCCGCGCGCCGGCAGTGCCGCGGCCGTGCGCGCTAGACGCCGAACAGCTGCAGCAGGTTCCCCTCGGGATCCTTGAGCCCGAACGCCCGGTACGGTCCGCCCTCGGGCTTCATGAGCGGAAACCAGAACGCCACGCCGCGCGCCGCGAGGGCGGCGTAGACCGCGTCCACGTTCTCCACCACCCACCCCGCCTTGAAGAGGCCGCGCGCGGATGGTGCGCCGCCGGTGCCGGCGAGCGGCGCCACCGGAGCGTCGGAGTTGGGGAAGCGCAGCAGCTCGATCATCGCGCGCCCCGAGGTGAGCAGCGCGAAGCCGATCTCGCGGCCGGGAATCGTCCCCTCCATGTGCACGGCGAAACCGAGCACGTCGCGGTAGAACGCGACCATCGCGCCCAGGTCGGCGACGGAGATCGTGAAGAAGGTCGCCGGGCTCGCGCCCAGCAGCGGCTCGGGGGCAGCGGGGATCTCGCTCATGCTGGAGAATCGCGTGCACGTGCGCGCGGCGCCAGACGGCGGCGGCCACCCGGCGACCGGCGTCCGACGCCGCGCCTCGCATCGTCCGATCCACGGCGCCCACCGCGCGATGTCCGGGCCCTGTGAAAACCGCCCACGCCCCGCTGACACCGCCCCGACGCCGGTGGCAAGTTGCGGCGTGCCCGCGCCCTCGCCCTCCGGTCCCCTCGCGCCGCTCGCCTCGCGCAACACGCTCCTGGGCGTCGCCCTCGCGGCCACGCTCGGGCTGGGCGGGCTGTTCGCGGTCGAGGCGGTGCAGGTGTCGCGCTCGCACCAGGTGAGCGTCGGGCGGTTCCTCGACGAGAGCGCGCAGGCGGCCGCACACGAGTACCTCACCCGCTCGCGCGACGAGCTCGACGCGATCGCGGCCGACCTGCTGAGCGGGCTCACCGGCCCGCGCGCGCCGTCGCCGTTCGAGGCGCTGCCGCCGATCGACAACCTGCAGCGCGCGGCCGAGCGCACCTTCGCCTGCCCTGCGGGCGCGGTGCGCGCCTTCCGCCTCGACTTCCGTTCCGACTCGCTCGTGACCGGCACCACGACCACGCCGGCCGAGCGGGCCGCGCTCGCACGACGCGTGCGCGATGACTACCGGGCGCGGTTCCGCCCCGAGTGGCACGCGGCGCTGCTCGCGGGCACGGGGGCACCGCCGCTCCTCTATGGCGTGCGCTTCTCCGAGTTCCGTGCGCCGATGGCCGCGTTCGGCGTGGACGTCTGCCCGGCCGCGCTCCGCGACGCGATCTTCGCGCGGGCGCTCGCGCGCGGCGGCCTCCTCGCGGCGGGCCCGCGCAACGTGCCGCAGGATTCGCTGCTCGCGGCCCTCGTCACCGACGACGCCGGCACGCCGCTCCTGGGCGCGGCCGACACGAGCGCCGCGCTCCATCGGGCCACCGCGACGCTCGAACGGCTGGGCGGCATTCGCGCCACGGTCACGCTCAAGCCCGCCGCCGCAGCGCTCATCGCGGTGTCGCCGCCGTCGTCGTCGCGGGTGGCGCTCCTCGCGGGGCTCTTCGTGCTCACCGTGCTGCTCGCGCTCGTGACGCTGCTCCAGCTCCGCCGCGAGGCCGCGCTCGTGCGCCTCCGCACCGACTTCACGTCGAGCGTCTCGCACGAGTTGCGCACCCCGCTCGCGCAGATCCTCCTCTTCGGCGAGACGCTGCGCCTCGGCCGCGCGCGCACCGAGGCCGATCGGCAGGTCGCGGTGGACACGATCGTCGAGGAGGGGCGCCGCCTGCAACACCTCGTGGACAACCTGCTCCAGTTCGACCGCGCGCAGCGAGGCGCGGCGCCGCTCGCCCTCGCCACCGTCTCCGTGCGCGACACGGTGCGGTCGGCGTGCGAGGCGTTCGCGCCGATCGCGGGGGCAGCGCACCTCACGGTCGAGTCCACCGTGCCCGAGGGGCTGACCGTGCGCGGCGACGCGGCCGCGCTGCGCCACGTGCTGCTCAACTTCCTCGACAACGCGGCCAAGTACGGGCCCGCGTCGCAGGTGGTGCGGGTCGATGCGGAGCGCGTGAGCGCGGAGAACGGGCGTGCACACCATGCCGGTGCGCCGCACGCCGCGGTGCGCGTGCGCGTCACCGATCAGGGCCCCGGCGTGCCCGCCGACGAGCGCGAGGCGATCTGGTCGCCGTTCGCTCGGCTTGACCGCGACCGCCGCGGCACGCGACCCGGGAGCGGCATCGGCCTCAGCGTCGTGCGCGACCTCGTCTCGCGTCAGGACGGACGCTGCTGGGTGGAGGATGCACCGGGCGGTGGCGCGACGTTCGTCGTGGAGTTGCCAGCGGCGGAGGGATCGGCGTGAGGCCAGCGCATCGCGAGCGCCGCGGCGTGCGTGGCCGTTCCCGTGTGGCGAAGCGGAGGACGGCCTGATGGCGCGCATCCTGATCGTCGAGGACAACGAGAAGCTCGCCCTCGGCCTCCGCACCAACCTCGAGTTCGACGCGCACGAGGTGCGCGTGGCGCACGACGGTCCTGCCGGGCTCGACGCGGCGCTCGAGGGGTGGGCCGAGCTGGTCATTCTCGACCTGATGCTTCCGGGACTCGACGGCTACGCGCTCCTCCGCACGGTGCGCGAGCGCGGCGTCGCGGTGCCCGTGCTGATCCTCACCGCGCTGGGCGAGGAAGCCGACAAGGTGCGCGGCTTCCGCGCCGGCGCCGACGACTTCGTCACCAAGCCGTTCGGGCTCCTCGAGCTGCTCTCGCGCGTCGAGGCGCTGATCCGCCGCTCGAAGCTCTCGGCCGGCGCGATGGCGACGGCCGAGTACCGGTTCGGCGACGTGGTGGTGTCGGTGGCGGCGCGGCAGGTGGTGCGCGCGGGGCAGCCGGTGGCGCTCCGGCCGCGCGAGTTCGACCTGCTGCTCGCGCTCTGCCGCAAGCGCGGCGCGGTGCTCGCGCGGCAGGAGCTGCTGCGCGAGGTGTGGGGATACGGCGACGACGTGGTGACGCGCACGGTGGACACGCACGTGGCCGAGCTCCGGCGCAAGCTCGAAGCGGACCCGGCGCATCCCCGGTGGATCGTGACGAGTCCCAAGGCGGGGTACTCGCTGGCCGACGACTGAGCCGCGCCGGCTCCAGCCGCTCGCCGCACGCGCATCCGTGGCGCGCACTCGGCGGCATCACCCCTGGCGGCGCGTGCGCCACCGTTCGCGCACGCAACGCGGACATGGCGCGGACAGACAGGCAATCGCGGGCGCGGCATCATGCGCGCACCACCAACCGGGACCGCCTCGTGCCGTCGTTCCACGTCAAGCCGATGTCCGCCCTGCTCGCCGACTCCGAGTCGGCGCCGCTCAAGCGCGCGCTGGGCCCGCTCAACCTCACCACGCTCGGCATCGGCTCGATCATCGGCACGGGGATCTTCGTGCTCACGGGCACGGCCGCGTCGCAGAACGCGGGCCCGGCGCTCGTGATCAGCATGATCATCGCCGCGGTGGGGTGCGTGTTTGCGGGGCTCTGCTACTCGGAGCTCGCGGCGATGATCCCGGTGGCGGGGAGCGCGTACACCTACGCCTACGCGACCACCGGCGAGCTGTTCGCGTGGATCATCGGGTGGGACCTGATCCTCGAGTACGCGCTCGCGTGCAGCACGATCGCGGTGGGGTGGGCGGGCTACGCGACCTCGCTCCTGCGCGACCTGGGGCTCGCCATCCCCCCGCAGCTCGCGGCGGCGCCGGGAGTGAGCCTCACGCTCCCCGACGGCACGGCGGTGCACGGGATCGTGAACCTGCCCGCGATGGTGATCGTGCTGCTCGTGGCGGCCCTGCTGGTGTTCGGCATCAAGAAGTCGGCCAACACCAACACCGCGCTCGTGCTGGTGAAGGTGCTGGTGCTCGTGCTCTTCGTGGGCGCCGGCGCCGCGTACGTGACGCGCGCCAACCTCACGCCGTTCATTCCGCCCAACACCGGCGAGTTCGGCCACTTCGGGTGGAGCGGCGTGCTGCGCGGCGCAGGGGTGATGTTCTTCGCCTACATCGGCTTCGACGCCGTGAGCACCGCGGCGCAGGAGAGCCGGAACCCGCAGCGCGACCTGCCGGTGGGGATCCTCGCGTCGCTCGCGATCTGCACGGTGATCTTCATCGCCGTCGCCATCGTGCTGATCGGGATCGTGCCCTACCAGCAGCTCAACGTCTCCGACCCGCTCGCGGTGGGGATCGACGCCACCGGGCTCACCTGGCTCCGGCCGCTGGTCAAGGTCGGCGCCGTGCTGGGCCTCTTCAGCACCATCCTCGTCCAGATGATCGGGCAGACGCGCATCTTCTACTCGATGAGCCGCGACGGGCTCCTGCCCGAGCTGTTCGGGCGCGTGCATCCCACGTATGGCACGCCGCACGTGAGCACGATCCTCACCGGCGTCGTCTGTGCGCTCGTGGCGGGCCTCACGCCGATCAACGTGCTGAGCGAGCTGGTGAGCATGGGCACGCTGCTCGCCTTCGTGCTCGTCTGCGTCGGCATCGTCGTGCTGCGGCGTACCAATCCCGACACGCCGCGCCCGTTCCGGACCCCCGGCCTCCCGTGGGTGGCGATCATTGGCGCGCTCGTGTGCCTCGCGCAGATGGTTGCGCTGCCGGGGGCCACGTGGATGCGGCTCGTGGTGTGGCTCGTGGCGGGGATGGTGATCTACGTGGGGTATGCGCGGGGCCGGGCGGCGCGGGTGCGGGCGGTGGCGTGAGCGACGCGCACCGCTACGCCCACAACCACGCCGGATGGTCCTCCCCCGTCACGTTCGCGATCACCCGCTCGTACACCTTCGCCCCGCGCTCCCCGTTCGTGAACACCACCATCGCCCACGCGTTCGCGGGGTCGAGCAGGTAGAACGCCTTGTAGCCTGTGTTGTCGCCCCACTGCCAGGCGAAGGTCCGCTTCCCCACCTGCTCGATGCCGGCGCCGAGGCCCCACTGCACCGACTCGTTGCAGCGCACCTGCGGCGTCATGAGCAGCTCCACCACCTGCGCCGCGCGCCCGCCCTGCCTGCGCGCCGTCGCGAGGTGCGTGAGGAAGGCACCGAAGTCGGCGGCCGTCGTCATCAGGCTCGCCGCCCCGTTAGGCAGCAGGAAGTTGGGGAGCACGGGCGCCGTCGCGTCCACGGACTTGAGGGCGGCCACGGAGTCGTCGTAGGTGACCGACTCGAGCGTCTGCCCGCGGGCCGCCGTCGCGCGGCCCATCGCCTCGATGAGCTTGGACCCGAACCTCTGGCCCGGTTCGCCGCGCTGGTTGTGCGGCGGCGCGATGCGCGGCTCGAGCTCGGGGAGCGCCAGCATGCTCGAGTTCTTCATCCCCAACGGACTGTGCACCCGCTCGCGCACGAACAGCGGAAACGGCGTGCCGGTGACCTGCTCGATCACGCGCTGCAGGAAGTAGAACCCCTCCCCCGAGTACTGCCACCGGCTGCCGGGCTCGAAGTCGGCGTTGAACGGCTGCTTGTCGTCGAAGCGCCAGTTGCGCCAGCCGCCCGAGTGGCTCAGCAGGTGGCGCGCGGTGATCTTCGCCGCCAGCGGATCGGCCGGGTTGGGCAGCGGCACGTACTCGCCCACCGGGCGGTCGAGCGAGAGCCTGCCCTCGACGACCAGGTCGAGGAACACGTACGCGAGCATGAGCTTGGTGAGCGACGCCGCCGCGTAGATCGTGTCGGGGGTCGCGCGCACGGTGCCGTTGGTCGTGGTGACGCCTTACGACGTGGTCGTCACGCGGCCGCCGTCGCTCACCGCCATGCTCAGCGACGGCACACGCGCGAGCCGCAGCAACCGCTCGACATCGAGCGACGGCGCCGCGCCGGCCGTCACCCGTGCGGCGGCCGCACGCGCCGGCAGCGCGGCGATCACGGTCATGGCCCCCATCTGCTGGACGACGCTGCGACGCGAGAGGGGGGCACCGGGAGCGGGCGATGGGCGCATGGGAGCTCGATTGGGGAGGCGGCGCGGCGTACGTCCACGTTCGACAGCGCCGAGGCGCGAACCGTTTGACGCCAAGGTACTCCCCGCGCGCGCCCCTCCCCCGCGCCGGCCTCGCTACGGCTGCCCGATCACCTTCACGGGAGTGCTGACTGACATGAACCCGGACGCACCCGTGCCGAGCTGCCCGATGTTGTTGACCCCCCAGCACCAGGTGATGCCGCCCGTCGTGACGCCGCACGTGTGCGCGGCTGTACCGCCGTTGATCGCCTCGTCGCTGTAGTCGTAGCTCCCCGTCGAGATCGTCGCGAACGCGAGGCCGCCGGCCACCGCCGCGGGCGCCGTCACCGCCGTGAGCCCGGCCCCCGAGGCGCCGTTGCCCACCTGGCCCCACGAGTTGGTCCCCCAGCACCACGCCGCCTTCGCGAGGTCGATGGCGCAGGCGTGGTTGCCGCCCACCGCGATCGCGCTGAACGTGAGCCCGCCCGTCACGGGCGCCGGCACGAGATCGCTCGCATGCCCCGTGCCCAGCGACGAGCCCAAGCCCGCGCTCCCCCAGCAGTAGGCGGCGCCGGTCGTGGTGAGCGCGCAGGTGCGCCACGCCCCGGTGGCGACGCGACTCCAGCTGAGACCGCCCTTCACCAGCGTCGGCACGGCGCGCGCCGTGGTCGTGCTGTCGCCCAGCTGGCCCATCGTGTTGTCACCCCAGCAGTAGAGCGCGCCGGTCGTCGCCACGCCGCACGTGTGCTGCGGCCCCGCGCTCAGCGACGTGAAGGTGAGGCCGCCCGCGACCGCCACCGGCACGGCGCTCGCGCCGCTGCCGTTGCGTCCGAGCTGCCCCACGGAGTCGGCGCCCCAGCACCACGCCGCCCCGGCCGCCGTGAGCCCGCAGCTGTGCGCTCCACCCGCGGTGATCGACGTGAACGACGTTGCGCTCGCCACGAGCTGCGGCGTGGCCGCGTCGGCAAAGAGCGCATCACCCAACTGTCCCTGCGTGCCGGCGCCCCAGCACCAGACCGCGTTGCCCGCCGTGCGACCGCACGCATGGTTGGCGCCCACTGCGAGCTCCACGAACTGTCTGCCGCCGCCGATCGCCACGGGCGTCGCGCCGCCACTGACGCCGCCCGCCGGCACCCCCCAGCACCACGCGGCGCCGCTCGCCGAAAGCGCACAGGTGCGCGCATTCCCCGCGCCCACCTGCGCGAAGCCCGCGGGAGCGGGCACCGCGATGGACGCCGACGCGGTGCGCCCGCCCGAAACGGCCGTGATCGTGGCGTTCCCGGTGCCGGCCGCGACCACCATGCCCGCACCATTGACCGTGACCGCTGCTGCGTTCGACGTCGCCCACGTCACGCCGCGCTGGTAGGCGCGCATCCCCGTGGCGGTGCGGAACTCGGCGACGAGCCCCTGGCTCGACCCCACGAGCATCGACAGCGCGTCGGGGCGCATCGTCGCGCTCGCGATCGGCGCTCCGGCCACGGCGCTCCACGTCACGCTCCCCGACGTGCACTGCCCGTTGCCCGCGAGCGGGGGCACGGTGCCCGAGGGCGCGAGCGTCAACGTGTCGGAACACAACAACCCGCCCCCCGGCAGCGTGCGCCGCTCCATGCGAAGCGTGTTGCCCCCTACCGTGCCCGACACCGAATCCACCTCGTGCGACGTGGACACCGCCAGCGACCCCGGCGTGCCGCACGTACGCTGGAACTCGGCCCGACCCGCGACCGCCGTGCCCTGCTGCGTCAGTGCGAGCGTGCCCGAGTCCACGCAGGTGTAGCCCCCCGGCGCGGCGGTCAACGCGCTCACGTAGTCCCACAGCCCCGTCGCCGTCGCCGTGGGCGACGGGGTCCCCGTCGTCGTGGTGGCGTCGGCGCAGGCGACGGCGAAGACCACGCAAGCCCCGATTCCGAGCGAGGCGTGCAGGCGGCGCGATTGACGAGGAATCATCGGATCAGCACCAGCGATGGGGACCGGAACCGGAGGGGAACGCCTCGGCAGGCCGCACCCTCCATTTCAACATGGTAATTCCCCTCCGCGGGCGCCGTGATCCACGCACGCGGCCACCCGTCACGCGTCCGCAACGGAGCGCAAGATCGTCCAAGCGCCCGCGGACGACTGGCGGCGAGGCTTCGGGCAATCGCGTGCAAGACGCGCCCTACCGGACCCGCTCATGCCCTTCGTTCACCGAACCGTCGTCGCGCTCGCCGCCGCGTGCCTCGCGGCGCCCTCCGCTCGTGCTCTCCCGCCGGCCGACCCGAGCACGTACGCCGGCCCCAAGGTCAGCCTCGTGCGCGTCGCCGACGGCGTGTATGCCACCGCCTGGGCCGACTTCACCGACGGCGCGCTCAACTCGAACTCGCTCGTCGTCATCAACGAGCGCGACGTGCTCGTGGTGGACACGCAGGACACCCCCGCGGCGGCGACAGCCGTGATCGACGCCATCGGCAAGCTCACGCGGAAGCCGGTCCGCACCGTCGTCACCACGCACTGGCACGGCGACCACATCTTCGGCAATCAGGTCTACCAGGCGCGCTTTCCCGGCGTGCAGATCGTCGGCCATCCCGCCACGCGCGAGGACGCGCTCGCGCGCGAGGTCCCCGGGCTTCGCCAATGGGTGGACTCGGGCCTCCCCGCCCTCATCGCCGACACCGAGAAGCTGCTCGCGGGGGGCGTCACCTCGTCGGGCGCGCCGCTCTCCGACAAGCAGCGCGCGTACTTCACCACCGAGCGCGACCGCTACCGCTGGCTCGTGGCGCAGCTCCGCACGGTGCGCATCGTGCCGCCCACGGTGGACGTGCGCGACTCGCTCGTGCTCGTGCGCGGCAAGCGCCGCATCGAGATCCGCTGGCTGGGCCGCGGCAACACGCGCGGCGACCTGGTCGTGTGGCTCCCGCGCGAGCGCGTGCTCGCCTCGGGCGACCTGCTCGTCAACCCGATGCCTTACGCGAGCGGCTCGTACCCGAGCGAGTGGATGCACGTGCTCGACTCCCTCCGCACCTTCCCCGCCACGGTCGTCGTGCCCGGCCACGGCGAGATCGAGCGCGACTGGGGCTACCTCGACCGCGTGCGCGACCTGCTGGGCGACACGCGCCGCCAGGTGTACGCGGCCGTCGCGCAGGGCCTGGACCTCGACCACACGCGCGCCGCCGTCAACCTCGAGGCGCAGCGCACCGCGTTCACCGGCGGCAAGGCGGCGTGGGTGCCCGCCTTCGACGGCAACTACACGAGCCAGGCCGTTGAGCGGCTCTGGCTCGAGGCCACCGGCGACACCGCGTTCGCGAGTGGCGCGCATGCGCCGAGTCCTGGTGCGACGAAGGACTCGACGGCTTCGCGCGGCGCGTCCGGTGCGGCGCCAACGACATCACCGGCCCAGGCACCGCTCCCCGACGCCGCCCTCGTCATCGCCCCCTCGACCCGGCTCGACGTCGTCAACGCCCGCGTGCTCTGGACCGAGTACCGCGGCACGCGCGCCCTCAAGCTCGCCCCGCGCGAAGGCCACGAGCGCGACGTGGACCAGGAGATGTTCGCCACCTTCGTCGGCTCCGACTTCACCGACGGCCGCATCGAGTTCGACGTCGCGGGCGCTCGGCGCGAGGGCTACTCCAAGGCCGAGGACGTGAGCGGCTTCAAGGGGATCGTCGGCTTCACCTTCCGCCAGCGTGGCGACTCGTCCGAGCGCTTCTACCTGCGCCCCGAGAACGCGCGCATCGCCAATCAGCTCTTCCGCAACCGATCGACGCAGTACGAGTCCATGCCCGACTGGCCGTGGCAGCGGCTCCGCGCCGAGCAGCCCGGCGTGTACGAGTCGTACGTGGACATCGAGCCGGGCGCGTGGACGCACGTGCGCATCGACGTGCGCGGCAGCACCGCGCGACTGTACGTGAACCACGCCGCCGAGCCCTGCCTCGTGGTCAACGACCTGCGCCACGGGGCGAGCCACGGCGCGCTCGCGCTCTGGAGCCGGATCAGCTCGGAGGCCTACTTCGCCAACCTGAAGGTGACGAGCGGGGCGGCGGCGTTCGCGGAGGGGGGCGCTTCCGCCTCAACGCCCACGTCTCCGCCCGCGGCGACCGGAGCCTCGCGCGCGTCCGGCGGCGCGGCGAACTCGCCATTGCCCACGAGCGCGACCGACGGCCCGCTCGTTCCGATGTCGTTCCGCGCCGTGGTCAACGCGCGCGCCGAACAGGCGACGTATCGCGGCGAACGCGCCGTGCACTTGGTGCCGCTCCCCGCCGTGGCCGACCAGGACGCGGGCATGCTCGCCGTTCTCGACCGCCCCGCCTTCACCGACGGCACGATCACCGTCCGCGTGGCGGGCGCGCCGCGCCCGGGCACCCCCGCCGACGCGCGCGGTCACATCGGCATCGCGTTCCGCACCGGTGAGCAGGGCGAGTGGTCGGAGCTCTTCTACATCCGCCCCACCAACGGCCGCGCCGACGACCAGCTGCGCCGCAACCACGCCACGCAGTACGTCTCCGAGCCCGACTATCCGTGGCACCGGCTCCGCCGCGAGAGCCCCGGCGTGTACGAGGCGTGGACCGACGTCGAGGCTGGCGCGTGGACCGACCTCCGCGTCGAGGTGAAGGGCACCACCGCGCGGCTGTTCGTGAATGGCGCCACCGAGCCGACGCTCGTCGTCACCGACCTCAAGCACGGCTCGGGCGGCGGCCGCGTCGCCCTCTGGGCCCACACCGAGACCGACGCCTGGTTCTCGGCCCTCCGCGTGCAGGACCGATGACGGCGGGACGCCGGGCGCGGGTCATGCTACCGGGAGGAACCATCTGGGCGCGCCCGCGGTCCAACCGGAGACGCCGGGCGATTCGCGCCCCGCGCGCCACCACGCCGGTTGGTTCCGAGGAGCGCATGGACGAGGTCACCCACGTCACCCACGTGCCGGGTTCGGTCCCGTTCGAGATCCTGCGGGGCACCTACACGCGGCAGCGCTTCGCGCCGCACATGCACGACACGTACGCCATCGGCGTGATCGAGCGCGGGGGGGCGCGCGCGCACATCGGCCGCGAGGAGCACTTCCAGGGGCCGGGCGACGTGATCGTCATCGAGCCGCACGTGGTTCACACCGGCGCGGCCGCCGTGGAGGCGGGGTGGAGCTACCGCATGTTCTACCTGCCGCCGGCGCTCGTGGCCGCGTGCGCCGCCGATGACGAGCCACAGCCCCACTTCGAGCGCTGTCAGTACGCCGATCCGGCCATGGCCGCGCGCATGGTGGCCGTGCATCGCCTGCTCGAGGGCGACGCCGACCTCTTGCAGAAGGAGAGCGCGATGGCCGAGCTGCTGAACGCGATGCTCGTCCGCTACCGCGACCGCGCCCTGCCGCGGGCGCCGCGGGCGCCGAGCGTCGCGCTCGAGCGCGTGCGCGATCACCTCACCGCGCACTTCAACCGGACCGTGCGCCTGGCCGAGCTCTCGCGCATCGCGGGCTTGAGCCCGTTCCACCTGATCCGGCAGTTCCGCAAGGCGTACGGGCTGCCGCCCTACGCCTACCTCGAGCTGGTGCGCGTCAACTGGGCCAAGGCGATGCTCGTCGAGGGGGCGCGCCTGAGCGACGTGACCTTCGCCGCCGGGTTCAGCGACCAGAGCCACTTCACGCGGCGGTTCAAGCGCGTCTTCGGGTATCCGCCGGGGCGGTACCTGCGGAGCTGCGCGACGCGATGAGGGCAACGCTGCTTGGCCTCGCGCTGGCGACAGCGCTTGGCGTGCCCGCGCACGAGGCGACGCACGCGCGGCGCCCGCACGCGCTGGCGCCGGTCGCCGTGGGCCCCGTCGAGCCGGCTCCGTGCCGCCCCACCACACCCGGCAACGCCGGCGAATCGTGCTACCGCGAGATCATCCGCGAACTGGCCGGCGAGGCGTTGCCGCTCGATTCGCTCTACGACTCCGCCGTGCGCCACCGCGAGGAGATCCTCGAACAGCTCAAGGCGCCCGTGCGCGCGCTCTTCGGCGACACCGTGACCGTGATCGGCGCCCTGCGCACGCTCCGGAGCGACGACCGGTTCGTGATGCACGATCCCGACGAGATCCTCGCCGCGTATCGCGCCACGGTGCCCCGCTTCCGCGACGGGATCACGCGCTTCTTCAAGCCGTACGCCGACGTGCCGCTCGCCATGCGCACCATCCCGCGCGAGCTCGCCGCCAACTCGGCGCCCGCCGGCTACGGACCGAGCCCCGACTCCGGGATGGTCTTCTACGTGAATGCCCACCAGCCCGGCGGCATCGCGCGCATGAACGTCGAGCTGGGCGTGGCGCACGAGGCATATCCCGGCCATCACCTGCAGCGCATCTACGGCCTCCAGTACGGTCCGCCCCAGCCCGTGACGCGCGAGACGATGGCGTTCGTCGAGGGCTGGGGGATCTACGCCGAGCGCCTGGCCGACGAGGCGGGACTGTACGACACGCCGCTCGCGCGCTGCGGCTACCTCGTGCACCTGCTCGACGTGTTCATGGCGCTCCAGCTCGACATCGGCGTGCACGCGCGCGGGTGGACGGCCGCTCAGGCGGCGGACTCGATGATGGTCGTGGCCGGGCGACCGAAGGTGCAGGCGGAGCAGTACGCGCGGCGCCACATGGCGACGGCGGGGCAGCTGGCGAGCTACGGCGTGGGGTTCGCGTCGATCGTGGGGATGCGCGAGGTGGCGCTCAAGCGCGATCCCGACGGGCTCGCGGCGTATCACGACATGCTGCTGCGGCTGCCGGCGCCGACGTTGCCGTTGTTGCGGGCGGCGGTGGCCGCAGCGGGCACGACGTCGCGCGACTAGCACGCCGGCGCCGCGCGACGGTCACGACGTCGCGCGCCGAGCAGCACCATCCAAGACCGCTGATACGCCATGCCGTAGCGTGCGTGTGGGCAGCAACCGCGCGCGCAACGAGCGTGCGCGTGGCGCCATGTCCCCATGCGCATCCGGAGTCGATCACCAGGCAGCACGCGTGGGGCGGCCTCGAGGCCGCGGCGGTGATCGCGGTGCTCGGGCTCAACGTGGCCCAGGTGAAGCCGTTCGCGACGGGCACCTTGCTCTTCGTGCTGCCGATCGGCTGGCTCTCCATGTGACTGCGCGGGCGTTCCTGGCGCGAGGCCGGGTTGACGTTGCCGGGGGGATCGTGATGCTGGCGGTCGGCCACGCGGAGTGACGCCGCGGCGGTCGCGGCGCGGCGCCGGCGTCACCACGCGTCACCCAGGCGCCTTGGCCGCGACGAGGCACGCCTGCATCAGCGCTTCCACGTGCGCGTGCCCCTGCTCGCTCCCGATCTCGGGCAGCAAACCCGTGATCGCGTTGACCCCCACGAAGTCCCGGAACGGCCGCGAGATCACCTCGAACCGTCGTGCGAGGGAGGCGTCCATTCCCGCAGGGGCTTCGCGATCTGACTCAGGGCAGGCGCTCTCGGCGCTGGCTCAGGCACACCGCATCCCCGTCGCACGCAAGCCGGATGAAGGCCATCGCCCGGTCGGCGTCACGCTGGCCCCAGATCCGGCGATCACGACCGAGCAGCAGGTCGCCGACGCGTGCGCACGCGCTCAGCAACCCTCGACAGGCATGCAGATAGTAACCGAGGGCGTGCGCCGTGCGCGGCTCACCCGCGAGGGAGGCCCCAGATCGTGCCATCATCTCTATGCCGTTCGCGAGTTCCACGCACCGGGTCCACTCACCGGCCATGCAGGCGACGCGCTGGACGTCTCGTATCGCACCCCGCACCGGTCCCTCGTCATTCGCGGAGTCGGGCACCGCGAGCACGAAGGCCGCCACGTCCGCGCAGTAGGGGGCGAGACCTCGGCGGCACTCGGTCACGGCAATGCGCTCGTCGCGTATCCTCTCGTCGCGCTCGCTCGCTTCGTAGGCTGACTGGCGGCGCGCCTCGGCGCGTGCCATGCGCCCGAGGAGGATGGCCGTGTCCACCGCCGCGAGCCGGGCGGGCCCGGGCAGGGCGGCGAGTTCACGGAAGCGCGGATCGATCGCCTCCCGCGCCAGGTCTCGCTCCGCCCGGGCCACCTCGGGCTCCGGGTTGAGGATGGCACCCTGGCGCCCCCCCAGCCGCGCCATGCGAACCCGTACGCTTGTGGTGGTGAGGGCGGAATCGTACAGCGACCGGAACCGTGGCGGCGCCGCCCTCGCCAGCCGACGGTACTCGACCTCCGCGCGGGCAGGCGGACCCAGAGTGGTCAACAACTCGATCTGCGCCCGTCGCGCGTCCTCCTCGTCAGGGAATCGGGTCACGATCTCACCGGCCACGAGGAGCGCCCCCTGGAGGTCTGCGAGACGACGCAGCAGGCGCAGGCGCGCGTACCAGGGCGTCAACTCACCCGGGAATCGCGTGGTCCACCGGCTGTAGGCCCACTCCGCCCCGCGCAGGTCAGGCGGCACGAGCGCGAGCAGCGCTCCCGGCAGGGCGCGCACGATGCGCTCGTCGTCCGGGGCACGCGACGCCGCTTCCCGCAGCAGTGGCACCGCGTCGGCGGGACGACCGGCGGCGATGCGCAGTTCAGCCTCACGCACGACGGAGTCAACGACGGCACGCTGGCGCGCAGCCTCGCGCCCGATGCGCGCCGCCGTCTCGGCCTCGGCGCGCCGGCGCTCCTCCTCCATCTGCCGCCGTGCAGACGACACCTCCGGCGTCGCCTCGACGACGCGAAGACCGGCCGCCACGCGCGCGGAGAGCGAGTCCCGGTAGCGGTCACAGGCACAGGTCGGCTCTACCCCGCGCGGCAGCCACGACATGGCGACGGTCGCCTTTGTCAGGAGCTGCCAGCGAGCGACGGAGCGCGTCGTGTCGGCCTCACACAGGCTGGACGCCCCTCGCGCGAGGCCCCCGCATCGCGCGGCGCACGCGTTCACGGGCTCGAGCAATCGTTGACTCGCCGTGTCGATCCGGCCTGGCAGCCCGTCGAGAGGCGACCGCCACGCCGAGAGCGCACGCAGCCGAGCCCGCAGGGCAGGCGTGCGCCGGCCGCGCAGCGTGGAGTCGAGGGCCTGTGCCACGCTGGCGACGTAACTTTCGAGCGACGCCCTGGTCCAGGAGACATAGACGCCGGCGCTTCGTCGCGCCTCCTCGTCGGCCAGGGCGCCTGCCTCGTACCGGCGCTGCCAGCAGGCGAGCACGTCAGGGGCGGGGTCGCTCGACGGAATCCAGACGCCGCCCCTTCCGGTCCGCGCGCTCTCCTCGTTTCGGCGTGCGGCTGCCTGTTCGCGCTCACGCTGGATGCGAGCCTCGACCGCAGCGCAATCCGCGCGCGGCGGCGCCGGAGTCACCTGCGCGGAAGTCGAGGCAGAACAACACACGACCAGCGCCAGGAGCACGCCGGCCGGTCGGAGGCGCGGGCAGACCCGTCTACGCAGCACCATGTGTCGAGGAGCCCAGCAACGCGACGGCCGCTCGGAGGTCGTCCTCGCTCGAGAACAGGTGCGGACTCAACCGCACGCTCCCCTCCCGAATCGAGTGCGTCACCCCCGCCGCCAGCAGCCGCTTGGACGCCGCCCCCGCATCCCCGCGCGGCACCACGCCGAGCACGCCGGCCCGCCGTGACGGCTCCTCGGGCGTCACGACCCGGAGTCCGCGTTCGCGCGCCGCGGCGATCCCCGCCGACACCACCGCCTCCACGTGCGCGTGCACCCGCTCGATCCCGACCTCGAGCAGCAGTCCCACGCTCGCGTTGAACCCCACGAAGTCCTGGAACGGCAGCGAGATCACCTCGAACCGCCGCGCGTTGTCGCGCCAGTCGAGCGAGTAGTCGAGCATCTTCGAGAAGTCGTCCGTCCCCTCGGGCGCCATCCACCCGACCGGGTTGGGGTCCATCGTGCGCAGCAGCGCGCGCCGGATCCACACGAACCCCGTTCCCCACGGCGAGAGCAGCCACTTCTGCGCGCCGCACGCGACGATGTCGGCCTGCGACTCCGCCACGGAGAACGGCACCACGCCGAGCCCCTGAATCGCGTCCACCACGAACGTCACGCCGCCGCGCGCCCACTGCGAACTCGCTCCGCCGGACGGCTCAACGGGGTGTCGCGCGTCCCTGAGCAGTTTCATCAATTCTCGGCACGGCGCGCGCCCCGTACACTCCGCGGCGAACCCAGGTGCGAGGCGAATGGGAGCCGCGGACACATTTTCCAGAGCGCTGGGTACGCCGTTGAAGCGATCCAACCGCGCTCGGGTCAGTAGCACCTCGTCGACGGAATGGATGCCGCGGCTGCCCAG
>JACQES010000168.1 GCA_016200495.1 Gemmatimonadota bacterium
TAGTTGACCACCACGTCGGCCCCGTGCGCGCGCGCCGCCTGCACGTGGCGGTCGAGCAGGTCGGTCGGGTGGCCGCGCTCGACCGGCACCCCCATCGCGGCGCCGATGTCGGCCACCGCCTGGTCCGGCGCGTCGGTGGTCGTGGCGAGCACCACCGTGCCCGCGAGCGACGCGGCGCGCACGCGCTCGAGCATCCGCGCGAGCACCGGCGCCCCGCCAAGGTCTTCCAGCACCTTGCCCGGCAGGCGCGTGGACCCCAGCCGCGCCTGCACCACCGTGACGACCTTCACGAGGCGGCCCGGGCGAGCTCGGGAACGCGCGCCGCGCCCGAGGCGCGCGCCAGCACGTCGCGACAGACGTCCGCGATGCGCGCGGCCGACGTGCCGCCGTTCTGCATCGGCGTCATGCGCCGGAGCGCGGCGACGTCGTAGTACGAATGGCACTCCTTGCCGAGCGCGAGCCCCACGTACACCACGGTGGAGTACTGGGTGATGAGCGCCTCGCAGTTGGCGATCATCGCGTCGGTCGGGCCCTTGTGCACCACCTGCGCCCCCGGGAACACGGCGTGGATCTCGCGCGTCGCGCGGTCGGCGTGCTCGTTGGGGTGGAGCTTGAACACCACGCGGCGCCCGGCCGCCTTCTCCTTCGCGAAGGCGAGGAACCGGCGCCGGCTGTCGAGCAGCTTGAGCGTCTCCCGCGCGTCCGACGTCGCCACAAGGACGTAGCCGCGGTCGGGCCAGTCGTTCTCCAGCAGCCGCGCGCAGTGGTCGCAGTTCGGGATCCCCGTCACCACCAGCCTGTCGGCCGGCACGCCCTTCGCGATGAAGAAGTCGCGGTACCCCTCCGACGCGACGCAGAACTTGCGGTACGCGAGCGAGAGCCCCGTCGTGGAGGTGCTCGCGATCCAGCGCGGCAGCCGCAGGTGGCGCACCAGGTGGTAGGCGAGGTTCTCCGGGTCGGTCATCCCTTCCTGCACGAGCACGATCGGCCGGTGGCGGATGTTGCGCTGGATGATCAGGTCCGAGCCCGTCACGACCAAGTCGTAGTCGTCGAGCCGCCCTTCCTCGTCCACCGGCAGCTGCTGGTCGCGCAGGTACTCGCTCGTCCGCCGGCGGAACTGCCCGCCGTGGCCGGCCACCGTGAAGTCGAGCAGGCCAAGGCGGTTGAGCGCCTCGAGGTAGCCGTCGGTGTAGTACGGCGTGTACGCGACGTCGCAGTCGCCCAGCGCCTTCCCCACCTCGTGCAGCATGGTCGTCTGGTTGATCGAGCCACCGATCATGAGCACGCGCGGCACCCCGGGCCGGCGCGGGGGCGCGGGCTGGAGGCGAGCGTGGGCGTGACGCGATGGGGTCACCAGTCGTAGGGACGGCGGAACGCAGCAGGAGTCTGGCCAGGCCCCCCTCGGGCGGTCTGGCCGAGATACAAGCACTAAAGATGGCCCCGCCCGGGCGGTTTCTCCACCCTTGACGCCCGCGCGGGACGTGCATCCGGAACCGCCGGGACCTACCTTCCGGCGTTCGCCTTCGGAGGGCTGGCAGAACGGCTATTGCACCGGTCTTGAAAACCGGCGCGGGGCAACCCGCTTACAGGTTCGAATCCTGTGCCCTCCGCTCACCGCACGCTCCCCCGCGGCCCCCACATCGTCCCGTGTCCCCAGCACTCGCGATCGCGATGGAACTGGCCCGGCTCGTCGAGGCGATCCTCCTCGACCAGCCGGACGACGTCAGGGAACGCGCCCTGGGCGCCCTCCTGACCGCCGTCCTGCAGGGCGAGAGCGCGACCTTCGTGCCGCGGCAGCTCGACCTCGTCGTCAACGACGAAGTCGTCGATCCCGCTTGGCCCGGCGTTCCCGAGCTTGGCGCGCAGCTCCGCGGCCACGAAGTCGCCACGCTCACCATCGGCCCCGACGCCTCGCCCGCCGAACTGCTGGCCGTCGCCGAGCAGCTGGCGCAGGAACCGCGGCACGGCGCCGCCGCGCACCACTTCGCGCGCGCCCTGATCGGCGTGGGCACCGGCGCCATCAGCGCCACCTACGACACCGACCCGCGCCTCGCCGACATCCTGCGCCCGACGCCGATGTCGCAGGCGACCGTCGAGGGCGGCGAGGCCGCCGAGACCGCGCCGGCCTCGCTCGACGAACTGCTCGCCGCGCTCGAGGCCACGCGCGTCCCGTCCGAAGTCGCGCGCCTCATCGACGAGCTCGTGCCGTTCGCGGAGCGCGGGGCCGATCGCCGCGACGGCCGGCGGATCGCCGAGCTGCTCGCGCGCGTCTTCGTCGCGCGCGACCGCGCCGAGGGCGACGCGCTGCGCCGCATGTACACGATCGGGCTCCGGCGCATCGCGCGCGGGCCCATCCTGATGCACGTCGTGCCGCTCGTGAAGGAGGGCGGCGAGGCCGCGAAGGTCGCCATCGCCGCGCTCGTCGGCGCGGGCGACCTCGGTGCGCAGCTGCTGGTCGAGCGCCTCCCGATCGCCGAGGATCGTGCCGAGCGGCGCGCGCTGTTCAACGCGCTCGTCGTGCTCAAGCCGAATCCCGAGGTGGTGCGCTGGCTGCTCACCGATCCGCGCTGGTTCGTGGTGCGGAACGGCCTCGACCTGGCCGCGGAACTGCGCGCGAGCGAGCTCGAGGAAGCCGTCGTCCCGCTCGTGCGCCACGACGACGAGCGCGTGCGGCGCTCCGCCGTGCAGGCGATTGGCCGCTTCCAGACGCCGCGCGCCGTGCGCGCCATCGAGGGCGCGCTCGACGACCCCGCCCCGCAGGTGCGCGCCAAGGCCGCCGTCTCCCTCGGCGCCACGCGCCACCCGCGCGCCACCGAGCGGCTCCTCGCCGCCATCGCCGAGGAGAACGACCCCGAGGTGCTCACCGCGCTGCACGTCGCGCTGGCGCAGATGGGCACCCCCGAGGCGCTTGCGCAGTTGATGGAGGGCGCGAAGCCCGGTGGCCGGATCTTCGGTCGCAAGACCTCGGCGCTGCGCGTGGCCGCCGTGCAGGGCCTCTCGCACGCCGTGGCCCCCGAGGCCAAGGCGGCGCTCGACGTGCTCGCCGACGACAAGGACCCCGACGTCCGCGCGGCGGCGCAACGCGCCAAGCGTCCCTCGCGTTCGATGGAAGCCGTGACCGACGTGTACTTCACCCCCTAATTCACCCCCCGCGATGTCCCGACGTCTCGCCCTTCCCGCCCTCGCCGTCGCCACGACGGCCGTCGTCCTCCTCGCCGCCGCGCGCACGCCGCGCGCCGACGCCGCGCTCGCGCGCGCCGCCGTGCCGTGCGACGAGGGGAACGCCGGGCTCACCCTGCCGCCGGGCTTCTGCGCCACGGTGTTCGCCGACAAGCTCGGCACCTCGCGCCACCTGACCGTCGCGCCCAACGGCGACGTGTACGTCAACGTCCAGGCCGGGCGCGGCGGCGGCGAGTCGCAGATGGGGATCGGCCGCGACGGCGGCCTCGTGCGCCTCAAGGACACCAAGGGGGACGGCCACGCCGACGTGATCGAGAAGGTGGCCGAGGCCAACGGCACCGAGGTCGCGTTCGCCAACGGCTTCGTGTACGTGACCAACCGGAACCACGTGGTGCGCTTCCCGTACGCCGGCGACAAGGTGGACGGCACCAGGCCCGACACGGTCGTGATGAACATGCCGGTCGGCGGCCACTCGGCGTACAACTTCGTGGTGGACGGCAAGACGCTCTACCTGAACGTCGGGTCGCGCACCAACAGCTGCCAGGAGAAGGACCGGCAGAACAAGTCCATGGGCATGGACCCGTGCGTGGAGCTCGAGACGCGCGCGGGCGTCTGGCAGTTCGACGCGACGCGGTCACACCAGACCCAGGCCGACGGCCAGCGCTTCGCCACCGGCATCCGGAACGGCGTGTCGCTCGCGTGGAACCCGAACGACAGGTCGCTCTACCTCACGCAGCACGGCCGCGACCAGCTCGCGCAGAACTGGGGCTTCACGCCGGAGCAGAGCGCGGAGTGGCCCGCCGAGGAGCTCTTCCACGTGACCAAGGGCGACGACTTCGGCTGGCCCTACTGCTTCTACAATCCCGACGAGAAGCACAAGGTGCTCGCCCCGGAGTACGGCGGCGACGGCAAGCAGGTGGGGCGCTGCGCCGACAAGAAGGCGCCGGTGTTCGCCTTCCCCGGCCACTGGGCCCCGAACGCGATGCTGTTCTACACGGGCTCCCAATTCCCGCCGCGCTACCGGAGCGGCGCCTTCGTCGCGTTCCACGGCTCGTGGAACCGCGCGCCGCTGCCGCAGGGCGGCTTCCTTGTGGTGTTCCTCCCCATGAAGGGTGACAAGGCGGCGGGCGCGGAGTTCGACAACTTCGCCGTCGGCTTCGCGGGCGAAGGCGGCACGCCGACCAAGGACGGGCTGCACCGCCCGACGGGGCTCGCGCAGGGCACCGACGGTTCGATGTACGTGAGCGACGACAACGGCGGGCGGATCTACAAGATCAGCTACAAGGGCAAGTGAGGTGGGCACGCGGGGCGCGTGAGTCGCGCGCCCCGCATGCCCGCTCCGCGAGCCGCGAATTGACCCCACCTCCGCGCGGGGCTAACCTTCCCTGCTCGCCGTGCACGCCAGCGGCGGGAATGCTCGCAGGAGCGATGGCCGAGAGGCTGAAGGCACCGGTTTGCTAAACCGGCATACGGGTTTACGCCTGTATCGAGGGTTCGAATCCCTCTCGCTCCGTTCGAACCGTTCATTGTCCGGACCGCGGGTCCGCCCCAGCCGGCGGGCCCGTTGTCGTTTCTGCCACACGCCATCCGACCCGTGACAGACACGCCGCGCCTCCGCTTCGCCCCTTCCCCCACCGGCTACCTCCACGTCGGGGGCGCGCGCACCGCGCTCTTCAACTGGCTCTACGCCCGCAAGCTCGGCGGCCAGTTCCTGCTGCGCATCGAGGACACCGACAAGGCGAGATCGACCGACGAGAGCACGCGCGCGATCTTCGAGGGGCTGACTTGGCTCGGCCTCGACTGGGACGAGGAGGTGGTGTACCAGGGGGCGAACGTCGAACGCCATGCGCGTGACGCGCATGCGCTGCTCGCGAGCGGCCATGCCTACCGCGACTTCACGAGCGCCGTGGAGCTGGCCGCGCAGCGCGCCGAAGTCGAGGCCAAGGGACCGGGGCATGCCTTCCGCGTGGACCGCGCGAAGGTGGACCTGCCGGCGGCCGAGGTCGAGGCGCGCCTCGCGCGCGGCGAGCCGTACGCGATCCGCTTCCGCGTCCCCGAAGGCACCACCGAGTGGCCCGACCTCGTGCACGGGCGCATCGCCTTCCCGAACAAGGACATCGAGGACTTCATCATCCTCCGCTCCGACGGCACGCCCGTGTACAACCTCGCGGTCGTGTCCGACGACATCGCGATGCGCATCACGGTCGTGATGCGGGGCGACGACCACATCAGCAACACCCCCAAGCAGATCCTGCTCTACCAGGCGCTGGGCGCGGCGCTCCCCACCTTCGCGCACCTGCCGATGATCCACGGCACCGACGGCAAGAAGCTGTCGAAGCGGCACGGCGCGACCGCGGTCGGCGACTGGCAGCACGAGGGGATCCTGCCGAGTGCCATGTGCAACTTCCTCGCACTCCTCGGCTGGTCGCCGGGCGGCGATCTCGAGGTGATGATGCGGGAGGAGCTGGTCGCGCGCTTCGGCACCGAGGGGCTGCTCAAGAAGGCGGCCGTGTTCGACCCGAAGAAGCTCGAGTGGATGAACGGGCAGCACCTCTCGCGCCTGCCGCTGGGCGAGGTGAGTGCACGGGTCCTGCCGGCGCTCGTGGGCGCGGGACTGGCGACCAACGAGGAGGTGGCCGCCCGCCACGACTGGATGCTGCGGCTCGTGGACCTGCTCCGCGTACGCGCGCGCACGATCGACGACATCGTGCGGCAGGCCGCCCCGTACCTGCGCGAGGCGATCTCGTACGACGCGGACGCCGTGGCCAAGCAGTGGAAGGACCGGGCGGCCACGCGCGAGCTTTTGGCGGCCACCCGCGAAGTCATCGCCGCGCTGGCCACGTGGACTCCCGAGGCGATGGAGGGGGCGCTCCGGACATTGGCCGAGTCGCGGGGGATCCAGGCCGGCAAGATCTTCCAGCCCCTCAGGGTTGCCCTGACGGGGCTGGGGGTCAGTCCGGGGATCTTCGAGGTGCTGGAACTGCTCGGCCAGCCGCGGGCCGTCGCCCGGATCGACGCGGCCCTCCGTGAACTCGCCTGACAGGGCTCAGTCCTACTGGCAGTCCAAGCAAACAGACCGGTCGTCCGCTGCCCCATGGGGAATTTTCCCCATGGGGCAGTTGAATTTTTGGTGCAACCAACTGAGTATTAGCTGCGGGACGTCCTACCGACGGTCCTAGTTCGAAATCAACAGGCGTTTACGCCGTTCTCAGGGAGCTGACATGTCAGAGCAGCTGACCGTGATGGAACGCAAGGTCTATCACTATTTGATCGACTTCCTTGCCGAGAACACGTACCAGCCGAGCGTCCGCGACATCGGCCGGCGCTTCCGCATCAAGAGCACCAAGACGGTCAGCGACCTGCTCCAGTCGCTCGCGGCCAAGGGGTACATCGAGCGCGACGCCAGCCGGTCACGCGGCGTGCGCCTCCTTGGCGTGCAGAGCGTCGGCGGGACGCAGCCGATCCCGGTGTTCGCCGAGGACTCGGCCCTCGATCCGCAGTGGCACGGCGGCGAGCCGGACGACTGGCTCACGCTCGACCGCCGCTTCGTGCCGTCCGACGACGTGGTCTTCCTGCGCACGAACCAGGACCGCTTCGCGACGCGCGGCGTGCTCGAGGGCGACTACGTGATGGTGAGCCCGTCGGCCCGCGCCGGCGACGGCGACCTGATCGCGGCGCGCGTGGGCCAGCGCATCGTGACGCGCACCCTCACCCATCGCGGCGCGGCGATCGTGCTCGAGGGCGACGGCGGCACGGAAGAAGACCTCACCGTCGGACCGACGGAGGACTTCCAGGTGCTGGGCGTGGTCGTGGGCGTCTGGCGCCCGACGCACGACCGGCCGGTGGCGGTCGAGGCGTAGGGCGAAGCAGGGCCGTCCGGGACTGGAGCCGACCAGCGACGCCTCAGTACCTTTACGCCGGTCGGGACGAAGCGGTCCTGCCGGGCACGAGGGTGCCCACGCGCATCGCGAGGTGCGCCGAAGGTTCGTCCGCGCACGGCCCTTCATGCGAACCTGTTGCTGGCTGTCGGCCCGCGTCACGCACACGCTCGTGGCCGTCGCGGTCGCGCTTTGCCTCTGGATGCTGGGCGCGTGCACGGAGGGCGTCGTCGCCCTGCAGAACGGGCGCACGCGCCTGCCGGTGGACAGCGCGATCACGGTCCCGGTGCTCGGTGATCGCGCGCAGACGTTTGCCATAGCAGCGCCACCTGGCACCGGGATCTACCTCGAAGTCTCCGCGACCGGCGGGGCCGCCCGGGTCGCGGCCGGAGATGCCCAGAGCGGGCTCATTCCCGTGACCGTGGGCGTGGACCCGACGCGGGGGCCGGTTCGCAGCGGAACGGTCGGCGTCCCGCCGACGGGCGCGCTGCA
>JACQES010000178.1 GCA_016200495.1 Gemmatimonadota bacterium
GATCCCGCCGTTCAAGACGGAAAACGATTCCGGTCGCTGCTAGAGCGTTTCACGGATCGCGAGATGCACCTGCGTCGGCTGCCGACGCTTGATTCCCTCTGCTTCGAGAAGGAAATCACGAACGTTTTCGTTCGTGTCGAGGCCGAGGATCGCCTCGATCGGAGCTTGGCCGGCGAATACCTTGCGACCGGATTCCAAGTCCTCCGGAGCGCTGATGTTGCGAAGCGCGAAGTACTTGAACGGCACGAGCTTCGGACCAGCAGATTGCTGAGCCATCTGGCACCTGACCTGTGAATTGTCACCGGACCACCCGGTCGAGGCCGCCGACGCTCGTCGGGGCAGGATGGGTCCAAGTGACTGTACAGTAACGGCTTCGCCGTTGCCGACGCAAGGTCTGCCTCCGAGGTCCGTTGGGTCAGTGACCGACTCTACGGTCGCTCCACCCGCTCGATCCGCGCGCCCAGCGCCCGCAGCCGCTCGTCGATGCGCTCGTAGCCGCGCTCGATCTGCCCGATGTTGTTGATCACGCTGGTGCCCTTGGCGCAGAGCGCAGCCAGGACCATCGCCATGCCGGCGCGGATGTCGGGGCTCTCCACCGTGGCGGCGCGTAGCCGGCTCGGGCCCGCGATGAGGGCGCGGTGCGGGTCGCACAGCACGATGCGCGCCCCCATGCCGACCAGCTTGTCGACGAAGAACATGCGCGACTCGAACATCTTCTCGTGCATGAGGATGACTCCTTCGCACTGCGTGGCGACGACGATGGCGATGCTCATCACGTCGGCCGGGAAGGCGGGCCAGGGCTGGTCCTCGAGCTTGGGCACGTGGCCGCCCAGGTCATCCACGATCCGCATGGACTGGCCGCCCGGCACGAGCAGGTCGTTGCCGTCCACCTCGCACTCGACGCCCAGGCGCTCGAAGCCCATGCGCACGGAGCGCAGGTGCTCGACGCCGGCCTGCTCGATGCGGAGCGAACTCCGCGTCACGGCGGCGAGCCCGATGAACGACCCGACCTCGATGTGATCGGGCCCGATGGCGTGCGTGCCGCCATGGAGCGTGCGCCCGCCCTCGATGGTGAGCGTGTTGGTGCCGATGCCGTCGATCTTCGCGCCGAGGGTCACGAGGAAGTGGCAGAGGTCCTGCACGTGCGGCTCCGAGGCGGCGTTGCGCAGGATCGTGGTGCCGAGCGCGGCCACGGCGGCGGTGATCGCGTTCTCGGTGGCGGTGACGCTGGGCTCGTCGAGGAAGACGTCGGCGCCGCGCAGCTGGCGCGCCGAGAGCTCGAAGCGGTCGGTGAGCTCGTGCGTGGCGCCGAGTTGCTCGAGCGCGAGGAAGTGGGTGTCCACGCGGCGCCGGCCGATCACGTCGCCGCCCGGGGGCGGAAGCTTCACCTCGCCGCAGCGGGCAAGCAGCGGGGCCGCGAGGAGGATCGAGGCGCGGATCTTGGCGCAGAGGACCGGGTCGAGGTCGGCGGCGCGCACGACCTTCGCGTGGATGCGGAGCGTGTTGCGCTCGACCCACTCGGCGTCCACCCCTGTCGTGCGCACGAGGTCCACGAGAGTCTCGAGGTCGCGGATGCGCGGCACGTTGGTGAGCGTGACCGGCTCGTCGGTGAGCAGGGCCGCGGCCACGATCGGCAGCGCCGCGTTCTTGTTGCCCGAGGGGCGGATCGCGCCGTGAAGGCGGTGACCGCCCTCGACGAGGAACTGGAGTTGGGGCATGCGCAGTGAACGTCGGGGTGGTGCGGACGGTGCCGGAATATGGCACGGGCGTGTCGGTTGACGACTGAGCCCCCCGCGGGGTAGCGTCTGACCATGCGATCAGCGTGGATCGTGCTGGCGCTGGCCCTGGTGGCCGTCGCCCTGACTCCCAGCGATGCCTTCGCGTGGACCCCCGGCACCCACGTGGTGCTCGGCGAGGCGGTGCTGCGGTCGCTCGCGCTGTTGCCGCCCGCCACGGCGGCCATCCTGGGCCGGCACCCGATCGACTTCCTCTACGGCTCGATCGCGGCCGACACCTCGCTGGCCAAGAAGTACGTCCCGGAAGGGCGCCACTGTCACTCGTGGCAGGTGGGGTTCGAGATCCACGCGCATGCGGACGACGAGCGGCTCGCCGCGTTCGGCCTGGGCTACCTCGCCCACCTCGCCGCCGACGTGGTGGCGCACAATCACTACGTGCCCTACCGGCTCGCCGTGACCTCCAGCACGGTGGCGCTCGGGCACTCGTACTGGGAAAGCCGGTTCGAGTCGGAGATCGGGGACAAGGGGGCCAAGCGCGCGCGCGAGCTGATCCTGCACGACCACGCCCGGTCGGACGCACTGCTCGACCGGATCCTCTCGCCTACCCTGTTCAGCACGGGCACCAACCGGCGCTTCTTCCGCGGCATGGTCATGGTCACCGACCTGGACTCGTGGCAGGTGGTGATGCGGACGGTGGCCGACAACAGCCGCTGGGCGCTCAGGCCGGCCGAGGTGGACATGCACCTCGTGCGCTCGTTCAACTACGTGATGGACCTGCTGGCGCGGCTCGGGAGCGCGGAACCGTGCCGGTTCGATCCGTCGGGCGAGGCCTCGCTGGGCGAGGCGAAGCGACTGCGGCGCACGGCCATCCGCGAGGGGGGCGACGCGCGCGTGCTCGACGAGGCCGAACGCGCCTTCGGCCTGCGCGCGACCACGCTCGATTTCGACCAGCGCGCCGACGCGCCGATCGCGCCGGACCTCCGGGCGAAGATCGCCTGAACGTGCGAGCGGCGGCGCCCGTCGGGGGCGCCGCCGCTCGCTTCCGGGTCCGAGGTGACGCGCTAGCCCTTCACGCGCGCACCGAGCAGGGCCGCGAGTTTCTTGGGATCGGCGCTCCCCTTGGACTTCTTCATGATCGCGCCGATCAGCACCCCCTGCAGCTTGCGCTCGCCGCCGACGAAACGCGCGGCCTCGGCCGGCAGCTCGGCGAACACCTCGTCGATCCAGCCCACGAGCGCGCCGTCGTCGGAGACCTGGGCGAGCCCTTGGGACTTCACGACGTCATCGGGGTTGGTGGCGGGATCCGCGAGCACGGCGGCGAAGACGGTCTTGGCCGCGCTCGACGAGATCGTGCCGCCCTGCACGAGCGCGATGATGCGCGCGAGCGCCGCGACGGGCACGATGCGCTCGAGCTGGTCCGGCTCGAGGGTGCGCTCGTTGAGGGCCTGCAGCGCGGAGCCCGTGAGCCAGTTGGCCGCCGCCTTGGCGTTGGCGCCCGCGGCCAGGAGCGCCTCGAAGTAGCGCGCGAGGTGCGCGCTCGCGGCAATCACGCCCGCATCGGCTGCGGAGAGCCCGAGCGCCGACTGGTAGCGCGCGCGCTTGGCCGCCGGGAATTCCGGCAGCGAGGCGCGGATGCGGGCGACACGCTCCGCGCTCACCACGAGTGGCGGCAGGTCCGGCTCCGGGAAGTAGCGATAGTCGTGGCTACCCTCCTTGCTGCGCGCGGGGCGCACCTCGCCCTTGGCCGCGTCGAACAGCATCGTCTGCTGCTGGATCGAGCCGCCCGCCTCGTAGGTGGCGACGTGGCGGGCGAACTCGAGCTCGAGCGCCTTCTCCACGTTGGAGAACGAGTTGACGTTCTTGATCTCGGTGCGGTTCCGGAGCTCGGTCGAACCCGCGGGACGCGCGCTGACGTTGGCGTCCACGCGCAGCGACCCCAGCTCCATCGAGCAATCCGACACCGCGGCGTACTCCAGCACCTGCTTGAGCGCTCTGAGGTAGGCACCCGCCTGCGCGCTCGAGCGCATGTCGGGCTCGGAGACGATCTCGACCAACGGCACGCTCGCGCGATTGAGGTCGATGGCGGTGGCGTTGGCGAACCGGTCGTGCAGCGACTTGCCGGCGTCCTCCTCCATGTGGAGGCGCGTGACGCCGACGCGCATCGGCTGGTCGCCGACGACGATGTCGATGGCGCCACCGGTCGCGAGGGGCTGGTCGAACTGCGAGATCTGGTAGCCCTTGGGCAGGTCGGGATAGAAATAGTTCTTGCGCGCGAAGACCGACCGCGGCTGCACGGTACACCCGATGGCGAGCGCGGCACGCACCGCGAGCTCGACCGCCTGGTCGTTGAGCACGGGCAGCGCGCCCGGGAGCCCGAGGCAGACGGGGCAGGTGTTGCTGTTGGGCGCCGCGCCGAATTCGGCCGAGCAGGCGCAGAAGGCCTTGGTGGCCGTCTTGAGCTGCACGTGGACCTCGAGGCCCACGACCATTTCCCACGCCGGCGCGCTCACGAGTGGGCCTCCGCGCCGAGCGCGCGTTCGAGGGCGTATGCCGCGCGGAACATCGTCGACTCGTCGAAGTGGTTCGCGATGAGCTGCGCCCCGATCGGCAGTCCCTCGATCAGGCCCATCGGGACGCTCATCGCGGGGACGCCGGCCAGGTTCGCGGTCGCGGTGAAGATGTCGTTCAGGTACATGGCGTACGGGTCGGACACGGCGCCGATCCGGAACGCGGGGGTCGGCGTGGTGGGGGTCAGCAGCACGTGCACCCCCGAGGCGAAGACGTTGGCGAAGTCGCGGGTGATCAACTCGCGCACTTCCTGGGCACGCCGGTAGTACGCGTCGTAGTAGCCCGCGCTCAGCACGTAGGTGCCGAGGAGGATGCGGCGCGTGACCTCGGGGCCGAAGCCGCGGCTGCGCGTGGCCTCGTACATCCCCGCGAGCCCGTCGCCCGTGCGCCGGGCGCCGTACCGCACGCCGTCGAAGCGCGCGAGGTTGGACGACGCCTCGGCCGGGGCGATGATGTAGTAGACCGGAATGGCGAGGTCGGTGTTCGGGAGCGAGACGTCGCGCACCTCGGCGCCCTGGGCCTTGAGGCGGTCGAGCGCACGGTCGCAGAGCTCGACGACGCGCGGGTCGAGCGAACTCGGGAAGTACTCACGGGGCCGCCCGACGACGAGGCCCTTGAGCGGCTTGCCCGCCTCGGCACGGTAGTCGGGCACGGGGCGATCGACCGAGGTGGCATCGCGCGGGTCGTGGCCCGCGATCACCTGCAGGCCGAGGGCGGCGTCGTCGACTTCCTTGCCGAAGACGGCGACGTGATCGAGCGACGAGGCGAACGCGACGAGGCCGTAGCGCGGGACGCGGCCATAGGTGGGCTTCACCCCGGTGAGGCCGCAGAACGAGGCGGGCTGGCGCACGCTGCCGCCCGTCTCGGAACCGAGGGCGATGCGCACGATGCCGGCCGCGACCGCCGCCGCCGAACCGCCGGACGAACCGCCCGGGACGCGCTCCGGATCAACCGGATTGCGCACCGGCCCCCACGCCGAGTGTTCGTTGGATGAGCCCATCGCGAACTCGTCCATGTTCGTCTTGGCGAACACGACCGCGCCCGCGGCGCGCAGCTTGCGCGTCACGGTGGCCTCGTACGGGCTCACGTAGCCCTCGAGGATGCGCGAGCCGCAATCGGTCGGCATCGCGGTGGTGGCGATGTTGAGCTTGAGCGCCACCGGCACGCCCGCCAGCGGGGCGCGCGCGTCGGTGGGCGCGCTCGCGGCGTCCGCGTCCTGGTGCATTGATGGCCGCGATGCGCGCGCGCGCCGCGGCCGTCGCATCGAGCGCGCCGACGGTGCCGGCACGGACGCGCGCGGCGAGCTCCGCCGCAGCGAGGTCGAGCAGGGCGTCGCTCACGACTCGGCCTCCTCGTCGTGCGTGCCGAGGCGCGGCACGAGGAAGAAGTGGTCGCGGGCCTCGGGGGCGAACTGCTCGATGGGGCGCGCGAGCGGATCCGGGTTGCGCTCGTCGGGGCGCGCGACGAGCGGCGCGCGGCCGTCGGTTGCGCCCTTCACGTCGCTCGTGTCCACGCGCTGGAGGACGGCCATGTGGCCGAGGATGCCGTTGAGCTCCTGCACGAGCGCGCTCACGCGCGCGGGCTCGAGCCCGAGGCGCGCGAGGGCGGCGATGTGCCGCACGTCGTCGTCGCTGATGGCCACTAGTCGTCGCCCCGTTCGAGGTTCGCGAGCGCGATGACGAGCGTCTTGCGCCCGATCGCCTCGTCGTCGAAATCGACCTTCACCTTCGCGTCCCGTCCCTGCCCCGAGAGCTCGGCGATCGTGCCCGAGCCGAACTTGCGGTGCTTCACGCGCTCGCCCGGCACGAGTTCGGGGACGTCCTGCGACTCGTCCTCGGGGCTGTGCCACGCGGCCGTGTTGACGGGCCGCGTGGCGACGGGGGTGCCCGGCCGGCGCGCGGCCGCACGGGAATTGCCGCCGCCCCACGACGGCACCGACCAGTCGTCGCCGCCGCCGACCGCGAGGCCGAGGCCCGCGCGACCCATCGAGCGCGCCTTGGGGGTCACGCGGTCCTCGAGCATCCCCTTGGGCACGGTGTCGAGGAAGCCCGACTGGCGCGACGCCAGCAGCTCGCCGTTCCGGCGCCGCTGCTCCGCCCGCGTGAGATAGAGGCGATCCTCGGCGCGCGTGATGCCGACGTAGAAGAGGCGGCGCTCCTCCTCGAGCATGGTCGGGTCGTCGTAGGCGCGCGCGAGCGGGAAAAGGCCGTCCTCGAGCCCGCCGATGAACACCGCCGGGAATTCGAGCCCCTTGGCGTTGTGCATCGTCATGAGGGTGACGGCGTCGGCATCGCGGTCCATCTGGTCCACGCCGGCCACGAGGGTCGCGCGCTGCAGGAAGCGGTCGAGCGGCGTGAGGCCGACTTCGCCCTCCGCGTCCACCACCTCCTCGGCGGCGCCGGCGACGAGTTCGTTGACGTTGCGGAGCCGGTCGTCGGCATCGGGCTCCTGCTTGAGGAGCGTGTCGTACGCGATGGCGGCGATCAGCTCGCGCAGGAGCTGGTCCACCGGGGCGTCCACGGCGCGCGCGCGCAGCCGAGCGATGAGCGCGGCGAAGTCGGCGAGCGCGGTGCGGGCGGCGGGACGCGCGCCGGCGACGCAATCATCGCGCGTGGCCGCCGCCAGCAGCGATACGCCCGCGTGCCGTGCGCGCTCAGCCAGCAGCTCGACCGTGGCCTCGCCGAGGCCGCGCTTGGGGACGCCCACGGCCCGACGGAACGCCTCGTCGTCGGCGGGATTGGCGACCAGGCGCAGGTAGGCCATGAGGTCGCGGATTTCGCGCCGGTCGTAGAAGCGCACGGCGCCGATCAGGCGATACGGAAGCCCGGCACGGCGGAGCGACTCTTCGTAGGCGCGGCTCTGCGCGTTGGTACGGTAGAGCACCGCCATGTCGCGCAGCTGGAGCGCGGCGCGCCCGGCGCGGAGCACGCGCATCTCCTCCACCGTCCAGTCGGCCTCGTCGCGCTCATCGAGCGCGCGCACGCTCACGACCTTCTCGCCGCCTGAGCGCGTGGCGCGGAGCACCTTGCCGCGCCGCGTCGTGTTCTGCGCGATGACGACGTTGGCCAGCTCGAGCACGGGGGGCGCGGAGCGGTAATTCTCCTCGAGGCGCACGACGACCGCGCCCGGGAAGTCGCGCTCGAAGTCGAGGATGTTGCGGATGTCGGCGCCGCGCCAGCCGTAGATGGACTGGTCGTCGTCGCCGACGACGGCCACGTTGCCGTGCTCGCCGCCGATCAGGGTGACGAACCGGTACTGGGCGCGGTTGGTGTCCTGGTACTCGTCCACGAGCACGTGCTGGAAGCGCCCGGCGTAGGCGTCGCGGCGTTCGGGGTGCTCCTCGAGGATCTGCACGGGGAGCGTGAGCAGGTCGTCGAAGGAGACGGCGTTGTGCTCGCGGAGCGCGGCCTCGAGCGCGTGGTACACCGGCACGGCGGCCTTCGCGAGCGGATCGCGCGCGAGCGCCTCGTATTCGGCCGGCCCGACCAGCGCGTTCTTGGCGGAGGAGATCGTGCCGAGGACCGACTTGGGGGTCCATTCGCGCGGCGAGACCTTCACGCGCTCCATGACGCGCTTGAGGAGGCCGAGCGTGTCGTCCTCGTCGTAGATGGTGAAGCTCTGCGTGCGCCCCACGCGCGCGGCCTCGGCGCGGAGGAGGCGCGCGCCGATGCCGTGAAAGGTGCCGGCCCAGATGCCCGTCGGTTCGGCGCCCAGCTGGCGGCCGATCCGCTCCTTCATTTCCCCCGCCGCCTTGTTGGTGAAGGTGACGGCGAGGATACGCGACGGGTGGACGCCGCGATCGCGGATGAGGCGCGCGATTCGCGCGGTGAGCACGCGCGTTTTGCCCGAGCCCGCGCCGGCGAGAATGAGCAACGGCCCGTCGACGTGCTCGACGGCGGCGCGCTGGGCGGGATTCAGTCCTGCGGTGGGCTCCGGGGCGACGAGCGTGCGGGTCACGCAGGCAAGATAACGTCGAACACCGCCCCACCACCGCCGGGCGCGAGGACCAGTTGTCCCTCGTGCGTCTCCTGCACGATCCGCTGCGCGAGCGACAGCCCGATGCCCCACCCGCGCTTCTTGGTGGAGAAGCCGGCCTCGAAGATCCGGCTGCGCAGGTCCTTGGGCACGCCGGGCCCGTTGTCGGCGACGCGGATGCGCACCCCGCCCTCCGGTTCGGCGGCGACGCGCAGGTGGATCGTGCCGCCGCGCCCGGCGAGGGCGTCGATGGCGTTCTTGACCAGCGACTCGATCACCCACTCGAGGAGCACGGCGTCGCCCGGGACGGTGTACGCGCCGTCGCCCGCGGCCTCGACCTCGATCGTGATGGGGTGCACGAGCGAGGGGACGCGCAGCCGGAAGTAGTCGGCGACACGCTGGACGATGGCGCGCACGTCCACCGGCTCGCGGTGCGGCGGGCGCCCGATGCGCTCGAACCGGTGCGCGACGCGCTCGAGGCGCACGAGGTCGTTCTGCATCTGGTCGAGCGCGGAGGCGAGCGTCTGCTCGCTGCGAGACTCGCGCAGTACCTCGAGCCAGCCGGCCAGCGAGGAGAGCGGCGTGCCGAGCTGGTGCGCGGCCTCGCGCGCCATGCCGGCCCAGACCCGCTCGCGCGTGACGCGCTCGCGCCCGATGAGGAGCGAGAAGGCGATCGCGAGCAGGAGCCCGAGGATGAGCACCTGGAGGACGGGGACGATGCGGAGCTGCTGCACCACGGGGGTGTTGCCGAAGTGCACCGTGCCCGCCCCGCGCTCGGCCACCGGGGCGTTCTGGCGGTCGAGCTCGGGGATGTACTCCGCGATGCGCGGGTCCTCCATCGTCACCGTCTCGAACGGCAGGTTGGCCGCCGCCGTCGGGCGCCCGCGTTCGTCGGTGACGATGACGGGCACCCCCATCTCGATGATCTCGCGCGAGAGCTCGAAGAAGGCGGTGGTGCCCGCGGTCTCGGAGGTGTCGCCCTGCGTGGTGAAGATGCGGGCCGCCATCTGCCCCGAGATGCGGGCCTCGCGGCGCAGCTCCTGCACGACGCCCACGGTGAAGGCGACGTACCAGCCCACCAGCGCCAGGACGGCCAGCGCGACGAGGATGACCGGCGCGCGCTGGCGCACCGCTAGCCGATCCGGTCGGCGCCGAGGAAGGGAGCGAGCGCCTCGGGAACGCGCACGGTGCCGTCGGGCTGCCAGTGGTGCTCGAGCAGGCAGGCGAGCGTGCGCGGGAAGGCGAGCGCCGACCCGTTGAGCGTGTGCACGAAGCGCGGCTTCTCCCCCGAGGCGGGGCGGTAGCGGATGTTCGCCCGCCTTGCCTGGAAGGCCTCGAAGTTCGAGCAGCTCGACACCTCGAGCCACTTCTGCGTGCCGGGCGACCAGACCTCGAGGTCGTACGTCTTGGCCGAGCTGAACCCCGTGTCCCCTGCGGCGAGGAGCAGCACGCGATACGGCAACCCGAGCTGCTGGAGCACGGTCTCGGCATGGCCCAGGAGCAGCTCGAGCTGCGCGTCCGACGTCTCGGGGGTCGCGTAGCGGACCAACTCGACCTTGTCGAACTGGTGCACGCGCAGGAGCCCGCG
>JACQES010000137.1 GCA_016200495.1 Gemmatimonadota bacterium
CCCCTTCCTTGCCGGTGATCTTCGCGACGGCGCCGTCGGGGGCGAGGTTGCCGCGGAGGATCTGCAAGTGGCCGGTCGCCTTGAGCGGGTTGGCGCGCGGGCGAATGACCTCCTGCCCCGGCGCGAGCGGCGCGCACTCGGCCAGGTTCTCGGCGACGGTCTTGCCCGTCACGGTGAGGCACGAGCCGTCGAGCAGCCCCTCGGCGAGGAGGAGCTTCATGACACCCGGCGTGCCGCCCGCCTTGTGGAGGTCTTCCATGAGGAAGCGTCCGCTCGGCTTCAAGTCGGCGAGGAACGGCACGCGATCGGATGCGGCCTGGACGTCGTCGATGGTGAACGGGACGCCGCAGGCGCGGGCCATCGCGACGAGGTGGAGCACCGCGTTGGTGGAGCCGCCGAGCGCCATGACGACGGCGAGGGCGTTGTCGAAGGCGGCGCGCGTCATGATGCGGCGCGGCGTGATGCCGCGCTCGAGGAGGAGGCGCGCGGCGGCGCCGGCCCGCTCGCACTCGGCCCGCTTGGCGGGATCGGTGGCGGGAGTGGAGCTCGAGTATGGCAGCGTCATGCCGAGCGCCTCGGCCGCGGTGCCCATCGTGTTGGCGGTGTACATGCCGCCGCACGCCCCCGGTCCGGGACAGGCGTGGCGCACGACCTGGTCGAGCGCGCCCTGCGTGCGCTTCCCCTCCAGGAATTCACCCCATGCCTGGAAGACGGAGGCGATGTCGATGGGCTTGCCGTCGAGGTGACCGGGGCGGATGGTGCCGCCGAAAACCATGAGCGCGGGGCGATCGAGGCGCGCCATCGCGATGAGGCAGCCGGGCATGTTCTTGTCGCAGCCGGCGACGGCGACGAGCGCGTCGTACCACTGCGCCCCCATCACGGTCTCGATCGAGTCGGCGATCAGGTCGCGCGACGGGAGCGAGTAGCTCATGCCCGCGGTGCCCATGCTGATCGCGTCGCTCACGCCGATCGTGTTGAAGCGCATGCCCAGCAGCCCGCTGGCGACCACGCCCGTCTTGACGTGCTCGCCGAGTTCGAGGAGGTGCATGTTGCACGGATTGCCCTCGAACCAGGTGGAGGCGATGCCGACCTGCGCCTTGGCGAGGTCGGCCTCGGTGATGCCGGTGGCGAACAGCATGGCGCGCGACCCGACCTGGGCGCGGGCCTGCGTGAGGTGGGCGGACTGGCGGTTGATCTCGGACACGGCGGATCGCGAGTGGAGGACGACGGGTCTCCTGTTGAATACCGGTGGTGCGGGTGAGCCGCAAGAGCGCTCGCCATCCGTTCCTCGCGCCGACGCAGCGGCCAAGCGCGCGCTGGGTGGCTCTCGCGGCCGGGCACGGGTCCCCGAATCCGTCGACGCGGGCGCCAGAGCTGACGCGCCCGCGTTGCCAGGTGCGACGCGGACCGCTCAGTTCCGCGCCGCCGGCCCGCTCGTGGCGATCTCGCCGGTGAACAGGCTCGCGTCGGCGGCCCAGCGCGGGCCGTGGCGCGCGGCGTGGTACCCGTGGCCGACGAGATAGGGCACGGTGACCACCACGACGTTCGGCTTGAACAGGAAGGCCGAGCGGATGAAGAGCGCCGTCTTGTTGTGCAGGAGGTGCTCCCACCAGTGGCGCGGCACGACCTCCGGCGTCACGACGGTGACGAGGAGCCCCGGCGTCTCCGCCTGGAGCTTCGAGACGTAGTCCACGAGCGGACGCACGATGCTGCGGTACGGGGACGGCAGGATCTCGAGTTCGTAGCCGATGTCCCAGCGGTCCCACTCCGCGAGCAGCCGGTCGGTGTTCTCGGGGTCCACCTCGACGTGCACGGGGTGGATGTCGCGCTCGAACGACGTGGCGTACATGAGCGCGCTCGCGGCGGCCTTGTTGACGCTCGCCATGGCGACGACGACCGTGTGCGCGTGCGGCATGATGGGGCTGCGCCCGCGGAACGCGACGTCGATGGCGAAGCGGCGGTAGTGCGTGTTGATGGACTTGAGGAGGACGATGAGCGCCGGGATGAGGAGCGCCACGATCCAGCCGCCCTCGGTGAACTTGGTGACCACCTGGATGACGGAGACGATGCCGGTGGCGACGGCGCCCAGGCCGTTGAGCGCGGCGCGCCACCGCCAGCCGGGTTCGCGCGTCTCGAGCCAGTGGACCACCATGCCGGCCTGCGAGAGCGTGAAGCAGACGAAGACGCCGACCGCATAGAGCGGCACGAGGGCGGTCGTGTCGCTCTTGAAGAGCCAGATGAGCAGGCTCGCGACGAGCGCGAGGGCGATGATGCCGTTGCTGAACGCGAGCCGGTCGCCGCGCGCGGCGAGCTGGCTGGGGAGGTACTTGTCGCGGGCGAGGATGCCGGCCAGCCGCGGGAAGTCGGCGAAGGCCGTGTTGGCCGCGAGCACGAGGATGGCGAAGGTGGCGTACTGGAGCGCGTAGTACGCGAGGCCCGAGCCGAAGATGGCGTGGCCCAGGCGCGAGAGCACGGTCTCGTTGACCGTTGGCATGGCGCCGAAGTGGAGCGCGAGCCAGCTGGTGCCGAGGAAGAAGGTGCCGAGGATGGCGACCATCCACGCGAGCGTGATGGCGGCGTTGCGCTGCGCCGGCGCCTTGAATGCCTGGACGCCGTTCGAGATCGCCTCGGTGCCGGTCATGGCCGAGCAGCCCTCGGCGAAGCCGCGCATGAGGAGGAAGGCGAGGGCGAAGCCGGTGAGGCCGCCCGGGGGGCGCGGCGCCTTGGCGAGCGCCGCGTCGACGTTGAGGTTGGCCGTGGTCGACAGCGGGACCGCCCCATGCGCGACCTTCCAGAGCCCGATGCCGATGAGCGCCACCATCATGACGATGAAGGCGTAGGTGGGGACGCTGAACGCGGCGCCCGACTCGCGCACGCCGCGCAGGTTGACGACGGTGAGCAGCGCGACGGCGGCGATGCCGATGGCCACCGCGTGCGGCACGAGCGACGGGTAGGCGCTCGTGATGGCCGCGACGCCGCCCGAGACGGACACGGCGACGGTGAGGATGTAGTCGGTGAGGAGCGCGGCGGCGGCGACGAGGCCGGGCCCCTTCCCCAGGTTCTCGCGCGCGACGGTGTACGAGCCGCCGCCGCCGGGATAGGCCTGGAGCGTCTGCTCGTAGCTGATGCCGACGATGACGAGGAGGCCGACGATGATGGCCGACGTCGGCACGACGTACGCGAGCGCGCCCATGCCGAAGACGGCGCCGAGCACGAAGAGCGTCTGGTCGGTGGCGTAGGCGACGGACGAAATCGCGTCGCTCGAGAGGACGGCGAGGGCCGTCTTCTTGTCGAGCTTTTCGTGCTCGAGCCGTTCGCTGGCGAGCGGAGCGCCAAGCAGGAAGCGCTTGGCGAGGGAAAGCGGGGTCATGCGGTGACGCCTGCGGGCGCCGTTGGGGTTGCCTGAGAGCTAGCGCGACCGGGGCCCTCCCCCGCCTTTCTTCACGGGAAATTCACGGATGGCGGCGGTGGCGGCGACGCGGCACGGCGCGCCCGCGCGCGGCCCTCGCGCCGCGCATCCCACCCGGCCGGGCGGGCGCGCGCGGCCGCGGCCCGCCACGCGCGCCTACTGCGCCGCGATCCCCGCCTTGCCGCCGCGCAGCACGTACTTCTGGATCTTGCCCGTGGCGGTCTTGGGCAGCTCGGCCAGGATGGTGAGCCCCTTGGGCACCTTGAAGCCGGCGAGCCGCTCGCGCGCGTAGGCGCGCATGTCGTCCTCGGTGAGCGACTGCCCGGGCTTGAGCACCACGAAGGCGTGCGGGGCCTCGCCCCACTTCTCGTGCGGCAGCCCGACCACGGCCACCTCCTGCACGGCCGCGTGGCGGAGCAGCACCCCCTCGACCTCGATGGACGAGATGTTCTCGCCGCCGGAGATGATGACGTCCTTGAGGCGGTCCCGGATCTCGATGTACCCGTCGGGATGGACCACGGCCGCGTCGCCCGAGTGGAACCAGCCGCCGTGGAAGGCGCGCTCGGTGGCGTCGGGATCGCGGAAGTAGCCCTCCATGACGACGTTGCCGCGCACGACGATCTCGCCCACCGTCTCGCCGTCGCGCGGGACGTCGGCCAGGGTCTCGTCCACCACGCGCAGCTCGCCGGACGTCGCGAGCTCGACCCCCTGCCGCGCCTTGATCACGGCGCGCTCGGCCAGCGTCAGCGTCGCGTGCTCGGGGAGCGGCTCGCAGATCGAGATGAAGGGCGCCGTCTCGGTGAGGCCGTAGACCTGCGTCACGGTCCAGCCCAACTCCCCCTCGACGCGCTCGATGGTGTGGGCCGCGGGCGGGGCGCCGGCGGTGAGGACGCGCACGCCGCGCGGTGCGCGGGCGCGCAGCGCCGGCTCGGCCGACGCGATGGTGATGAGCACGGTGGGGGCCGCGCACAGCATCGTGATGCGCTCACGCTCGAGGTGTTCGTACACGGTGGGGGCGTCGAGCTTGCGCAGGCAGACGTGCGTCGCGCCGGCGGCCGTCGCGATCCAGGTGAACGTCCAGCCGTTGGCGTGGAACATGGGAAGCGTCCACAGGTACCGGTCGCCGGGCGCCATCGGGTGGTGCGCGAGCGTGCCGACGGCGTTCACCCACGCATTGCGGTGGGTGATCATGACGCCCTTGGGGCGCGCGGTGGTGCCCGACGTGTAGTTGATGGTGAGGAGGTCGGACTCCTGGCGCGCATGCGGGGCGAAGTGCGGCGCGCTGGCGGCGATGAGCGCCTCGTAGTCATGCCAGCCGGGCAGCGCCCCCTCGAGGGCGACGAAGTGCTCGACGGCGGGCATCTCGTGGCGGACCCCCTGCACCAGGTCGAGGAAGTCGGCGTGGACGCACACGACGCGGCTCCCCGAGTGGTTGATCATGTAGACCCAGTCGGACGGCAGCAGCCGGAAGTTGAGCGGCACCATGACGGCGCCCGCCTCGGGCACGGCGTAGAATCCCTCGAGCATCGCGTGGGTATTGGGCGCGATGTAGGCGACGCGGTCGCCGGGCGCGACGCCGAGCGACTGGAGCGCGACGGTCCAGCGGTCACACCGGTCGAAGAACTCGGCGTAGGTCCAGCGCGCGGCGCCGTCCACCACCGCCTCGCGTGTGGCGTAGATGCTCCGGGCGCGGCGCTTGAAGTCGAGGGGGGAGAGCGGGACGAACATGGGACGGGGTCCGGTGGGGTTGAGAAAAGAGTGCCTCCGGACCGCGCGTCTCGATAGGGCGGGCGCCGCGGCCGGCTACTCCGCCCGCACCCAGGTCTGCGACCGGCCGAGCAGCGAGAAGCCGATGTAGCCGCGCACGACGAGCTTCCTGCCGCCCTCGATCAGCCGCACCTTCGCCTTGTACGTCTTGCCGTTGTCGGGGTCGAGGATCTCGCCGCCGTTCCACTCGTCGCCGTCGGGCTTGAGGCCGCGCAGGATCTCCATGCCGACGATGCGCTGGCCCTTCCGTTCATCGGTGCACTTGTCGCACGTCTTGTCGCCCTTCTCGCCGGGCACGAGGGTGCCCTTGACCGTGCCGACGAGCTTGCCGTCCACCTCGCGGATCTCGATGATGCCGCGCGGCTTGCCGTCCACGTCGCTGATGGTGTGCCAGATGCCGACGGGGGTGGACTGCGCGCCGAGCGCCACCGGGGCGAGGAACGCGGTGGCGAGCAGCAACGCGGAAGCGAGGAAGCGGCGCATCATGGGTCGTGACCTCGGGGTGGGAGGCGGTCGTGCCCTCCCACCACAACGTCGTCGCTAGATGACCGGTTTCACGGCCTTCATGAGCGTCGCCATCCCCTTCCGGAGCGGCGCGTCGGACGCGCTGGAGCCGCGATACTTGCCGATGCGCACGATCACGAGGCCATGCGAGGGCACCATCCACGCGCTCTGGCCGCCGGCGCCGAGCATGGCGAAGGCGGTCGTGGGGAGCGGCTCGTGGCCGTCGCCGTTGACCCACATGAAGCCGCCGCCGTACACCGGACGTCCGTCGGCCAGCCACGCCGGGGCCACCGTGCGCGCGTAGTCCACGTAGCCCGGCGGGAGCAGCCGCTCGCCGTTCCACACGCCGTCCTGCAGGTAGAGGTTGCCGAGGCGCGCCCAGTCGCGGGCGGAGATGACTTCGGCGCCCTGCCCGAGGAAGTTGCCGTACGGGTCGGTGTAGATGATGGCGTCGCGCATGCCGATCTTGTCGAACAGCGCGCGCGTCGGGAACGCGTGATAGTCCTGCTTGAGCTTCTCGGCGCCCAGGCGCACGAGGTAGGAGCCGAGCACCGGATCGACGTTGCGGTAACGGCCGACCGTGTTGGGCTTCCACTGCTGGCCGCGCGTGACGGCCCACTGGTAGGAGTTGACGCTGCCGGTGTAGAGGTAGAGGTGGTCGGGGTAGATGCCCGGCGTCTCCTTGTAGCCCGGATCCTGCGGCGCGAGGATGCGCAGCCCCGACGACATGCGCATGATGTCCATGATGCGGATCTGCTGGCGCGGATCGCCGGGCTTCTGCCACTCGGGGAACGGCGCGGGCTGGTCGAGCTTGTAGACCCCCATCTGGATGAGGCGCGCCACGAGGGTGCCCGTGACGCTCTTGCCCATGGACCAGCTCTCGAGCGGCGAGTGGATGGTGATCCCCTTGGCGTACTTCTCGCCGACCACCTGGCCCTTGTACGTGACGACCACGGCGAGCGTCATGGCGGAGTCGGGGCCGAAGGCCTCGTTGACCGCCTGCGCGATCATCGCGGCATCGGCGCCCTCGGGCATCGTCCTGGGCAGCACGTCGCCCATGGGCCACGGCGTCGTGGCGGCGGGGGGCAGCGCCGACCTGACCACGCTCGGCGTGAAGTGCACCGAGTCCTCGCCGATCGGGAGCGGCACGCACCCCTGCGAGCCGTAGCGGCGCGCGACGCGGGTGACGCCGTTCTTGAGCGTGAGGCGCACCGTCTGCGTCTTGCGATCCACGACGGTGTCCTTGACCTCGCTCCGCTCCTTGAGCGGGCCGGTGAAGAAGCCGACGTTGGCCGCGGCATCGGCGGGCTCGAGCCCCGTGAGGAACACGGCGCCGCAGAGCGTGACGGCGAAGCCGGCGGTCTTGTGCGCGAGCGGGTCGCCCGGCGGCGCTTCCCACTTGCCGGGGAGCTGGAGCGAGTCGCCGCGCGCGATGACGCTCGCCATGCTCGCGGCCTTGATGGGCGCGGGCGGGTTCTTGAGCGAGGGGGCCTGCGCGTGAGCGACGAGGGCTGGCGCGGCGGCACACGCGAGCGTGCACGCCGCGCGCGACG
>JACQES010000138.1 GCA_016200495.1 Gemmatimonadota bacterium
CGCCGAGGCCGGGAAGATCCGCGCCGTCGGTGAAGCCGAGGCCGAAGTGCTCAAGAAGAAGATCGAGTCCGTGGACCCGCAGTACTACGCGATCATGGACATCTTCCAGCACCTCGCCAAGGGGCAGCTCAAGCTCGTGCCCGACATCGCGGTGGGTGGCGCCGGCGGCAACGCGGGCCCGCTCGACGTGCTGCTGAGCATGGCGCTGCGCGACGCGGCGAGGAAGTAGCGCGCGGATGGGGCGCGGCGGCGCGGGTCGCCGCCGCGCTTCGTCTCGTGCGTCGCAGGACGGGGGCCGCCGGCATCAGCTGGCGGCCCCCGTTCGCTTGCAGTCGGTGCGCTACTGCCGCTCCGCCTTCCGCCGCTCCGCCTGCAGCTCCAGCTCGAGCATCGCGAGCCGCTCCTCGAGCCGCCGCGCCTTGGCGGTGAGCTCGGCCACCCGTCCCTCGAGGTCCACGTGCACGTGCTGCGGCACCGCGTCCGCCGCCTGCGCCTCGGCCGCCTCGCGCGCCGTCTTCCGCGCCGACGCCCACGTGAGGTAGAGCGCGATGCCGAGGAGCGCGAGCATCACTCCCTGCGCGATCATCCCCTCGCGGCTCGGGAAGACGCCGAGCGCGTCGATCGTCGGCCAGCCGGGGAGCAGCGTGATCCCGAGCGCGTTCCCCTCCTGCAGCTCGCGGATCCCCTTGCCCATGAACACGAACGCCATCAGGTAGAGCATCCCGCTCGTGGCCGCGAAGAACGGGCGCATCGGGATCTTGACGCCGAATCGGTGGAAGGCCACGAAGATCCCGGCGAGCGCCACGAAGCCGATCGCGATGCCGAGCGAGAGCGGGGCCGCCACGTCGCCGGGCTGCTGGAAGAGCGCCTGGAAGAAGAGCGCCGTCTCCGCCCCCTCGCGATACACCGCGAGGAACGCCGTGAACGCGAGCGCGGCACCGCCGCCCTGCGCGAGCGCCGTGTTCACCTTGTCGCGGATGAACTGCTGCCACTTGGCCGCCTCGACCTTGCTGATGAGCCAGTAGCTCACGGAGAAGAGCACGGCCACGGCGATCAGGAGCGTGACCCCCTCGACGATCTCCCGGCTCGCCGGCAGGTGCGCCAGCGCCGTCGCGAGCACGAACGCGGTCGCGAAGCTCGCCGCCAGCGCCACCACCACGCCGGCCCACACCGAGCGGACGCGCTCGCGATGGCCCGTCTTGACGAGGAAGGTGATGATCGCGCCGATCACCAGGATCGCCTCGAACCCCTCGCGCAGGATGATCAGGAAGCTCTGCAGGAACAGCTCCCAGAACCCGCCCGCCGGCTGCGCCAGCTCGACCATGTGCGGCAGCGCCAGCGCGATCGAGTCGCGCGCCGCGGCCGCGCTCGCCACGTTGCCGCCCTTGACCGCCGCCTTGAACGCCGCGAACGACGCTTCGAGCGCGCTGACCTTGGCCGGCTCCTGCGCGCGCGCGCGCGTCTCGAGCGGCTCGAAGGCGAGGTAGGCGTCGAACGCCTTGTCGCCGGCGTCGGCTGGCTTGCCCGCCTTCGCCGCGGCGAGCGCCTCGTCGAGCAGCGAGAGCACCGCGCGCGCGGCGGCCTTGGCGTCGTTGGCCGGCGCGGCGGGCGGCGCGGCCGCGATCATCGACGCATCCTGCGCCGGGAGCGCACGCAGGAAGGCGATCACGTCCGTCACCTGCTCGTCGGCCAGCGGCGCCGTCGTCCCCGTCGCCGCACCGGCGTCGCGGATCGTCAGCGCCAGCTGCGCGTCCGACCGCTCGGCCGCGTACGCGAAGTTCGCCAGCTCGGCCGGCAGCGTCGCCGCCGGCGCGGGCTTGCCGGGCAGCGTGGCCGGGTGCGCCGCGCGCCAGATCGAGTCGCCGCGCGCCACCTGCGTGGACGTCGAGCGCAGCGACGCCAGGTAGTGCACGATGTCCCAGCGGTCGTCCGTCGTCAGCGAGCCGGCCCAGCCGGCCATGGCCGTGCCGGCGATCCCGACGCTCACGATGCGGTACATCGCGGCGGGCGAGACCTCCCTCATCTTGGCGTCGGCGAGCGCGGGCGGCGGCGTGACCAGCGCCTTCGCGGCGGGCCCGTTGCCGTCGGCGAGCGCGCCATGGCAGCTGGCGCAGTTGCCGCTGTAGAGCTTCTGCCCGCGCGCGAGGTCCACGCGGCGGGTGGGCAGGTCGAGCGCCGCATCGGGGCCAAGCGCGGCCACGAAGCGCTGGTGGATCGCGGCGAGTTGCGCAGGCGGCACCTTGGCGCGGGCATTGGCGGCGATCGTGTCCACCAGGGCCCGCACGAGCGCCGTGTTGGAACCGGTGAGCCGGCCCGCGACCTCGCGCGCATCGCCGAGGAAGCTCACCGCTTCGTCGAGCTCGGTGGCGGAGATCAGCCGGCCGCGCACATCCACGCCCTTGGCGTACTCGTCGAGCGCGACGGCGACGATGCCGGCGAGGCGCTTGCCCGGGTGGTCCTGCGCGGCGGCGACCGCGGTGGTGAGGACGCTGTTCTGTGCCGCCTGCGCAGCGGCCAGGGGCGCGCGCACGGCGAGAGCGGAGAGGCTCAGACTGGACGCGGCCACGAGGGTCCGAGCCGAGATTTCAGCCCGGAAACAGGTGGACAGCGCATTGAGAATGGTTCTCATTTGCATTGCATACCAGTCTATTGCGGCGTCGCACGCGCCGTAAGTCCCGCCATCAGATTGCTGTCAGCGCCGCGCTGATTCGCGCGGTGCCAACCCCCGCCGCCCCACCCGACCCGCTCCCGAACCCCCGCCATGACCCAGGTTCTCGTCGCCTCGGCCGAGCAGGTCGAACGCCTATTGAGCACATCCCGGGCCATCGCCGCCATGGAGCGCGCCTTCCGCGCCTTGGCCACCGGATCGGCGGTGCAACCCCTGCGGATGGTCCTCCCGCTCCCGACGGGCGCGTTCTTCGTCATGCCGGCCGGTCTCGACGGTGCCGCCGGGGTCAAGGCGCTCACCTACCTGCCGGCGAACGCGGGGGGACCGCGTCCGGTCATCCAGGGCCTCGTCACCCTCTTCGACACCACCGACGGCCGCCCCCTCGCGATCCTCGACGCCGCCTCGCTCACCGCCATCCGCACCGCCGCCGCGTCCGGCCTCGCCACGCGGTTCATGGCCCGCTTCGACGCCCACGTGCTGGCCGTGCTCGGCGCCGGAATCCAGGCGCGCACGCACATCGAGGCCATGTGCGCGGCGCGCGAGGTCAGGGAAATCCGGGTGTGGTCCCGCTCGAGCGAACGGGCCCGGACACTCGTCCGGACCGTCGCGGACAAGCATCAGGAGGTGCGCGCGTGCGACAGCGTGTCGGACGCGGTGCGCGGCGCGGACATCGTGTGCTGCGTCACCAGTTCGCCGGTCCCCGTGGTCGCGAGCGCGGACCTGGCCGACGGCGTGCACGTGAACGCCGTCGGGGCGCACACGCCGACCACGCGCGAGCTCGACGGCGCCACCATGGCGCGCGCGCGGCTGGTCGTGGATGCGCGCGATGCCGCGCTGGCCGAGTGCGGCGAGATCGCGCTCGCGGTGGCCGAGGGGGCGATCACGCGCGAGTGCATCGCCGCCGACCTCGCGGAGGTGGTGACGGGCCGCGCCAGCGGTCGCACGCGCGCGCGCGACCTCACGGTGTTCAAGTCGCTCGGCCTCGCCGTCGAGGACGTCGCCGCGGCGATGGCGGTGCTCGAGGCCGCGCGCGAGGACGCCAGCGCGCAGTGGGTGACGATGTGACTGCCTCGAGCGTTTCGCTCGACGCCACGCCTCAACCCGACCGTGTGCGCTTCACGACGGAGCGCCTGCGCGCCCGCGAGATGGACGAGGGCGACCTCGCCTTCCTCTCCGCGCTGCTCGGCGATCCGCGGGTGATGCGCTTCTATCCCAAGGTGCTCGACCAAGACGAGGCGCGGGCCTGGATCGCGCGACAGCGCCAGCGCTACGAGCAGGACGGCCACGGGCTCTGGCTGCTCGAGCGCCGCGACACCGGCGAGCCCGTGGGGCAGTGCGGCGTCGCGATGCAGGTGGTGCACGGCGTGCGCGAGAGCGAGGTGGGCTACCTGCTCGCGCATGCGCACTGGCATCAGGGGTACGCGACCGAGGCCGCGCGCGCGGCGCGCGACTGGGCCTTCGCGCGCTATCCCGGCGCGCGCGTCATCTCCCTCATCCGCCCGGAGAACGCGCCGTCGCGCGCGGTGGCCGAGCGCAACGGGATGCAGGTTGCCGGGGAGACGGTGCACGCGAATCTCGCGCACCTGGTGTACGCGGTGAGCGAGGCGGACATCGCGAAGGCGCCGTAGACTTCCATGCGCGACCGACCACGAGGCGTCGCCATCACGGCGCGCGGTTGCGTCGTCCACTGCGCCGGATCGCGCCGGGCGATTGTCCCGTCTCGCGGCGCACGAAGCGCGCGAAGTACGCGGGATCGTCGAAGCCGAGCTGCGCGCCGATGGCCTGCACGCTGAGTTCGGTGTAGCGGAGCAGGCGCCGCGCCTCGAGGGCGAGGCGGTCGCGCACGACGGCGCCGGCGCCCTGCCCCAGCGCCGACTGGCAGAGCACGGTCAGGTGGCCGGGGCTCACCCCGAGCGCGCGCGCGTACGCACCCACGCGGTGCTCCCGCATGAATCGCTCGTCCACGAGCGAGCGGAACCGCTCCACCACCCCCGGAGCGCCGACGCGCGGGGCGCCGTGGCGGCGCACGTACCACCGCTGAAGCTGCACGAGCAGCTGGTACACGAGCGCGCGGAGCGCGAGCGACTCGTCGGCGGGGGCGGCGCCGATCTCGCGCTTGAGCTCGGCGAAGAGCGCGCGGTAGCGCCGCTGCTCGGCCGAGGTGAGCTGCACCGCCTGTGACGGGCGCCCCGGGTCGAAGCAGGCAAACTGCTCGGGAAAGCGCGCATCGCTGAACGCGCCGGCCAGGAAGTCCCCGGTGAAGAACAGGCAGGCGCCGTCGAGGCCGCGCACGTGCCACTGCCGCACCTCGCCGGGGCGCGTGAACAGGAGCGTCCCCGTGGACACCGGCACCACGCGATCGTCGAGGGCGAAGGTGCCGCGCCCGCGCGTCACGAGCAGGACGTCGAAGAAGTCGAGCACGTGGGCGCGCGTGCTCGTGTCGAAGCCGGCGAGCTCGCGCACCCAGGCCGCGTCCACGAGCAGTTCGCGGCCGTACTTGGTGCGGAGGAAGGCATAGCGGAGCGGTCGCGCCGGGCGCTCGGGCATCGTGGAAAAGTACCAGAAGCCGCGAGGTCCGTCCATTCAGCGCGGCGGGGCGGCCGGCGTAGCGTGCGGCATGCCCTGGAGGAGTCGCATGCGTTCACGCGCGTCCGTGACATCACCAGCGACGGCGCCCTCGTGCGCGATCGCGCGTTTCGAGGCGACCCCGCGCCAGCGCTCGCGGGTCGCGCTCGCCGCATGCGCGGCCCTGCTGCTCGTCGCGCTGGCCTCCGCCGCGCGCGTGCTTCCCGCACAGCAGCCGCTCCCGTTCGACAGCGCCATCTGGCACCTCGATGGCGACGCGCGCCGCGTCACGGCCGGCGGGCAGGCGATCCTCGAGCTCGGCACGGGGCTCGCGCGCACGCAGGGGCTCGGCCTCGAGGACGGCACCGTGGACGCCGAGGTGTGGATGACGCGCCTCCGCACCTTCGCCTTCCTGTCGGTGCGCATGCAGGACGACTCGACCTACGAGTCGTTCTACCTGCGGCCGCACAAGTCGGGGCTCCCCGACGCCGTGCAGTACACGCCGGTCTACCAGGGCGAAGGCCAATGGCAGCTCTACCACGGTCCGGGGCGCACGGCGGCCGCGACGCTCGACGAAGGCCGCTGGGTGCCGCTGCGCCTGGTGCTGCTGGGCCGTCGCGCGGCCCTCTTCGTGGGTGACACCGCGCGCCCCGTGCTCGTGTCGCGCCTCGCGCTCGACGCGCGCGCGGGCGACATCGAGCTCCGCGCCTTCATCGGCGCGGGCTTGCCGCCGGAGGGCGTCATCACGCGATTCCGCAACGTGAAGGTGCGGCGCGGCCGGGTGGCGTTCGCGTTCCCGCCCGAGGCGCCCACAGCCCCCCCGGCGCCGGGGATCGTGCGCGCGTGGGCGGTGTCGCGGGCTCGATTCGCGAGCGACACAGCCCGCACGCGCGTGGAGGCGGAGTTCGACGAGCCGCGCGCGGTCCTCCCGGTGAATGACGACGGGGTGCTCGAACTGCACCGCTTCCTCCCGCTGCCGGAGCGCACGGCGCGCGCGCGCGACGTCGGCGCGCTCGCCCGGGTGACGCTCACGGCCGCGCGTGCCGGCACGCGCGTGCTCGAGCTCGGCTACAGCGACGCGGTGACCGTCTTCCTCAACGGCGAGCCGGTCTACTACGGCGACGAAGGCTACGACTACGCGAGACGGCGCGAGGGCCTGCTTCGCCTCGGCCAGGCCGTGCTCTACCTGCCGCTCCGCGCCGGCGCGAACCGGCTCGAGGTGGTCGTCACGGACCACTTCGGGGGCTGGGCGCTCGCGGCGCGGTTGCGTGATGCCGCAGGCGTGCAGGTCACGGCGCCGTAGCGAGCGGTCGACGCGTTCCGCACCGGCGCGCGGCGCGCCACGGGCACGTGCGGCGCGCTTGGCGTGCGCTCAGCGCCGCGCGTCGCGCCAGGTCAGGAACGCCGCGCGCGAGTCCATCGCCGGCACGAAGCCGAACTCCGCCTTGAGCTTCGCGTTGTCGAGCACGGGCCGATAGCGCAGGAAGTCCACCTGCTCGGGGCCATAGCGCGAGAGGCCGAGCGGCTTGGCGATGGCGAGCGCGGCCGTGAGCAGCCACGCGGGGAGCACGAGGGTGCGCTTGCCGAGCAGCTGCGCGATCTCCTCGAGCGTGAGCGCGCCGTCGCCCGAGAGGTTGAAGATGCCCGTGACCGGCGACGACACGGCGCGCACGAGGCAGCGGATCACGTCGGCCTCGTGGATGAAGGCGAAGGGTGCGTCCGCGCCGCGAATGGCGAGCAGCCGCGCGCGCTCGAACAGCGCCGTGATCTGGTTGTTCACGCTCGGCCCGATCACTGGTCCGACGCGGAAGATGACCTGTTCCAGCCCTGGCTGTTCCGCGCGCGCCGCGGCCAGCATCTCCTCGACGAGCCGCTTGTGGTGGCTGTACGCGAACGCCTCGTTGCCGCGGATCGGCCACGACTCGGGAATGCGCGGCGGGTGGTCGGGGTGGTAGCCGTACGCGGCGCCGCTGCTCGTGACGACGAGCCGCCGCACCCGGGCCGCGACGCAGGCGTCGAGCACGCGCCGCGAGCCGTTCACGTCCACGTCATACTCGAAGGCGCGCGTGCTCCGCGGCCCGGGCGTCACGATCGCGGCCAGGTGCACGACCACCGTGATCCGGTGCGCCGAGAGGATGCGCGCGAGTCCCTCCTGTCGCACGTCGTGCGGCACCCACGTGAGCTCGGCGGGCCGCGCGGCGGGGAAGTCGCGCACGTCGGTGCCCACCACCGCGCCCACGCGACCCGCGCGCACTTCGTCCACCAGCGCCGTCACGAGCGCGCGGCCGATCGTGCCGGCAGCGCCCGTCACGAGGACGCGCGGGGCGTCGCTCATGTTGCCACCGCCGCGTGCTCGAGCGCCGGCGCCGGCGGGCGCCGCGACCACCAGGTGCCGAGCGCGAGCCCGGTGAGGATCTGCCACACCCCCCACCAGGCGCACGTGAGCGCCATGCCGCCAAGGCCGTCGAAGAAGGTGAAGGCGAGGATCATCCCGAGCCCGGAGTTCTGCACGCCGACTTCCATCGCGATGGCGCGCCGGTCGCGCTCGCCCAACTGGAAGAGCGCGGCCGTGGTGTAACCGCTCGCGTACGCCGCGGCGTTGTACGTCCCGACGGCGATCACCACGCCACCCAGCACCGTCGTGAAGGCGTGCCAGTTGGCGACGGTCGCGACGATCACGAAGAGCGCGAACACGACGAGCGCCACGACCTTCATCGTCTTGCGCGCGCGGTGGCGGAACGCCGGAAAGCGCCGCCCCACCCAGAGCCCGAGCGCCAACGGGATGCCCAGCAGGATGAAGATCGTCGCGAACATCTCGACCGGATCCACCGCCACGTCGCGGAGCAACGCTGCCGTCGGGGGATAGAGCCCGGCCCAGAAGCGCAGGTTGAGCGGCGTCAGCACCACCGCCAGCACCGTCGAGCACGACGAGATGGACACCGACAGCGCCGTGTTCCCCTTCGACAGGTGCGCGAGGAAGTTGGAGATGTTGCCCGCCGGGCACGCCGCGACCAGCATGAGCCCCAGCGCCACGCTCGGCGCCGGCGTGAGCAGCCGCACGAGCAGGTAGGCCACCGCCGGCCCCGCGACGAAGTGGCCGAAGAGCCCGATGAGCACGGGGCGCGGGCGGTCGAGCACGCGCCGGAAGTCGGCGACGTCGAGGTCGAGCGCGACGCCGAACATGACGAACCCCAGCACCGCGTTGAGCAGGTGCAGCGAGGCCGGGTTGAAGTTGAGCCGGACCGCGTCGACCTGCTCCACTCAACCCTTGGGTTCGGCGTGCATGGCCTTGAAGTGCACGAGCCCCGGTGCCCACATGTGCGCCACCGGGTTCACGTCCACGTGGAGCACCGCGGGACCGCCCGTGTCGCGCGCGGCCGCGAGCGCGGCCGGCAGCTGCGCCGGATCGGCGATGCGCGCCCCGTGCGCGCCCATCGCGCGCGCCACCTCGTCGAAGCGGATCTCGCCCAGGTCGCTCCAGATGTTCTCGCCGGGGTCGAGCTTCTTGCGCAGCAGCATCTTGATCGGCTTGAGCGCGAACGACTGGTTCATCTTGACCATCCCCCACTGCCGGTCGCACAGCACGATCCACGTCACCGGCAGCCGGTGGCGCACGGCGGTCTCGATCTCCTGCACGTGCATCCCCATCGCGCCGTCGCCGATGACGCACACGGCCGGGCCGTTCACCGCGACCGCCGCGCCCATCACCTGGCCGATCCCGGCGCCCAACATCCCCATCTTGAACGTCGAGAGGAGCCGGCCCGGCACCTCGGCGTGATGGTAGAACATCGTCCAGATCGCCGTGTTGCCGCCGTCGGCGATGATCGGCGTGCCGTGCGGGAACGCGCGATCCACCGCGTGCGCGACGTGCGCGGGGTTCATCGGCGACGCGGTGTCGGCCAGCGCCTTGTCGAGCTTGGTGCGATAGCGGCGGATCTTGTCCTGGTAGCGGGCCACGGCCGCCGCGCGCGCCCCGCGCCGCATCGCGCCCCGGCGCGCCTCGAGCGCCACGAGGAGCCGCCGCAGGAACGCCTTCACGTCACCGTGCACCCCCACGTCCACCGGTCGGTTGGCGCCGAGGATCCGGCCGTCGGTGTCCACCTGGATCATCTTCTGCGTCGCCGGCGACGCCCAGTAGGGCGCCTTGCCCCACCAGTCGGTTTCGCCGAGGCGCGAGCCGAGCACGAGCGCGACGTCCGATTGGGTCCGCACGAGGTGGTTGAGCGCGACGTGGATCATCGGGATCGCGAGCGGCGACGACTCCGGGATCACGGCGCGGGCCGACCAGCTCGTCGTGACCGGCGACTCGAGCGCCTCCGCGACCGCGCGCAGCTCGTCGTACGCGAGCGCGTGGATGACCCCCGAGCCCGCGTGGATCATCGGGCGCTCGGCGGCGAGCAGCAGGTCGGCCGCGCGCTCGACGTCCGCGTCCGAGGGCTCGATGGGGGCGGTGCGGCGGTACTGCGACGGCTGCCACGTCGCGACGTCGGCCTTCACCCCCGTGTTCATGATGTTCTCGGGGACGTCGAGGTGCACGACGCCGGGCCGGCCCTCGTGGCACTGGCGGAGCGCGGCGCGCATCAGTTCCGGCACGCGCTCGAACGAGGGACAGGCCTCGCTCCACTTGGCGAACGAGCCCACGACCTTCTTCTGGTCGAACCCCTGGTAGGTGCCCGTGCGCAGCGGGTACATCGCGCCCGTGCGGCGCGCGCTCGTGATGCAGAGGACGCGGTTCCCTTCCGCCTCCTCGACGACGAGCCCCGGCAGGATGTTCGCGACGCCGGGGCCGTTCGACGCCATGCACACGCCGAGCGTGCCGGTGAGGCGGGCGTAGGCGCCGGCCATGTGCGGCGCGATGGCCTCGTGGCGCGGCGTGACCAGGCGGATGCCGTGCGCCTTGAGCGCGCGATAGAACCCGAAGTAGGTGCCGTCGATGATGCCGAAGACCGTGGTGACGCCCTCGGCCTTGAGCATCCGGGCGAGGAGTTCGCCCCCCGTGATTGCGTCCGCCATGCGTGCCTCCCGTGGGCGGGGCCACGTCGCCCCGCTTGCGCGAATCTACGGATGGCGCGGGGGAACGCGAATGGCGCGAGGGGACATCGTGCGGAGGCGAGCGACATCAACGCAAACGGCCGGCGGCGCCCCGAAGGCGCCGCCGGCCGCGTGCGTGGTGCTTTGCCCTACGGCCGCTGCTTGAACTGCGTGTAGAGCTCCGTGTGCTTGCTGTCGAGCGGCACCGGCCGCCCGTCGATGAACAGGTACCTGGTGTTGGTCTTCGCCTCGAGCAGGTCGCCGTCCGTGACCACGAGGTTGGCCACCTTCCCCGCGTCGAGCGAACCCATCTTGTCGCCCACCCCCATGATCTGCGCGGGCCAGAGCGTCACGCTCTTGAGCGCGTCGGCCTTGCTGAGCCCGTAGGCCGCGGCCATGCCGGCGACGAGCGGCAGGTTGCGCACCTCGGAGCCGGCGTCGCCGCTCGTGACGGCGATGCGCACCCCGGCCGCCACCAGCTTGCCCGCGGCCGACCAGTTCACGTCGTACGGGTCGTCCTCGCGCGTGGGGAGGTCGTTGATGCCGCCCAGGAGCACCGGCACGTTGTGCTGCTTGAGGAACGCGGCCACCATCCACGCGTCGCGCCCACCAACGATGATCGGCTTGAGCTTCATCTCCTCGGCGAACAGCACCGACTCGCGGATGTCGCCGGCACGGTCGGCCACCATCATCACCGGCTCCTCGCCGCGCACGGCGGGGAGCATGGACTCGAGCACGACGTCATGCTTCGGGCGCGGCAGCGTCTTGTCCCTCGCGTACGCGTCGAGCGACTTGCCGTACGCCTCGGCGTCCTTGAGGATCTGGCGCAGCGAGTCGAGCTGGCGCTGGCGCAGCCGCTGGACGTCCTGCGTGTTGGCCGCGCCCGCGAGGGCGGCGAACTCGCCGCCCCCGCCACCGCGCCGCCCGCCGAATCCCGAGCGCGGCAGCTCCATCGCCAGCGCGACGCGCGGCACGACCGACATCTCGGGCACCGTCGAGCCCGCGAGGTTGACCAGCGCGGCCTGCCCCGAGAGGATCCCGCCCGTGGGGCGCGAGACCACGCTCGTGATGCCGACGACGCGCGCCACGCCGATGTGGGCCGAGTGCGGGTTGATGGCGTAGTAGGCCTGCGCGTTCGGGTTGAAGCTGCCGACTTCGGCCACGTCCACGGTGGCGTTGGCGCCCTGCCCGATCTCGCTCAGTCCCATGGAGGTGCCGGCATCCATCATGCCGGGATACACCGTGAGGCCGCTCGCGTCGAGCACCTGCGCGCCCGAGGGAATCGCGACGTTGGCGCCCACGGCCTCGATCTTCGAGCCCTTGATGAGCACCGTGCCGCGCGCGATCTCGGGCCCCGAGACGGGGACGATCCTCGCGTTGGTGATCGCGTACGTGCCCTGCGGCCCAGGGCGCGGGTTGAACGAGCCCAGCTGCGCGTGGAGGACGGTGGAAGACGCGAGCGTCGCGACCGCGACCAGCGTGGGCCGCGCGAGGGCGCGCGGTGCGATGAATGGAAGCGCGCGCATCAGCGGTTCTCCTCCGGCACGGCGGGCTGCACGGGACGCCCGCGGGCGCCCGGCGGCTGGTTGGGATCCTGGCGCTCGAGGTCAGCGCGCTCCTTCTCCTTCTCGCTCCGCTGCGCGAGGTCCTTCTGGCGGTCGAAGAACACCTCGCCGTCGATGAACGTCTTGTCCACGTTGGCGTAGACCGAGAGCGGATGCGCGTTCCAGATCGCGATGTCGGCGTCCTTGCCGACCTCGATCGAGCCGACCTTGTCGGCCACGCCGAGCTGCAGCGCGCCGTTGTAGGTGATCGTGCGGAGCGCCTGCTCCTCGGTGAGGCCGCCGTACTTGATCAGCTTGGCGGCGTCGATGTTGAGCCGGCGCACGCGCTCGTCGGAGTCGGAGTTGATCGTGGCGAGCACCCCCTTCTCCATCACGATCGCGACGTTGTACGGGATCGCGTCGTACGCCTCGATCTTGTAGCTCCAGTTGTCGGCGAAGGTCGAGAGCCCCGTGCCGGCGGCCGCGATCTCCGACGCGATCTTGTACCCCTCGAGCGCGTGCTGCAGCGTCTGGACCTTGAAGCCGAACTCCCTGGCCAGGTTGAGCAGCATCAGCATCTCGTCCGAACGGTACGAGTGCGCGTGCACGAGGCGCTTGCCCTCGAGCACTTCCACCAGCGGCTCGAGCTCCAGGTCGCGGCGCGGCGCAACCGCGTTCTTGTCGGTCTTCGCCTTCGCGCGGTAGTCGTCCCACGCCGCCTTGTAGTCGCGCGCACGGGTGAAGGCGTCGCGCAGCACCTCTTCCTGCCCCATGCGCGTGGCGGGGTAGCGGCGCGACGCGGCGGGCTGGCCCGGCAGCTGCACCTGCTGCTGGTTCTTGCGCGTCACGTTCTCGCCGAGCGCGAACTTGATCCCCGGCGGCGCGCCGGGAAAGAGCATCTCCGCCACGGGGCGCCCGTACTTGAGCTTCACCGTCGCGTTCTGCCCGCCGATCGTGTTGGCCGAGCCGTGGAGGATGTTGAGCGACGTCACCCCCGAGGCCAGCGCGCGGTAGATGTTGGGCGCGGTCGGGTTGAGCACGTCGGTGATGCGCACCATCGACGTCACCGAGAGCGAGCCCTCGTTGACCGCGTCGCTCATCATGTGCGAGTGCGGGTCGATGATGCCGGGCATGATGTACTTGCCCGTCGCGTCGATGACGGTCGCGCCGGCGGGGCTCGCGAGGTTCTTCCCGATCTGCGCGATCTTACCGTTCTGGATCAGGAGGTCGGTGTTCTCGAGCGTCCCCTTGGTCACGGTGAGGACGGTCGCGTTCTTGATGAGCGTCGTGCCGCCGGTCGCGACGCGCGTGGCCTGCGCGGCGAGCGGGAGCGCGGCGCAGGCGGCGACGAGCGCCGCGCGCAACAGGGTCGGCATCGGCCTGGTCCCGGTGAATGAAGTCATGGTCATGGCGCCGATCCTCACTGGCCCGGGGGACGCGGGCGGCCACCCTGGCCGCCGCCGGCGGGCCGCGTGCCGGCGAACAGCCCCGGCTCGTGCCCCACGATCCCCACCTTGCCGCGCATCGCGTTCCCCTCCACGGTGCCCGCGAACGTCGCTTCCTCGGTTCCGCTCTTGAGCGTGATGCCGGCCGTGAACTGCACCTGCCCGTCCGGCGTCGCCGATCCGTTCGCGATCTCGTTGGTGCCGAGCACCCCCTGCATCGTGCCCGTCAGGCGCGTCCCCTCCTGGCGGAGCAGGAAGGTCACGGGCTTCTCCTCGCCCTCGACGAGCACCGTGACCGTCCACGTGCCCGACGCGCCGGCCTGCGCGCCGCCACCAAAGTTGCCGCCGCCCGCGTTGCCGCCCCCCGCCGCGTTCGCGACCGTCGGCGGCCGCACCGTGACCGGCGCGCCATCGATGAAGAGCTGCGTCACGCGCGCGTTGCGGTCGAGCAGGTCGCCGCGCACGAGCGTCAGGTTCGCGATCTTTCCCGGCTCGATCGTGCCCAGCCGGTCGGCGAGCCCGAAGATCTCGGCCCCGCGCACCGTGAGCGCGCGCACGGCCTCATCGGCGGAGAGGCCGTTCTCGACGGCCATGCGCACGTTGGGCAGGAAGTCCGTCCACGCGGCGAGGCCGCCGGACTCGAACGCGAAGCGCACCCCCGCGCTCGCGAGCCGCCCGGCGCCCTTCGGCACCTCGACGCGCTCGCGCAGCACGCGCACCGGTTCCGGATCCGCATCGGGAGCCGGCGCCGCGACGCGACGCGGGAAGTTGAGCGAGAGGAGCACCGGCACGTTCTCGGCCTTGAGCCGGTCCGCCACCTTCCACGCCTCGCTCCCGCCGGCGATCACCACCTTGAGCCCGAACTCCTTGCCCAGGTCGAGCGCACGCTCGATCTCGCGCTGCTGATTGGCGAGCATCACCACGGGCTGCTGCCGCGCGAGCACGGGCTGCAGCGCCTCGAGCCCCGCGTCGAACTCGGGGCGGCGCATCCCGCGCGGGTTCCTGGCGTACGCCGCCTGCTCGTCGCGGTAGTGCTGCGCGTCGAGGAGCGTCTGCCTGAGCGCGGCGAACACTCCCATGAGCGAGTTGGGGTACCCGCCGCGCGAGGGGGTGAACCCCACGTGCTGCGCGACGCTTCCCTTGATCACCATCGCCTGCGCGTCGCCCCCCGCGAGGTTGATGAACACCGACTGCCCCTGCATCACCCCGGTGGTCGGGGCCGAAAGCGCGGCCGTGATCCCGGCGAATTGCGGACCCGCGAGCGCCTCCGCGTCGGGATGCAGCTGGTCCACGACCTTGAGTTCGGGCGAGAAGCCGGCCGGCTTCTCCGCACTGCCCGCGGGGCGATTGAGCAGCGCCGCGGCCGCGGCCAACTGGGCCTGCGCCGCGCCACCGCCACCGGCTCTCCCGCCCCCGGCCGCGGGCGTCGCGCTGGCCTGGCCAAGCGAGCCGTACGCGTCAATGAGGCCGGGATAGACGGTGAGGCCCGCGCCATCCACCACGCGCGCGTCGCCGGGCACGGCGACGGTCGCGCCCACCGCGGTCACGAGCCCGTCGCGCACGACGACGGTCCCCTTCTCGATCGTCGGACCTGCGACGGGGACGATCTTCGCGTTGGTGATGGCGTACGTGGTGGGCGCCGCGCGTTGCGCGACGAGTGGCGGGGCCGCGAGCGCCGCGGCCATGACGGCACGGACGGCGAGGCGGAACGTCGGGGTCATGAGGGGAGGTCCTCGAGGGGTGGCGTGCGCCCGCGGGGCGCGCGATCGCGGAACATCCCAAGGTACGGCTGTCCGGCGCTGCCCGTTGGCCCCGCCACGACCTTGCCGCGATCCCCGGCCACGGCCACCTTGCGCGCCTTGGACCGGATGACCGATTCCCCACGACGGCGCCTCCATCGGCGCCTCCTGTTGACCTCGCTCGGGCGGCACTGCGCGCGGATCGGCGTGGTGGCGGCGTCCGTGGCGATGTGGGGCGCGGGCTCGTCATCCGGCCGGGTCGAGCCCTACCGCGACCGCACGCGCAGCGTGGATGACCGCGTCGCCGACCTCCTCGCGCGCATGACGCTCGAGGAGAAGGTCTGGCAGCTCTACATGTCCCCCGGTGACCCGCAGCGCGACGGAGCCCTGCTTCGGCATGGCATCTATGGACTGCAGCTCATGCCCGAGCCGGGCGACACGGTCCCGATGGCCCCCGGTGCGCGCGCGCACCGGCTCGCCGAGCGCGTCAACCGGGTGCAGCGCTTCTTCCGCGACTCGACGCGCCTGGGGATCCCGGCGCTCCTGTTCGAGGAAGGGGTGCACGGCCTCGTGCAGCCGGGCGCGACCGTCTTTCCCTCGGCCATCGCGCTCGCCGCGACCTTCGACACCGCCCTCGCGGCGCGCGTGGCGGGCGTCATCGCGCGGGAGGCGCGGAGCCGCGGCGTGCGCCAGCTGCTCTCGCCCGTGCTCAACCTCGCGCGCGATCCGCGCTGGGGACGCGTCGAGGAGACGTTCGGCGAGGACCCGCGCCTCGCGGCGGACCTCGCGACCGCGATGGTGGCGCCGCTCGAGGGTGCCGGCATCACCACGACCCCGAAGCACCTCATCGCGAACGCGGGCGACGGCGGGCGCGACTCGTGGCCCGTGCCGCTCTCGTCGCGCGAGATCGAGCGCGTGCATGCACCGCCGTTTCGCGCCGCGATCACGGCCGGCGCGCGCTCGGTCATGGCGGCCTACAACGCCGTCGATGGCGTGCCGGCCGCGCAGAACCGCGCCCTCCTCACCGACCGGCTGCGCCGCGCATGGGGCTTCGGCGGCGTCGTGATCTCGGATGCGGCGGGGGTGGGCGGAGCGAACGTGCTCCACTTCACCGCCCGCGACTACGCCGACGCGACGATCCAGGCGTTCGCCGCCGGCCTCGACGTGATCTTCCAGAGCGAGGTTGCGCAGGCGCGGCTCTTCATGCCGCCGCTCCTCGACGGGCGCGTGCCCCGCGCCACCATCGACAGCGCCGTCGCGCGCGTGCTGCGACTCAAGTTCGCGCTGGGCCTCTTCGACGATCCGTTCGTGGACGAGCGCGCGATAATGCGCACGCTGACGGACACGGCGTCCGTCGGACTCGCCCGCGAGACCGCGCGCCGGTCGATCGTGCTCCTGCGGAACGAGCGGCAACTGCTCCCGCTCGCGTCCACGGTGCGCCGCGTGGCCGTGATCGGCGCCGACGCGCTGGAGGCGCGGCTCGGCGGCTACACGCCGGCCGGAGCGCACGCGCCCGCGCTCGCGGAGGCGCTGCGCGCCGCGCTCGGGGCCGGCGTCAGGGTCCGCACCGCGCGCGGCGTGCCGCGCATCGCGCGCGCGCTCGTGCCCATCCCCGCGACCGCACTCGCGCACGACAGCGGCGGACGCCTGGTGCCCGGGCTCGCCGCCGAGTACTACGCCGACCCGTCGCTCGGCGGGGTGCCGCGCGTCGTCCGCACCGACAGCGCGGTGGACTTCGCGTGGCCGCTCAACGGTCCCGTGCGCGGGCTGCCGCGCGACTGGTACGGCGTGCGCTGGCAGGGGGTGCTCCGACCGGACACGACCGGCACGCTCACCGTGGGGGTCGAGGGGAACGACGGCTGGCGCTTGCTCGTCGGCGACTCCGTCGTTGACGCCACCGCGCGGCGCGGCCACGGCGTCCGCACGGTGCGCATCGCCGTGAGGGCGGGCGAGCCCGTCCGGCTGCACCTGACCTACCGCGAGACCAATGGGCACGGCCGCATCCGGCTCGTGTGGAATCGCGGCGTGCGCGTCGACGACGACGCGCGCATCGCCGAAGCCGTCGCGGCCGCGCGCTCGAGCGACGTGGCCATCATCGGCGCGGGCATCGAGGAGGGCGAATTCCGCGATCGCGCGTCGCTCGAACTCCCCGGCCGCCAGAACGCGCTCATCCGCGCCGTCGCGGCCACGGGCACGCCGGTGGTCGTCGTGCTCACCGGAGGCGGCGCGATCCGCATGCCGTGGATCGACGACGCCCGCGCGGTGCTGCTCGGCTGGTATGGTGGCGCCGAGGGCAGTCGCGCCATGGTGGACGTGCTGACGGGGCGCGCCGACCCCGCGGGCCGGTTGCCCTTCACGATCCCCGCGACGGAAGGCCAGCTCCCGCTCACCTACGATCACGAGCCGACGGGGCGCGGCGACGACTACCTCGACCGGTCGGGGCTGCCGCAGTTCCCGTTCGGCTTCGGGATGAGCTATGGCGTCGTCACGTACGACAGCCTGGCGATCGACGGGCAACCGGTCGAGGACGGGCCGGCGCCGCGACCCGCGCGCGCGAGCGACAGCGTGGCGACCGGCGCGCGTCGCGCCATCGCGGTCCGCGTGGGCGTCCCCGTCACGGTGCGGCTGCGCGTGCGCAACGTCGGCCTGCGCGACGGCGACGAGGTGGTGCAGCTGTACGTGCGACACGCCGTGGCACGGACCGCGCAGCCCGTGCTCGCGTTCGTCGCGGCCCGGCGCGTGTCGCTGCGCGCCCGCGAGTCCCGCACCGTGACGTTCACGCTCGCACCGGGTGACCTCGCGCCCGTGAACGCCGATGGACTCCGGCTCCCCGTGCCCGCCGACGTCCACGTCCTCGTCGGGGCGTCGTCGCGCGACCTGCGCCTGCGCGCGGTGCTGCGCGTCGAGTAGCGCGGCGCGGTCAGTCGCGCTCGAGCACCACCACCGCCGCCGCGGTCTCGTGCGAGTGCGTGAGCGTGAGGTGCAGGCGCGTCACCCCCAGCTCCGCCGCGCGCTCGGCCGCGCGCCCGTGCAGCACGAGCCGCGGCTGTCCGGTCACGTCGTCGCGCAGCACCTCGAGGTCGCGCCAGCCGATGCCGCGCGCGAGCTCGTTGCCCGCGAGGGCCTTGTACGCCGCTTCCTTGGCGGCGAACCGCGCCGCGAAGTGGCGCGCCGGGTGCGCGCGGCTCGTCGCGTAGCGGGCCTCGCTCTCGGTGAACAGCTTGGCCGTCGCGCGGTCGCCCTTGTCGGCGAGGAGCCGCTCCACGCGCGCGATGTCCACGAGGTCGAGTCCCACGCCGACGATCATGCGCGCTTCCCCCGGCCGAGCACGCGCCGCCAGAAGGAACCCGCGGTGCCGCGCGGCTCGGCGAGCGCCGGCAGCATCGCCTCCCAGGCGCCGTCGGCCGCGCTGAACACCGCGCGCAGCGCCGCCACCCAGCTGCGCCAGTGCAGCAGCCGGTCCGCGTCCGTCGCATCCGCCACCGCGTCCTCCTCGATGCC
>JACQES010000153.1 GCA_016200495.1 Gemmatimonadota bacterium
CACGAGTCGCGGCCGGAGTAGGTCAGCGCGCCGCGCTCAGCGCGGCCGGCCTCGCGTCGCCCAGGCGTACACGGCCGCGCCCACGCCGAGCAGCAGCGTCCCGAACACCGACGTCCGGGGCGAACTCAGGTAGGCGCTGACGATTCCGACCACCGCGGCCCCGACGAAGAGGAGCGGCACGAACGGGAAGCCCGGCACGCGATACGGCCGCGCGAGGTCGGGGCGCGTGCGGCGCAGCACCAGCACGCTGGCCGCCCCCAGCCCGAAGAAGATCCAGTCGGCGAACACCACGCCGGACAGCAGGTCGCCAATCGTGCCGCGCGTGCCGATCAGGAGGGCGAGCGACCATCCGCCCAGCAGCGCGAGCGCCACGTGCGGCGACCCGAAGCGCGGGTGCACGCGCGACGCGCTGCTGAGGAACGCGCCGTCGGCGCCGAGCGCGAAGAGCATGCGCGCGTTGGTGAGCAGGGCGACGCCCGTGAACCCGAGGATCGAGATCATCGCCGCGATCGTGATGGCACTCGCGCCCGCGCGCCCCGCGAGCCGTTCGGCGGTGTCGGCCGCCACCGCCGCGCTGGCCGCGAGGCCGTCGCGCCCGAGCGCGTGGAGGTACACCACGTTCGCCCCGAGGTAGATCGCGATCACGAGCGCGATCCCGATCATGAGCGCGCGGGGAATGGTGCGCTGCGGATCGCGGATCTCGCCCGCCACCATGTTCATCTGCTGCCACCCGCCGATGGTGAACAGCACGGCCACGAACGCGGTGGCCCACCCCGTGAGCAGCGACGGCGGCACCGGCGCGTTCGCCACCGGCAGCGCGGTGATGACGCCCCACTTGGCGAATCCGAGCCCGATGAGCGCGAACAGCGCGAGGCTCTTGGCGAGGGTGAGCGTGTTCTGCAGGAACGCGCCCGGCTTGAGGCCGAGGATGTTCGTGACGGTGAGGACGATGATCGTGAGGGCGGCGAGGCCGATGCGGCCACCCACGGCGTCGAGCGGCACGTAGCGCTCCGCGTAGCCCGCGAAGCCCATCGCCACGGCGGCGATCGCGCCGCTCGCGATCGAGGCCAGCGTCATCCAGCCGCAGAGGAACGCCGGGAGCGGGCCGAACGCCTCGCGGATGTAGACGTAGCCGCCGCCGGCGTCGGGGAGCATGGCGCCCAGCTCGGCGTACGTGAGCGCCCCCGCGAGCGCGATGAGCCCGCCCACGACCCACACGGAGAGAATCGACGCCGGACCGGGGAGCGCCCGCGCGACCTCCGCAGGGGTGAAGAAGATCCCGCTCCCGATGATCCCCCCGACGACGAGCAGCGCCGCCGAGAAGAGGCCGAGCTCGCGCGCGAGCCCGGGGCGCGTCATCCGACGACGATCAGCTCGCGCTGCGGTGCCTTGGGCGTCACGTGCAGCGCCCCCGGCTTCACGATCGCGTTGACCTCGGAGCGGATGCCGAAGTCGCCGGTGAGATAGACCCCCGGCTCGACCGAGAACGCGACCCCGGGCAGCAGGGCGCGGTCGTCGCGCGTCTCCATGTCATCGAGGTTGGGGCCCGAGCCGTGCAGGTCGCGCGCGTCGATCGAGTGCCCGGTGCGGTGCGTGAAGTAGGGGCCGAAGCCGCGCTCGGTGATGACCTGGCGCGCCGCGTTGTCCGCCGCGCCGCCGGTGACCGGGCGGCCCGCGGCCAGCTCGCGCGAGAGGAGCGCGATGGCCGCGTCGCGCGCGTCGCGCACCGCGTTCCAGACGGTGACCACGCGCTCGGCCGGCGTGCCCATCGCGCCGATCCAGGTCTGGTCGGCCCAGATGCCGGCGCTCTTGTCCTTGGCGAACAGGTCGATGAGGAGCACGTTGCCCGAGGCGATCGGCAGGGCGCGCGCGGCGTCGGGCTCGTAGTGCGGATCGGCGGCGTGCGCGCCGACCGCCACGGTGGGCCCGTGATCGGTCATGAGCCCCTCGGCGTCGAACCGCTCGAGGATCCACGCCTTGAGGACGTGCTCCATGATCGGCGTGCCGGCGCGCGCCGCGTCGCCGGCGCGCTGGATCGCGGCCTTGGCGATCGCGGCGATCTGCTCCGCGGCGCGCTCGTGCGCGGCGAGCTGGTCGCCGGACCATCCGGCGTAGCAGCGCGAGACGAGGTCGGCGGACGTGACGACCGTCGCGCCGGCGGCGCGCACCATCTCGATCACGCCGGCCGGGACGCGGTCCACGTATGGCACGCCGTCGCCCGGCGCGTACTCCATGGCGACCGTCTTTCCCTTCACCACGTCGGCGAGCGCCGCCTCGAGCGCGCGCCATCCCGAGTAGATCGTGCGCGGCCACGCGGCCGGCCAGTGGCGCCACGGCCCCGGCTCGATGGCGTGCGCGATGCCGACCGGCGTCCCCGCGCGCGGGATGAACGCGAAGATCCGGCGCGTCGCCAGCCCCTCGACTCCGACCAGCTCGGCCGCGATCGGGTTCAGGCCGCGGAAGTCGTACAGGAGCCAGCCGTCCACCTTGGACTCGGCGATCGCCGCCTGCACCGCGGCCAGGTTCGCTTCACTCAGTCGCATGACACGCTCCGGGGCGTGGGACTCAGGCGCGCCACTCGGCGCGCCACTCGCAGACCCCCTCGCCGCGCGAGGCGCAGCGGACGTGGTCCACCGCCCCCGCGCCGTCCACCAGGAGGCGGAGGAGTTCGCGGAGGGTCGCTTCGTAGAAGGCGCAGCCGCTCTGCCGGGGCCCGGTGTCGAGCGTGACGGAGCCGACGACGCCGAGCATCACCGACGAGCCAACGCGGCGAATCTCGCCGCCCAGGTAGCGCTCGGCGATGCGGCGCATGTGGCGGAGCGCCATCGGGCGGGCGAGCATGCCGGGGAGCACGCGCATCACGGTGCGCGAGAGCGGCGCGATGCGGTCGTAGGCCTCGTTGGCGAGGTGGCGGCCGGCGGAGCGGAACACCACCTCCGCGTCGGCGCGACGCCCCACCAGGCGGGCCAGCGCGACCGCTTCGTCGTAGGCGATGCGCTGGCCGCGCCGCACCGCCTCGTTGTACCGGCGCACCTGCGCGTACACGGTCTCGGACAGGCCGAGACGTTTGTTTCTCAGCTCGGGGACGAGCTCGGCTTCCATGTCGCCGTCGGGGGCATCCACGAGGCGCACCGCCTCGAGGAAGGCGAGCGGGAGGAGCGCGTCGACGGTCGGGGGCTGCGGTCGGTCGGTCACGGCGGCGGAAGGTAATGGACCGGAGGGCCGAACGGGGTTGGGGGTCTCGGGAACCGGAATCCCGGGTCGTGCGCTCACCCGTCGGGATTCGGACCGGACAGTGCCGTGCCCTCGGACTTAGGTTTGGACCCTTCCCGCCGCCCCGCCCGCATGAGCCCCATCGCCGAGATCCGCCCCGACGACATCCAGGACTGCCGCGAGTTTGCGCAGCGCCTCGAGGTACTGCTCGATGGCGAGCTGGAAGGGAGCCTGGCCGACGCGGCGCTCAAGCACCTGCAGCGGTGTCCCGGGTGCCAGCGGCGGGCGGATCATGCGTGGCGCTACCGCGAGGCGATGCAGCGCGCGCGGGATGCCGACCGCGTCGCGCCGGAGATGCTGGAGCGCGTGCGCCTCCTGCTCCGCCACGCGATCACGCCACAGCAGCCGCCCGCCCATTGATCCAGCGCGTCGCGCTGGGGGTGCTCGCCGCAGCCGGCGTGGCCCTGGCGGCGCGGCGCGCGGGGTCGCTGTCGTCGAGCGGCGCGCTCGCGGCGACCGTCGTGGGAACGGTCGCGATCGCGGCGGGCTGGGGGTGGGGTGCGCTCCTCATCGGCTACTTCGTCGCGTCGAACGCACTCACGCGCCTCGGTGCGGCGGCGAAGGCGGCGCGCACCGGCGCAATCGTCGAGAAGGGGGGCGCGCGCGACGCGTGGCAGGTCATGGCGAACGGCGGGCTCTTCGCGCTGGCCGCCCTCGCGCGCATCGCGCTGGGCGCCACGTGGCACGGCGACATCGCCGCACTCGTGGGCGCGAGCGCGCTGGCTGCTGCGGCCTCGGACACGTGGTCCACCGAGATCGGCAGCTGGCTGGGTGGCGCACCACGCATGATCACCACCGGGCGCCGCGTGCCCGCGGGGACCTCCGGAGGGGTCACGCTGTGGGGATTCGCGGGCGCCGCGCTCGGCGCGCTCGCGGTGGGCGCCGCGGCGGAACCACTGGTGCTCGCGCAGGCCGATCTCGATCCCAACGTCTGGCTGTTCGCGGCCGTGGCCGGCTTTTGCGGCGCGCTCGTCGACTCGCTGCTCGGCGCGCTGGTGCAATCCCGGCGACGCTGCCCCGCGTGCGATGCGCTCACGGAACGGCGGATCCACGACTGCGGCACGGCGACCGTGCGCGCCGGCGGCTGGGCATGGATGACGAATGACTCCGTCAACTTCCTCGCGACGCTCGCCGCCGCACTGCTCCCCGTGCTCATGGCGTGGTGGGCGGGGCCGCCCTGCTAGGGCGGCGACCGCGCTCGACGCAGCCCACGGGGGCGCGGTCAATAGCACGTTGGATGGACGGGCCCGCGGCAGGACGGATGACGCCCCACGCTCCGGCGAGTATGCTCCGATGCTTCCCGGACGAGGTCCCGTTCCCTCCCCTCCATGCGCACGAGTGACGACGCCAGCGTGATCGTGGTGGGGGCCGGCCCGGCCGGGGCGTCGGTCGCCGCCTTCCTCGCGCGCGACGGTGTTGACGTGCTGCTGCTCGACCGCGCCCGCTTCCCGCGCGA
>JACQES010000154.1 GCA_016200495.1 Gemmatimonadota bacterium
GCCGTTGAGCACGCCGAGCAGCCGCGTGACCGAGTCGGCGGCGATGCCGGCGCCCTGCAGGCCGACGGGATCGGTATTGAGCAGCGTCCGCAACTGGTTCGACCGGCGCCCGAGCTGGTAGGCGACGTTGTAGAAGGACGCGTTGTACACGATGGGGCCGCTGACGCTGCCGCCGAGCGAGACGTTGCCGTACTCCTGTCCGAGCGCGCGCGCCGTCGCGTCGGTCCACTGCATGGCCGGCGCGTCGAGCACGAGGCTCATGCCGCGCGCGGCGATGTTGCTCCCCGAACGCGGACGGATGTTGAAGTTGCCGCCGCTGAAGCCGCCACGCGACACGTCGTACGGCGAGGTGGCGAGCGCCCCGCTGACCTGCGCGTCGCGCGGCAGGTTGGACGCGCCGAAGTTCTGCCCGTTGAGCGTGGTGCTGTTCTGGTCGCTCGACAGGCCGAGCACCGAGAAGCCCGAAGGATCGCCGTCGGCGCCGGGCACGAGGAGCGTGCCAGGGGTGGAGGCGGCCATCGCGGCCAGGTTGCCCATCTGGTCGGCGGTGAGCTGCCCCGTCTCGACGCGCTTCTCGCTGCCGCCGATGTCCGCCGTGTTGTCGTTGCGCGTGGGGCGGTCGCGCGGCGCGTTGATGCGCACCGCCTCGAGCTCGGCCACGTTGCGGTTGAGCCGGGCGTCGGCGAGGAGGATTTCCTCGTCGGCCACGCGCTTGATCTCGAAGCGCTTGGCGAGGAAGCCGATTGCGGCCACCTGCACGTAGTAGTCGCCCTCCCCGCCGGGGATCGTGACCATGAAGCGCCCGTTCCGGTCGGTGCGCGTGACGCGGCTGACCCCGCCGTCGACCGTCGTCACCGGCCAGGGGACGCGCCCCGACGAGCGCGCAGGTGAGTGCGAGGAACGGAAGGAGGCGACGGAGCGACATGCCAACTCGGTGAAGGGGCGGGGTTCGCGACCCCCTAAAGACACGCAAGGTCGGGCTAAGGTTTACGCACGGGACGTCTGGCGGACAGCCCCGGGCGCTTCCAATTTCGGCGCGCCCGCACGACCCCACCGCGGAGCCCCGGCGATGCCGCCGCGGCCGCTTGCCCCTCTCCCCAGCGCCCGCGTTTCGATGATCCTTCGCCACGCCATCGCCCGGCGCGCCCTGCGCGTCGCTGCAACGGCCGCTCTTGGCGGCTGCGCCGCATCCTCGTCCCCCGACGCGATGCCGACGCCGGTGGGGGTCCGCATCGCGAATTTCGACGCCCCGTACGACGTGCACGGCCGCACCGCCGTGGAGGTCCGGCGCTCGATCAACACCGCGGGGGTGAAGGTCCTGGGCGCCAGCTACGCCGGCGAACTCACCTGGTTGATCAACTACCGCTACAACACCAACGCGACGGGCCTGGGGAGTTGCGCCGTGCGCAACCTGCAGGTGGACATCGAGACGCGGACGGCCCTGCCCCGGTGGGTGGACGTGGACTCGGTGGACACCACGCTCCGCGCCCAATGGGGGGCGTTCATCACCGCGCTCCGCGCGCACGAGGAAGGCCACCGGCGGATCGCCCTCGAAGCCGCGGCGGCCGTCCGACGCCGGCTCGAGGACCTGCGCGTGAACGACTGCAGCCAGTACGGTCGCGAGGCGGACGACGCGTTCAAGCAGATCATCCGGACATTCAACGCACGCGACGTCGAGTACGATGCCGCGACGCGACACGGCGCGACCCAGGGGGCCATCTGGCCGCCGATGGTCGTGCGCACGGCGCCGCCGCCGGGGTAAGCGGGTTCCAGGCCCGGCACGCACGACCGGCACCCGCACCTCGTGTTCTCGTCGCCGGGCCCGCGACGCGCGTTCGGCCGCGCTCGCTAGGCCGGGTCGGGCAGCTCGATCGCCTCGCCCGCGGCAACCGCGTGCGACTCGCCATCGACGAGCACGGTGGTCCGGTCGCGGGTGACGTGCACCTCGAGCACGCGCCCGCGCACGCGCAGCGGCCCGACGTCGAGGCGCTCGAGTCCGAGCGGGAACGGGTCGACGGTGGTGCCGCCGTCGTGCGGCCGGATGCCGGCGGCGACGCGCAGGAGCAGGTCGCCGAGCCACGTGCGCTGGTCGCCCCGCGCCCCGACGGTGGCGCTCGCCTCGCCCGTGAGCGGGTTGAAGTCGCTCGACACGACCGGACGCCGCAGGTCGCCTGCGGCGAAATGCATGCGCACGAAGCGCACGAGCCAGTGGGCGACTTCCTCGCGCAGCGGCGGCGTCTCGCTGCTCTGCTCGACGAGTGCGTCCATGATCGCGCAAGCGAGCCACGGCACCACGCGCGACGCGTCCGGTTCGTCGCGGTCGCCCAGCGTGGCCGCGGCGCGCCATCGCGCGTCGGTGTCGCCCAGGGCGCGCGCGGGCACCGGATAGGGGGTCCAGAAGCGCGCCGGATCGAACAGCGCGCGCATGAGCGCCGTCGCCTGGTCGCGCGTGGGGATGTCGGTGCCGAGGGCGACGAACGGGAGCGCGGACGGCGCGGCGGAAGGATGCCCGCCGCGCAACACGGGCACGTCACCCAGGGCGCGGGAAACGACGGCGCCGGCGCGCGCGCCCGCCTCGCGCCAGCGGCCGGCCTGTTCCGGGACGCCCGCGGCATCGGCGGCGTCCTCGAGCCATCGTGCCGCACGCCAGGTCGCGACCCCACACAGCACCGCCCGGT
>JACQES010000155.1 GCA_016200495.1 Gemmatimonadota bacterium
CGAGGCCGCGGTAGCCGGCGACGAAGCCTGACGCGATCAGCGCCTCGCGTCCCGCCACCACCAGTCGCGCGAAGCCGCTCGCGCGCTTCCCGCCCGACAAGGTCGCCAGCTCGGCCGCCGCGCCCCTGGTGCCGTCGGGGCGCACGCGCCGCACGCGCAGCACGCTCGTCTCGCCGCGCGTCTCCACCCACGCCACGAGCGCGTCGCCGTCCGGCAGCAGCGCGGTCGTCACGCGCCCCTCCGCGCGGCCGTCGTGCACCTCCACCGGCGCGCCGAAGGTGCGCCCGGTGTCGCGCGAGAAGGCGAGCCGCACGTGCGGCGTGTCGTTGGGCGCGGTGAACCACGCCAGCGCGACGGTCGCCCCCGCGGCCGACACCGACGGCCCGTTGACGGGGCACCCGTGGATGGACCAGTGGTCGTTGTGCACGGGCACCCCCGTGCTCACCACGTTCCCCGCGATGCGCTTCACGTAGATGTCGCGCACCTCGTCCTTCGAGCGGTCGCGATACGCCACCACGGCCACCTGGCCCGCCGCCACCGCGGCCGCCGTCTGGCAGCAGTCGCAGATCCGGTCGTCGATCGCGAACTCGCGCCCCACCGCGCCGTGCTCGTCCATCGTCGCGTACATGAGCTGCGTCTCGTGACGCGCCGTGTCGGCGAGCTGGTAGTTGCGCCCGTCGAGCCACACGAGCCCCACGTGATCGCCCTGCGGGAAGAACGAGACGAAGCCGTGCTCGGCTTCGAGGCCGTCGTGGTGCGCGGGCACCCCGGCGCTCCACGTGGCGCCCGCGTCGCTCGAGCTCGCCACCAGCAGGTCGTAGCCCTCCTTCACGCTCGAGCCGCGCAGCCACCCCGCGACGAGCCGCCCGTTGTCCAGCGCCGCCACGCGCGGGATGTCGGCCCAGTTCACCAGCAGGTCGCGACCACGCACCACCTCGCGCACGGGGCCCCACGCCGCGCCCTCGCGGGCCACCACCTTGAGCGCGACCGACGAGTCGGCGCCGCGCTCGAGCCACGACAGCCACGCACGCCCGTCGGGCCCGACGGTCAGGCTCGCCTGCGCGCTGCCGTCGGGCGCGGGATTCTCCAGCGGGACGAACGCCGGCGCGGGTCCCGCGCGGTCGCATGCGGCGGCGAGGGCGAGCGCGCCCACGACGGCGCGCAGGGATCCGAGGGCCCGGTGCTTTGGCGCGGAATGCGGGGTCATGACCGTGGCGGCTGGGTGTCGAGCGGCTGCGGCACGCGGCCGACCTGGGGCACGCGGCCGCGTCGCCGCAAGGTATGAGGTCGCCGCACGTTGTGCTGCCGACGGCGTCTGGCGTGCACCTTGCGGTGCATGGCCCTGTCCCTTCGCCACGGAGGCACCGCCTGCATCGCATTCGCGTCGTCATCCCCGGCTTGGCCCTGCTCGTCGCTCCGCTCACCGCTGACGCGCAGAGCTGGACCAGCTGGCAGTCCATCACGTCGGCCCGTGGCGCGCCCGACACGGTGCGGGGGACCCTCGCCTTCGGATCCCAGTCGGTCCACGCCACCTGGATCGGCTACTCGTACTTCGTGAACCTCAACGGCAGCGGCACCAACTACTGGACGCCGCAAGCCGCGTTCAGCACGGGCACCGTCACGGGGCCGGGCACGCCGGACATCATTGCGCTGTTCGCGGCCACCCACAACACGCTGTTCTTCGACACACCGGTCACCAACCTGCTCATGGCGGTCAACAGCCTGGGTCAACCCGGACTGCCCGTCACGTACCAGTTCAGCCAGTCGTTCACGATCCTCAAGGACAACGCATCCGGGCCGTGCCCGTTCTGGGGATGCGGATCGCTCACCGGGAGCGGCACGAGCCTGCTCACCGGCCTCGAGGGGAGCGGCGTCATCCAGTTCAGCGGCGACGTGCAGAGCCTCTCGTGGGACTCGAGCACCGAGGGGTGGCACGGCTTCACCGTCGGCGCCGAAGCCCTGGGGTCCACGGTACCGGAGCCGTCGTCCTGGCTGCTCATGGGCACGGGACTGCTCGGGATTGCCGCAACGGCGCGCCGCCGTCGCTGACGCGCGCGGCCGTCCGCCGCACGCCAAGGCACGAGACGCGAACGGGGCGTCGCTCTCTCGAGCGGCGCCCCGTGTGCCGTGCGTGCCCACGACCACCCACGTGACCGACGGTCAGAACTTCGCGTCCACCGAGAAGTCCACGCGCCACTGCTGCGTGGGGTAGAGCCCGCGCGCGACGTCGAAGCGCAGGAGCCCGTCGAGCATGCTGAACCCCATGCCGGCGCCCTGCATCGGGCGCCCGGGCGAAAGCCACTCGTGCTTGCGCCCCGTCCACCCGGCGTCGTAAAACGCGATCACGCGGCGTCCCGCGCCCCCCCACGCCACCTCGCTGCGCGTGAGCCAGTACGCCGTGCCCCCCGGCGTGCCCACGAGGCCGCCGCGATCGGCCGGCGTGCCCGGCGCGAGGCCGCGGATCGTGTGCAGCCCGCCGAGGAAGAAGAGCCGCTGCTGTGGCACGTCGCCGAAGGCGGCGCCGCCGCCGGCGGTGAAGGCGAACTCGAACGGCCCGGCAATCGGGTGCGTCACCCCCAGGTCGATCGCGCCGCGCTGGTAGCTCCAGTCGCCGACGCCGACCTCGGCCCGGCCGTCGCCCCACGCGCGCCACCCCGCCGGGTCCACCCCCACGCTCCGGCGCATGCGCGCGCTCGCCCCGAACACGGTGCCACCGCGCGCCTGGAGGTTCGGCACGAAGCGCGGATCGTTGCTGCCGCCGAAGAGCGAGGTGCGCGTCACCACCGGCATGCTGTCCTGCCGCTCGCCGAAGAGGCGGAACTCGTCCTCGCGCTTGGGATCGGAGCGCAGCACCAGCTCCGCGCCCGTGCTCCGGAAGTAGAACCCCTCGTCGCGCCCGTAGAGCAGCGCCGCCAGCGACGCGCCGAACCCGAACGGACTCCCCCAGTCGCTCGCGACCGCCGTCCGACCGTACGCGGTGAGGTCGAGCGTCTGGCGCCCGTTCGACCGCGAGATCCCCCCCTCGGCGAGCAGCGTCGCCTCGCCCAGGTTGTAGCGCGCGTCGGCGTGCCACGCGTAGCCGGCCCCCAGCGTCTGCCGCGCGCCGAGCCCGGCGGAGAGTCCCTCGACGCGGTTGTAGCGCAGGGCGCCGTCCGCGAACGACGTCTGCCACTCGATCCCCTGCGGCGCCCAGCCCGCCTGCAGCCCGAGGTCGAGCGACTTGATCAGCTCCTCGCGCTCCGCGGCGCCGAAGAGTTCCTCGCCGCTGTCGTAGATCGACGGCGGCAGGTCCTTCGAGTGCGCGAGCACCGTCGTGTCGCAGGGCACGCGCATGGACACGGGCAACGTGCCGCCGTAGCGCATCTGCGTGTTGATGCGATAGCCGCCATTGGCCTCGCACTCCTTGCGCCGCTCCTCCTCGCGGGCCTTCACGCGCGCTTCGCGCCGCTCGGCGCGCGCCTTGCGCGCGCTGTCGGTGTTGGCCGCCGGGGCGCGCCGGGCGGCGATCGTGTCGCGCACGGCGGCGCGGATCGAGTCGCGCACGGCGCGCGAGCGCGGCACCCGCGCCGTCTCGACGCTCCCCGACGCGCCCTTGGCGCCGACGCCGATCGAGACGCGCGTGGCCGTGGTCGAGTCGGCGGGGTCATCATCGTCGTCGTCGTCCACGAACGAGCCCGACTCGTACGTGCTGTGCCGCTTGGCGGCGAGGATGGTCGGGAGCTTGGGCGCGTCGTCGGCGTTGACGCTCGCGTACGTGTAGCGCTCCTCCATCCGCACCGGCAGCCGCATGAAGCTCACCCGCGCGTACGCCTCGAGCGCCTGCGTACGCGGCATCCACACGCCGTTGAACAGGCCGTACTCGATCGTGATGGACTGCAGGTCCACCTGCATCGGGAAGATGAGCGGCTTCACGAACGTGGGGATCTCGTCGAGGTCCTTCCGGTCGGACGAGTCGCCCACCTCGCGCGCGACGGCGATCGGGTCCATCGCTTGCGAGAGCCGGTACACCGCGCGCACCAGCTGCCCGGAGCTCACGTCGAACCAGAACGAGCCGACGATCAGGTTCCACTTGGGCTGCCGGGCCGTGATGCGCAGCTCGCGGAGCCGGATCGTGCGCTCCTTCGAGATCGTGAGCGAGAGCGAGTCGCCCGTCTGGTAGCGGTAGTAGGCCTCGGAGCCGCTCGCGAGCGGGTGCACGATCTCGCGCTCGTTCACCTGCGCCCGCGCGATGCCGCCGCCCACCCAGAGGGCCTCCTTGCCCGGGTACCACGGGATCGGCGCCATGTCGCCCATCGCGCCGCCCCCCGTCTCCTTCTGCATCTCCTTCTGGGCCTCGTCGCCGCCCAGCCCCGCGATGATCGGCATCGCCGCGCGCGACCCGGTGAGCTCGAGGTGCACCCCCACGTCGCGGCTCCACTGCACGTGCGCCGAGTTCTCGACGCGGAACGCGAGCCGCTCCTTGCCGAACGCCTTGAAGCCGAGCCCGGCCGACAGCCGTTGGTAGCTGGTGGCGTCGTAGGCCTTGATGCTCGCGTCGTTGCGGAGCCGCGCGGCGCGGGCCTTCTCGAGCAGCTCGCGCGCCAGCGGGTCGGCGAAGGCGCTCTGGCGCAGCGCGTCGGTGACCTCGGCGCGGCGCACCTGCGCCCCCGGGCGTCGCGAGCGCGTGCTGTCACGCGCGACGAACGCCTCGAAGTCCCGGGGACGGAGCGTGTCACCGGGCGCGGGGCGGCGGCGGCGCGCCGGCGTCGTGTCGCGCGCGGGGGTGGGAGTCGGGTCCTGCGGCACGAGCAACAGCGCCGCGACGACGAAGGTGCTGAGCATGGGCGGCTACCGGCAAGGCAAACGGACCTCGAGGCGCGGGGCGCGCCGCCGAGGCATGACCGCCCTACGGCACGCCCCGTGGTGCAGTTTCGGCGCGCCTCCGGACCCCCGGTTTATCTTTGGGTCATGCCCCCCGTCGCCAGTCCGCCCCGCGCACTTGAGGTTCGCGGCCTGGTCAAGCGCTATGGCGACGTCACCGCGGTGAATGGCCTCGACCTGGCCGTCGAGCCGGGCGAGTGCTTCGGCCTGCTCGGGCCCAACGGTGCCGGGAAGACCACCACGATCGAGATCTGCGAGGGGCTCACCGAGCCGGACGCCGGCGAGGTGTTCGTGCTGGGCCGCCGCTGGGATCGCGACGAGCGCGCGCTCCGCGAGCGGCTCGGGATCGCCCTCCAGGAGACCCAGCTCTCCGACAAGCTCACCGTGCGCGAGACGCTCGAGCTCTTCCGGTCGTTCTACGCGCACCCGCGCACCGTGGACGACGTGATCGCCCTCGTCTCGCTGGCCGAGAAGCAGGGGGCGCGGATCAACGAGCTGTCCGGCGGGCAGAAGCAGCGCCTCGACGTGGCCTGCGCCCTCGTGGGCGACCCCGAGCTCCTGTTCCTCGACGAGCCCACCACCGGCCTCGACCCGCAGTCGCGCCGGCAGCTGTGGGACCTGGTCGAGCAGTTCAAGGCGACGGGACGCACGGTGCTCCTCACGACGCACTACATGGACGAGGCCGAGCGCCTCGCCGACCGCGTCGCGATCGTGGACCACGGCCGCGTGATCGCGCTCGGCACGCCGCAGGAGCTGATCGCGTCGCTCGGCGCCGAATACGTCGTGGCGTTCTCGCTGGCGCACGAGGGCACGGTGAGCCTCGAGACGCTGCGCGCCGTGGACGGCGTGCGCGCCGCGCGCGTGGACGCCGGCACGTACGAGGTGCAGGTCACGGCCATCCATCACGCGCTCCCCGCGCTGCTCGGCACGCTCGAGCGGAGCGGCCTCGCCTTGTCGCAGCTGAGCACGCACTCGCCCACGCTCGAGGACGTGTTCGTGTCGCTCACGGGGCGGGCCCTGCGCGATGGCTGAGCGGCCGATGACGGCAGGGGCGCCACGGCGCGGCGGGAGGCCGGCATGACGACCACGGCCGCGCCCACCGCGCCGCCCGCCGCGTCGCCGCCCCCCGCGCCCCGCACCTGGCGCGAGCGGTCGCTCGTGCAGCTCACCCTCGTGCGCATGCGCGAGTTCTGGCGCGAGCCCGAGGCGGTGTTCTGGACGTTCGGCTTCCCGCTCGTGCTCGCCGGCGGGCTCGCGATCGCGTTCCGCAACAAGCCGCCCGAGGCGGTGCCGATCGGCGTCGTCACCGGCGTGCCCGGGAGCGAGCAGGCGCGCGCGTCGCTGCGCGGGACGCCGGGCCTCGTCGTGGACGCGCTCAGCCCCGACTCCGCCGAGCGCGCCCTGCGCACGGGGGCGATCGCCGTGCTCGTCGTGCCGCAGGGTGACCGCGCGGTGGAGTACCGCTACGACCGCGACCGCGCCGAGGCGCGCACGGCGCGGCTGGTGGCGGAGGAGGCGTTGCAGCGCGGCGCCGGCCGCACCAACCCGGTGGCGACCACGGAGCGGCAGCTCACCGAGCCCGGCTCGCGCTACATCGACTTCTTCATCCCCGGCCTCCTCGGGATGAACCTGATGGGGTCGAGCGTCTGGTCCATCGCGTTCGGCGTGGTCAACGCCCGGAGCAAGAAGCTGCTCAAGCGGCTCACCGCCACGCCGATGTCGCGCGCGGAGTACCTGCTGAGCTTCATGCTCTCGCGCATGGTCTTCCTCGCCTTCGAGGTGCTGGCCATCCTCGGGCTCGGCACGCTGGTCCTCGGCGTGCCGCTCCGCGGATCGCTCGCGGTGATGGGCGTGATCATCCTGCTCGCGGCGTTCGCGTTCAGCGCGATCGGCCTGCTGGTGGCGGCGCGCACCAGGACGGTCGAGGCCGCGAGCGGGTTCGCGAACCTCGTGCTCTTCCCGATGTGGATCTTCTCGGGAGTCTTCTTCGCGTCCACGCGCTTCCCGGAACTGCTGCGGCCGTTCATCGCCGCGCTGCCGCTGACGGCCACCAACGACAGCCTGCGCGCGGTGATGCTGCAGGGGGCGGGACTGGGCGCCGTCTGGCCGCAGCTCGCCGTGCTCGCGGCGTGGCTCGTCATCTGCTTCCCGCTCGCGCTGATGCTCTTCCGTTGGCGATGACCGCGCGGACCGCGCCGACGCGCGCGCAGGTGCTGATGGCCTTCATCGCGGTGTACGTGCTCTGGGGATCGAGCTACATCTCCATCCGCGTCGCGATCGAGAGCATTCCACCCTTCCTGATGTCGGGGGCGCGCAACGTCATCGCCGGGATCCTGCTCTCGGCCTTCGCCCTGCTGCGCGGCGCGGAGCGGCCGCGCGGCATCGAGGTGCGCGCCACCGCGGTGACCGGGCTCCTCATGCTCTGCCTCGGCAACGGCACCGTCACCTGGGGCGAGAAGTTCACCGCCTCGGGGCGCGTGGCGCTCATCGTGAGCATGACGCCCGTCTGGTTCGTGCTCATCGAGTGGCTCAGGCCCGGTGGCACGCGCCCGTCGCGCATGCTCATGACCGGCCTCGCCATCGGCGCCACCGGCGTCGCGCTCCTCGTGGGCGCCGACGCGATCAGCGGCACGCACGGCGCCGCCGCGACGACGGCCGAGCTGGTCGTGCTCGGCGGGTCGCTCTCGTGGGCCATCGGCTCGATGTACTCGCGCCACGCGCCGCTTCCGGCGTCGAGCGGGCTCGCGAGCGCGCTGCAGATGATGTTCGCGGGGTCGTACCTCGTGGCCTTCGGCCTCGCGAGCGGCGAGGCGGCCACCTTCCATCTCGCGCAGGTCACCACGCGATCGGCCATCGCGTTCACCTACCTCGTCGCGGGCCCGTCGCTCATCGGCTACAGCGCCTTCGTCTGGCTGCTCAAGGTCAGCACGCCGGCCAAGGTCGGCACGTACGGCTACGTGAACCCGGTGATCGCGGTCTTCCTGGGGTGGCTCGTGATCGGCGAGGCGGTCACGCCGCGAATGATCGCGGCCACGTGCGTCATCGTCGCGGGGGTGGCGCTCATCACCTTCGCCCGCGCCCCCCAGCCCGCGTCGCGCGAGCCGGAGCCCGAGGGCGAGCACGCCTAGGGTGGCCGCGCGCGACGCGATCACCGGGAACGGGCCCGCACGGCCCGCGTCGCACCCGTCGCGCGACGCGACGCCCCCCGGCGTGCTCATCGGCCTCGACTTCGCCTTCGCCCTCCCCGCCTGGTTCACGCGCGCACACGCGGGCGGCTCCGCCGCCGCGCTCTGGGCGCTCGTCGCGCGCGACGCGGAGCGGTGGCTCGCCGAGTGCGCGCCGCCCTTCTGGGGCCGCCCCGGCCGGAAGCGGCCGCCCGACGACGACGCGCGCCCCGCCTTCCGCGAGTGCGAGCGCACCCTGCCCGGCGTGAACGGCACGCGCGCCAAGTCGGTCTTCCAGGTGGGCGGCGCGGGCGCGGTCGGCACGGGCTCGCTGCGCGGCATGTCGGTGTTGCCGCGGCTGCGGGCCGCGGGGGCGCGCATCTGGCCGTTCGACGACGGTGCGCTTCCCGCCGTCGTCGAGATCTATCCGCGCGTCCTCACCGGCGCGGTGAAGAAGTCGAATCGCGACGAGCGCGCCGCGTACCTCGCGAAGCTCGCCGACCTGCCGGCGTGGGCGCGCGAGCGCGGCGCGAGCGGCGAAGATGCGTTCGACGCGCTCGTCTCGGCGCGCGCCATGTGGCGGGGCCGCGACGACGCGTCGCTCACGGCCGTGCCGTCCGACATGGCGCGCATCGAGGGGGCGATCTGGAATCCTGCGACCGTGGTAACTTTGCCCCCATGACCGACCACGCCCACGGCTCGCGCCGCGCCCTTCCCGAACCGCTGGCCGGTGCGGACGGTCCCGCCGACGGCTGGGACGCGCACGTCGGGCGCGACGTGGACGGCACGCCGCTCGCGGCCCCCGGCGACCTGCCCGTCGCCGAGTTCACGCGCCACGCGCACGAGCTGGTCGAGTGGATCGGGCGCTATCTCGCCGAGCCCGAGCGCTATCCGGTCGTCGCGCGCACGGCGCCCGGCGCGATCCGCGACGCGCTGCCGTCGTCGCCGCCGCGCACCGCCGAGCCGCTCGAGACGATCCTCGCGGACGTCGAGCGCGTGATCGTGCCGGGGCTCACGCACTGGAACCACCCGGGCTTCCACGCCTACTTCTCCAACACCGCGTCCATTCCCGGCATCCTGGGCGAGCTGCTCACGAGCGCGCTCAACCAGAACGCGATGCTCTGGAAGACGAGCCCCGCCGCGACGGAACTCGAGCAGGTGGCGATGGACTGGCTCCGCCAGCTCCTGGGGCTCGGCCGCGGCTGGTTCGGGATGATCACCGACACCGCGAGCATCTCGACCTTCCTCGCCATCGCGGCGGCGCGCGAGGCCAGGCCCGAGCTCGACATCCGCGGCCGCGGCCTCGCCGGGCGCGCCGACCTGCCGGTGCTCCGCGTCTACTGCTCGTCGCACGCGCACAGCTCGGTGGACAAGGCGGTCATGGCGCTCGGGCTCGGCCACGAGAATTGCGTGCACATCGACGTGGACGAGCAGTTCCGCATGCGCCCCGATGCGCTCGCCGCCGCGATCGCTGCCGACGTCGCGCGCGGCATGCTCCCCATCGCCGTCGTCGCCACCGTCGGCACGACCAGCGTCGCCGCGATCGACCCCGTGCCCGAGATCGCCGAGATCGCGCGCGCGGCCGGCGCGTGGCTGCACGTCGATGCGGCGTACGGCGGCGCGGCGGCCGTCGTGCCCGAGCTGGCCGGCATCCTCGACGGCGTGGACGAGGCCGACTCGGTCGTGATGAACCCGCACAAGTGGCTCTTCGTCCCGATGGACTGCTCGGCACTCTGGGTGAAGCACCCGGACGTGCTCAAGCGCGCCTTCGCCCTCGTCCCCGAGTACCTCGTGACGCGCGAACAGGACGCCGTGGTCAACTACATGGACTACGGCGTGCAGCTGGGCCGCCGCTTCCGCGCGCTCAAGCTCTGGATGGTGATGCGCGCCTACGGCGCCGACGGGCTCGCCGCGCGCGTGCGCCAGCAGATCGCGCTCACGCGCGCGTTCGCGGACTGGGTGCGCGCCGAGCCGCACTGGGAGGTCATCGCGCCCGTGCACCTCTCGCTCGCCTGCATCCGCCACGCGCCGCCGGGGCTCGACGCCGCGGCGACCGACGCGCACAACGAACGCATCATGCACGCCATCAACGCGGGCGGCGAGGCGTTCCTCTCGCACAACCGCACCAACGGCCAGCTCGTGCTGCGCTTCGCCATCGGCAACATCCGCACCGACGAGCGGCACGTGCGCCGCGCCTGGGACCTCCTGCGCGAGTGCGCGGCCCGCGACCTGGCGTGAGCGGCCGCAAGGGCCTGGGCCACGCCGCGCACACGGTGGACGGTCGCGTCCCTGGCGCACGCGCGCACGAAGGCGCACCACGGCGCGCGCACCGCGTCGCATGAGCGACCTCCGCCGCTCGCAGTGGCTCGACCTCGCCACGCTCGACCTGCGCAAGGGCGCGCTCGGCGGGCCGCGCCGCCGGTGGCCGATCGCCGTGGCGCTGCTTGCGATCGCGTGGGCCGTGCCGTTCCTGGGCTGGTACCTCGTGCCGCGCGCGGCCGCCGGCGTCGTCATCCTCGACAAGACGGTGCCGCGCGACGACCGGCGCGAGCACCTCCGCCTCATGTGGTGGCTCACGCATTCGCGCGTCCCCACGGCCGACGGATCGTGGTGGGACGCGACGCGCGACTACGTGGGCTACGATCCCGAGCAGCGGCAGGGACGCCTGCTGGAGGCGCGCACCCTCGAGCACGCGCGGCTCGCGTACCTCGCCGATGCGTATGGCGTGTACACCGCCGACCTCCCCGTCGATGGCGCCGCCCCCACCGGCCCCGCGGCCCTCGCGCGCTCGACCCCCATCTTCGCCGGCGTCACGCTCCCGGAAGCGCAGGCGCTCGCGGCGTTCCGCGAACGGGGCGGCGCGGTCGTGGCCGAGTTCAACGTGCTGGAAAGTCCCACCGCGGGCACGCCGGCCGCCGCGGTGCTCGAGCGGCTGCTCGGCGCGCACTACACGGGCTGGCTCGCGCGCAGCTACGACGACCTCGCGAGCGACGACGAGATTCCGGCGTGGATGCGCACCAAGTGGCAGCGCCGGCACCGCACGCCGTGGAACTTCCGCGGCCCCGGCACCGTGCTCTTCGGCGAGGCCGATGACCGGATCGCCGTCATCCTGCGCGAGCAGGTCGAGGGCCGGCACGCGATGACGCTCGAGGTGGACCGTCCGCTCGATCCGCTCATGCGCGGCGTCGAGGGGGGCGCGGGCTACGGCTACTGGGTGTCGGGCATCGAGCCCACCGACTCGGGCGTGACCGTGGCCTCGTTCCAGCTCCACGTCGACTCGGCCGCGCGCGCGCAGCTCGCGCACGAGGGGTTCGCGCTCCGCTTCCCCGCCATCGTGCGCCGCACCACCGGCCCGCGCGCGGCCTACATCGCCGCCGACCTGGCCGACGCCGCGAGCGTGCCGCCCTACGTGCAGCGCACCGTGTGGCTCGATGCGTGGCGCGCCCACCGCGTCCGGGACGCGGTGGGCGCGGAAGGGGACCTCGACTTCTTCTGGCGGGTGATCGCGCCCGTGTGGGACGCGACCCTCCGCCTCGCCTCGCCGACGGCGCGCTAGTCCCCCGCCACCGGCGCGAGCGACCCCACGGCGCGGTGCTCGCCCGTGTGCGCGACCTTCATCCCGAACCGCCGCGCCACCGCCGCGCGCCACTCGTCCATGATCTCGTAGAACGTCGGGATCACGACCAGCGTGAGCAGCGTCGAGGTGATCGTGCCGCCGATGACCGCGAGGCCCAGCGGCGCGCGGAACTGGGACCCCTCGCCCGAGCCGAGCGCGACGGGAATCATGCCGGCGATCAGCGCGAACGTGGTCATCAGGATCGGGCGGAGGCGGATGGCGCCCGCCTCGATCAGCGCCTCGCGGAGCGGCATCCCCTGCTTCTCCCGCGCCCACTTGGCGAAGTCGATGAGCAGGATCGCGTTCTTGGCCACGATGCCGGCGAGGAGGATCACGCCGATCATGGACATGATGTTGATCGTCTTGCCCCCCAGCATCAGCGCGAGCATCACGCCGATGAGCGAGAGCGGCAGCGAGATCAGGATCGCGAGCGGGTCGATGAAGCTCCCGAACTGCACCACGAGGATGAAGTACATGAGCATCACCGCCACGCCGAGCGCCGCGAGGATGTTCGTGAAGATCTCCTTCTGGTCCTTGGCCTGGCCGCCGTTCGACACCTTGACCGACGCCGGCTTGGGCAACGCCTTGATGATGGCCGCGATGTCGGTGTTGACCTGCCCCAGCGAGCGCCCGGAGGTGTTCGCCTGGATGATGATCACCTTGTCGCGGTCGAGGTGGTTGATGATCGCGGGGCCGAGCGTCTGCTTGACCGACGCGATCTGCCCGAGCGGCACCGTGGTCGGCGCGCCGCCGGGGGCGTTGAGCACGAGCGGCATCTGCTCGAGGTCGGTGCCGCGGCGCCGCGCCTCGGGGTCGAGCCGCACGCGCACCTCGCGCGTCTCGCCGCTCGGGTCCACCCAGTCGCCCGTCTTGATCCCCGCGAACGCGGGGCGCAGCGACTGCGCCACCTGCCCCACGCTCATGCCGAGCGAGCCGGCGAGCCCGCGGTTGAGCTCGACGTTGAGCTCCGGCTTCTGCCCCTTGGTGCTCAAGCCGATGTCCACCGCGCCCTTCACCTGGCGCACCTTCTCGAGCACCGCGTTGGCGTACTGCGCCAGCTCGGCCGCGTTGTTCCCCTGCAGCTGCAGCTGGATCTCCTTGCGGCCGCCGCCGAAGTCGCTCGAGAACACCGACACCTTGGCGCCGCCGATCCCCCGGACCTCCTCGCGCAGCTTGGCCGCCAGCTGCGTCACCGAGATCGACCGGTCGGCCTTGGGCGTCGTCTTCACGAAGATGTTGGCCTCGTCCACGGCCCCGCTCGCGCCGCCGATCGTCGTGTAGGTGTACAGCACTTCCTTGTGCGCGCGCACCAGCCGCGCCGCCTCCTCCGACTTGAGGCGCGTGTAGTCGAGGTTGGCGCCCGGCGGCGTCTCGATGCTCAGGTTGAACTCCGAGCGGTCATCCTCGGGCACGAGGCCCGTGCCGACGAGGCCCAGCACCGGGAGCGACAGCGCCCCCACGAAGGTGAGGAGCGCGAGGCCCACCATCGCCAGCCGGTGGTCGAGCGCCCACGCGATCACGCCGCGGTAGCCGTGCGCGAGGTCGTTGAACCACTTGTTGAACTTGTCGAGCCCCTTCGTGATGAAGTTCTTCCGGTCCTCGGGCACGTGCGGGTCCGGCCAGTAGGCCGAGAGCATCGGGTCGAGCGAGAACGACACGAAGAGCGACACGAGCACCGAGCAGGCGATCGTGAGCGCGAACGGCTTGAACCACTGCCCCGACAGCCCGCTCACGAACGCGATCGGCACGAACACCGCCACGATCGAGAAGGTCGTCGCCGCCACCGCGAGGCCGATCTCGTCGGTCCCCTCGCGCGCCGCCGTGTAGTGGTCCTTCCCCATCTCCACGTGCCGCACGATGTTCTCGCGCACCACGATCGCGTCGTCGATCAGGATGCCGATCGCGAGCGACAGGCCGAGCAGCGACATCGTGTTGAGCGTGAAGCCGAACGCCCACACCGCCACGAAGCTCGCCAGCACCGACACGGGGAGCGCGAGGCCGGTGATGACCGTCGAGCGCCACGAGTTGAGGAAGATGAACACGACCAGCACCGTCAGGAGCGCCCCCTCCAGCAGCGTCTCCTGCACGTTCTTCACGCTCCGGTCCACGCGCACGCCGGCGTCGCGGATCACGTTGAGCGTCACCCCCGGCGGCAGCGTCTTCCTGATCTCGTCGAGGCGCGCGTTGAGCCGCAGCGAGAGGTCGGTCGTGCTCGCCTCCTTCGCCTTCTTGATGTCGATGCCGACGGCTTCCTTGCCGTTGTAGAGCGCCAGCGTGCGCGGCTCCTCGGTGCCGTCGCGCACGTTCGCCAGCTGCCCCAGGCGGATCGGGATCCCGTTCCGCGTCGTCACGACGAGGTTCGTGAACTCCTGCGCGTCCTCGAGCCGCCCCTGGAGGCGGATCGTCTTCTCCTCGAGCGTCCCCTCGATGCGCCCCACCGGCGCCGCGAGGTTCTGCGACTGGAGCGCCTGCACCACCTGCGCCACGCCGACCCCGTTGGCCAAGAGCGCCTGCGGGCGCAGCTCCACGGTCAGCTCGCGCTTCACCTCGCCCTTCACCGACACGTCGGCCACGCCGCCCAGCGAGCGGAACTCGCGCGTGATCCCCGGGTCGGCCAGGCGCGTGAGCTGCGCCGGACTGAGCGACGTGGACGACAGCGTGATGCTCATGACCGGACGGTCCGTGTCCGACAGCTTCTTCAGGATCGGCTCCTCCATCTCCTGCGGCAGGTCCTGCCGCTTGAGCGAGATGGCGTCGCGGATGTCCTGCTGCGCCTCCTGGATGTTCTTCTCGAAGACGAACCAGGTGATGATGCTGGCGTAGCCGTCGCGCGCCTCGCCCTGCACGAAGTCCACCCCCTGGATCCCCTGGATCGCCTCCTCGATGGGCTCGAGGATCTCGCGCTCCACCTGGTCGGGCGACGCGCCGGGGTAGATCACCGTCGTCGCCACGATCGGCGGCTGCACGTCGGGGAACTCGTCGGTCTTGAGCCGGAACAGCGCGAACAGGCCGAACACGACCAGTCCCAGCATCGAGACGACGGTGATGAGCGGTCGCTTGATCGCGAAATCGGAGATCAACATGTCGCGCGCCCCCTAGTTGGTCTTCGGTGCGGCCGGCTGGTCGCCGGTGCGGGTCACCCGCACCGCCGTCCCCGGGCTGATCCCCTGCGCCGCGCCCACGAGCAGCGTGTCGCCGGCCGACAGCCCCGCCTTCACCTCGTACGTCTCCGCCACCTTGTCGTGGAGCCCGAGCTCGACGCTGAGCTGCTCCACCTTGCCGTCCTTGAGTCGCAGCACCTTGGCCGCCACGCCGCGCTGGTCCACCGCATTGGCCGGCACCATCAGCCCCGCGCGGGTGGAGCTCGCGATCCGCCCCTCGGCGAACAGCCCGCCCACGAGCGGCGCGCTGCCGGCCCGCGCCTCGTTCGGGATCTCGGCGTACACGCGCACCTGCCGCGTCACCGGGTCCGCGCTCGGGTTCACGCGCACCACGCGCCCGACGAACTTCCGCCCGCCGTAGCCGTTCACCACGAACTTGACCGGCGCGCCGATGCGCACCTGCCCCAGCTGCTCGGCCGGCACCGCCGCCTCGAGCCGCATGCTCGTCGGGTCGATCACGGTGAACATCGCCGCCCCCGGCGCGACCACGTCGCCCGCCGACACGGCCCGCTCGCTGACGACGCCGCCGAACGGCGCCGCGATCTTCGCGCGGCTGAGGTTCTCCTCGTTGCTCGCCAGCCGCGACTTCGCGTCGTCGAGCGCCGCCTTGGCCGCGAGGTCGGCGCGCGTCGCGTTCTCCGCGTCGCGTTCGGCGATCGCCCCTTCCTTGAGCAGCCGCTGCGCGCGCGACAGCTCGCGCGACGCCTGGTCGGCCGCGTTCTGCGCGCTCGAGAACTGCGCCTTGGCCGCGAGGTACGCGTCCTTGAACACGCGGTCGTCCACCTGCGCGAGCGTCGCGCCCGCCTCGACGCGCTCGCCCTGCTCCACCATCGTGCGCAGCACCGACCCGCCCACCTGCGCGCGGATCTTGGCCTCGCGCGTCGGCGTGATCGTCCCCTGCACCACGGGGCCGCTCTCGATCGTGTCCATCTTCACCACCGCGATCGCCTCGGGGCCGATCACCACGCCGCCGTCGTTCGGCGTCGCGCTGGCGGTGTTCCCCTTCCCGCACGCGCCGAGCACGGCGAGCGAGGCGAGGGTCAGCATGCGCGCGGCCCAGGGCCGCGACAGGCTCAGGGTCTTCATGGCGAAACGCCTCCGGCGGCGCCCTGCTGGCCGGCGGTCGCCGCGGTCGCGGCGCCCTGCCCACCCGGGATGGAAGAAGGAGCACCGGCCGACGGCTGCGCGCCGGTGTTGAAGCTGCCCACGTTCACCGTGCCTGCCCCGATCGGCAGGTCCGGCAGGAGCGCGACACGGAGCCGCGCCACCTGGAGGTTGCGCGCCGCGCTGGCGCGGTTGGCCCGCGCCTGCTGTTCGAGGATGCGCGCGTCGTTGAGCTCGATCTGCGTCGAGATCCCCTCGCGGTACCGCACTTCGGCGATGCGGTACGCCCGCGCCGCCTGCTCCGACGTGCCCGCGCTCGCGCGCCACGCCGCCTCGGCCTGCTCGAGCTGCGAGAACGCCTGCCGCGCGTCGATCGCCGCGCCCTGCTTCACCTGGTCGAGCCGCGCCTCGGCCTCGCGCAGGTTCGCGCGCGCCACCATCTCGTCGCCGGTGATCTTGCCGCCGGTGAAGAGCGGGAACGACGCCGAGAGCGACACCGTCCAGTTGGTCAGGAACGAGTTGAAGTTCGGCACCTGGAAGTCCTGCTGGCCGAACGCGACCTTCGCGTAGCTCGACGAGAGCACCACGTTGGGCCAGCGCTGCGACCGCGCCACGGTGAACTGGTCCTGCTGCACCTTCACCGCCTCCTCCGACTGCTTCACCAGCACGCGCTGCCCCGCGCTCGTGTCCATCGGCGTGGCGCCGAGGAGCTTGAGCAGCGGCGCGGCCGACGACGCATCCTCCTCGCCGGGCGGCAGCATGAGGTCCACCGAGTCCGTCGCGCCGAGGTTGAGCACCTGCTTGAGCCGGAGCCGCGCGACCTCGCGGTCGGAGCGGCGCTGGATCACCACCGGGCGCTGGTTGTCGCGCGTCACCTGCGCGCGCAGGAGCTCGAACTCGGCCGTCGTGCCGACGTTCTTCGCCAGCTGCACCTGCCGGGCCGTGTTCTCGGTCTGCACGAACGACGACTCGGCGATCACGAGCAGCCGCTCGGCCAGCACCGCGTCGAGGTAGGCCTGCGCGACGTTGAGCGCGAGCTGCGCGCGCTGGCTGCGGAGCTCGAGCTCGGCCGTGCGCATCGCCGCGCTGGCGACGCGATTCTGTGCCGTGACGCGGCCGCCCGTGAACAGGTTGAGCGAGGCGGTGAGCCCCGCCTGGTACTGGTTGGCGGCGCCGAAGCCGGCCTTGCTGAAGTCGATGCCGCCGGCCGCGCGGCAGTTCGTGGCGTTGGCGAGCCCCGCCTCGATGGAGTCGATGCGCGCCGCGCCCGTGACGGGGGTGAAGACGCGACAGAGCGGCCGCGTGTCGGGCGCGCCGGCGAGCGCGCTGAACTGCGTGGCGAGCGTCTTGGTGTAGAGGAGCTGCGCGTTCAGCTGCGGCAGGTACTGGCTGCGCGCCTGCCACTCCTGGCCGTGCGCGCGCTCCACGCCGGCGCGCGCGATCTGCACGGCCTGGTTGCGCTGCTCGGCCAGCTGGTACGCCGCCGTGAGGGTGAGCGCGCGCGGCGTGGCCGCGGCGGGGGCCGCGGGCTGCTGGGCGCCGAGGGGCAGGGCGATCGCGCCGAGCGCGGCGCCCACGAGGAACGATCGGGACCACATATGCGGGAGGGGCATCAGGAAGCGGGCGCGCTGGCGGCCCGCGACGCACCCGGGCGCTTCGTCGCGCGGGGGGTGACGGTGATGCCGAGCGCACGCGCGATGACGCGCACGTACTGCTCGGCGGCGGAGCTGGCGGGCGGGTAGATCGAGGGCATCATGTCGCGCCCCATGGCGTCGGCGAACAGCGACGACATGAGCATCGAGGCGGCGATCATCGGGTCCACGTCACGGGAGGCGAGCCCGGCCTCCTGGACGCGATGGAGGTAGTCGCGGAGCTCCTTGTGGGCCCACGTCGGCCCTTCGCAGGCGGCGCCGCTCATTTCCGGCCGCTCCTCCATCTCGCTCATGCACTTCCGGATCATCGAGCGCATGCGGCGCATGTGCCCGTGGATCGACCCCGCCCAGGCGGTGAGCTCGGCCACCACGTCGCCGGGCACCGCGGGCAGGTGCTGCGCATCCTCGCGCGCCGTGCGGTTGCGGATGGCCGCGTCGATGAGCGCCGCCTTCGAGCCGAAGGTGCGGAACAGCGTGACTTCGTTGACGCCCGCGGCCTCGGCGATGCGCCGGGTCGTGGCGCCGCGGAAGCCATGGGCGCCGTACACGCGGACGGCGGCCTCGAGGATGCGATCGCGGAGGAGCATGGAGAGGGGACAGGGAAGCGGACGGGCGGAGATGCAAGCAAGTATTTACTTGCATCCCCCGGGTTGGGCAAGTATGTGCTTGCACCCGGCCTCACCTACGCGCGGTCCCGCAGCGAAGTTTCCGGCGCGCCCGTCACGAATCGCCCATGGCCACCGCCGCCCCTCCCGCGCGCCCCCTCGGCCTGCCCCCCGGCCCCGGCCGGCTCCTCCCCGGCCAGATGCTCCTCCGCCTCCGGCGCGAGGGGCTCCTGACCGTCATGGGCGCCCTCGCCGCCGAGTACGGCGACATCGTCTGTTTCCAGGTGCCGGGGGAGCGGTTCGTCCTGCTCAATCATCCCGACCAGGTGCGCGACATGCTCGTCACGCACCAGAAGCTCTTCAAGAAGGGGCGCGGCCTCGAGCGCACCGAGATGCTGCTCGGGCGCGGCCTGCTCACCTCCGAGGGCGAGCTCCACCTCCGCCAGCGCCGCCTCGCCCAGCCCGCATTCCATAGACAGCGCATCGCCGGCTACGGCGACGTCATGGCCGCCTACGCCCGGCGGCATGCCGACGCGTGGCAGCACGGCGAGACGCGCGACATGTCCGGCGACATGATGCGCCTCACCCTCGCCATCGCCGGCAAGACGCTCTTCGACGCCGACGTCGAGCAGGACGCCGCCGAGATCGGCCGCTCGCTGACCGACGTCTTCGAGGCGTGGGGCCTCGCGCTCCTCCCGCTCGGCCACCTGCTCATCAGGCTCCCGATCCCGGCCGCGCGCCGCTTCAAGCGCGCCAAGGCGGTGCTCGACGCCACCATCTACCGGATGATCGCCGACCGGCGCGCCGCGCCCGGCGACCGCGGCGACCTGCTCTCGATGCTGATGGCCGCGACCGACACCGAGGGTGACGGCACCGGGATGAGCGACGAGCAGCTGCGCGACGAGTGCATGACGATCTTCCTCGCCGGGCACGAGACGACCGCCAACGCGCTCACGTGGGCGTGGTACCTCCTCTCGCAGCACCCCGAGGTCGAGGCGCGGCTCCACGCGGAGGTGGACCGCGTGCTGGTTGACCGCCCCGCCACCGCCGCCGACCTCGCGCAGCTGCCGTGCGCGCGCATGGTCTTCGCCGAGACGCTCCGCCTCTACCCGCCGGCGTACGCCCTCGGGCGACGCGCGCTGGTGCCGTACGACGTCGGGGGCTACCGACTCCCCGCGGGCACGGTGGTGCTGAGCGCGCAGTACCTCTCGCATCGCGACCCGCGCTGGTGGAGCGAGCCCGAGGCGTTCCGCCCCGAGCGCTGGGCCGAGGGGAGCGGCGAGCCGCGCAACAAGTTCGCGTACGTGCCGTTCGGCGCCGGCACCCGCGTCTGCATCGGCGAGCAGTTCGCGTGGATGGAGGGGACGCTGGTGCTGGCCGAGATCGCGCGGCGCTGGCGCTTCCGCCACGACCCGACGCACGTCGTCGCGCTGCAGCCGCAGATCACCCTCCGCCCCAAGCACGGGATGCGCATGACGTTCGAGCGCCGCCGCTAGCGCGATGGCCGGCCTCCTCTACGCGATCTTCGTCCTCTCGGGGGCGGCGGGGCTCATCTACGAGTCCGTCTGGAGCCGCTACCTCGGACTGTTCGTCGGGCACAGCGCGTACGCGCAGGTGATCGTGCTCGTGATCTTCCTGGGCGGCATGTCGCTCGGCGCGTTCATCACGGGCGAGCGCTCGTCGGAGCTCGCGCGTCCGCTCCGCTGGTACGTGGGGGTGGAACTCGTGGTCGGCATCATCGGCATCGCCTTCCACGACGTGTTCGTCGCGGTGACGTCGGTGGCGTACGACGGCATCTTCCCGGCGCTCGGGGCCGGCGCGGCGCTGACGGTGGTGAAGTGGCTGATCGCGGCCGCGCTCATCCTGCCGCAGTCGGTGCTCCTCGGCATGACCTTCCCGCTCATGAGCGCGGGGGTCCTGCGCGCCACGCGCGCGCGCGCGACGCAGTCGGGACGCGTGCTCGCCATGCTCTACTTCACCAAC
>JACQES010000157.1 GCA_016200495.1 Gemmatimonadota bacterium
GGTGGCGCTATGTTTGGCCGATGCCGGAACCGATCACGCGCACACGCCTCGAGGAGCTGGTGGCCGCGGCCGCCGCCCACCGCATCGCCATCATCGGCGATGCCATGCTCGACGTCTACCTCAAGGGCGACGTGGATCGCATCTCGCCCGAGGCCCCGGTGCCGGTGGTGCGCGTGCGCGAGCGCCGCGAGGCGCTGGGGGGCGCCGCGAACGTCGCGCAGAACGTGCTCGCGCTCGGCGCCCGCTGCGAGCTGGTCGCGGCGGTGGGCGACGACGTGGCCGGGGCGCGCCTTCGGACCGAGCTCGTCGCTCGGGGCGCCGACGCGCGCGGGCTGGTGACGATCGCGCGCGCGACGACGACCAAGACGCGTATCCTCGCCCGCGCGCAGCAGCTGCTGCGGTTCGACGAAGAGGACGACGCGGACCTGGCCGGTCCCGAGGCGGACGCGTTGCTCGCGGCGGTGCGCCGCGCGGGCCAGGACGCCGACGCGCTCGTGTTCGAGGACTACAACAAGGGCGTGCTGGTACCGTCGGTGATCGCGGCCGGCATCGCGGTCGCGCGCGAGCGGAAGATCCCGGTGATCGTCGATCCGAAGTACCGGCACTTCTTCGCGTACCAGGGGGCGACCGTGTTCAAGCCGAACCGTCGCGAACTCGAGGCGGCGCTGGGGGCCGCGGTGGACCTCGAGCATCCGGCGGCGTTGCCGGCGGTCGTGGCGCGCGTCGGGGCCGCGAACCTGCTCCTCACGCTGGGCGAGCGCGGCATGGCGCTCGTCGGTGCCGATGGTGCCGTGATGCGCGTGCCGACCACGGCGCGCGAGGTGTACGACGTCGTCGGCGCGGGCGACACGGTCACCGCGTGGCTCGCGGCGATGCTCGCGGCGGGCGCCACGGTGCGCGAGGCGGCGGTGATCGCCAACTACGCGGCGGGGGTGCAGGTGGGGAAGTTGGGGGCCGCCACGGTGAGCCCGGACGAGGTGATGCTGGCCTTCGATGGCATGCACGCACGCGGCGGTTGACCGGCACCGACCTCCACTCCGTGCGTGGCGCCGCGCGAGCGGGCCCCCTAGCTTCTTGCCGGTCAGGGCCGATAGCTCAGGTGGTTAGAGCAGCGGACTCATAATCCGACGCGCGCAGGTTCGAATCCTGCTCGGCCCATGTGGTCCCCCTCCCGATTGCGCGGTGGGGTCGTTATCATCAACGCCTGTCGTGACTTCGCGCGGTCGGGATGAACCAGAGTCCCACGCCGGAGTCGAAGGGGACAGGGCGCGTAGCTCAGCTGGTTAGAGCGCTGCTTTCACACAGCAGAGGTCCGGGGTTCGAGTCCCTGCGCGCCCACTCCTCTCCCCTCCCGTTTCCCGCGGCACGCCTGGTACACCAACTCGTGATGCGACGCCTTGGACTTGGGTGCGCCCTCGCCCTGCTGGCTGCCGCTCCGGCCAGGCTTCACGCCCAGCGCCCGACGCCCGAACAGGCCCAGGTGCTGCTGCAGACGCGGCCAGACCTGGTCGAGCAGTTGCGCAAGCGGTTGGTGGAGAGCGGGCTGACGCCCGAGCAGATCCGCGCCCGCCTGCGGGCTGAGGGCTACCCGGAGAACCTGCTCGACGCGTACCTGCCTGGTGCGACCACCCCTCCTGACGCGGCGAACCGGGAGAGGGTCCTGAATGCGATGCGCTCGCTGGGCATCGCCGACTCGGCGGAACTTGCAGGGTTGGTGCAGAAGGGTCGCGCGGGCGCCCCCGGCGACACCACGGGACTGGAGTTGCTCGCCGGCGAGGAGCTCCTCGGGGCGCTGCCGCCGTCCGTCGCGAGGGCGGCCGCACCCGGTTCTCGGTCAGCGTCGCGAACCTCCGCTCCCTCGCCGTCTTCGTGGTCGGTGACGTCGAGCATCCCGGCAGCTACCGGATCTCGAGCACGGGAACGGCGTTCTCCGCCCTGTACGCCGCGGGTGGCCCGACGCGCAATGGTTCGCTGCGCCGCATCGAGGTGCGCCGCGGCGGCAAGGTGGTCGACGTGCTCGATGCGTACGACTACCTCCTGCGGGGGGATGCGACGCACGACGTGCGTCTGGAGACGGGTGACGTCGTCTTCGTCGCGCCGCACGGGCCGCGCGCGCGCATCGTCGGCGAGGTGCTGCGTCCGGCCACCTACGAACTGCGCGACCGGGAGACCGTGGCCGACGCCCTGCGGATGGCGGGCGGCATCACGGCCGAGGGCGATGCTCGGCGCGTCACGGTCGAACGGGTCCTGCCGGTTGCCGAGCGAGCGGCGAACGGGCGCGACCGCACGGTCCTCGCGCTCAGCACCGAAGCCGCGGCCACGGTGCCGGTCGGGGCGGGCGACGTCGTGCGCGTCGCCCCCATCAGCGATCGCGTGCGCAATCGCGTGGTGGTGCGCGGGAACGTCTGGAGCCCGGGACTCGTCGCGGTCGAGCCGGGCATGCGCCTGTCGGACGCGCTCAAGCGCGCCGGCGGCTTGCGCCCCGACACGTACCTCGGCCGCGTGCTCATCTCGCGGTTGCGCGCCGACTCGACGCGCGTGCAGCTCCGCACGTCGCTGCGCGACTCCACCGGCAGCGTCACGGACGACCTGATCCTGCGCGAGGACGATGAGGTGCGCGTCTTCTCGCTGACGGAGTTCCGACCGCTGCGCTTCGTGTCGATCGCGGGAGCCGTGCGAAAGGGCGGCCGCTTCCCGTACCGCGAGGGCATGACCGTGCGCGACCTCGTGCTGCTCGCCGGCGGGCTCGACCAGAGTGCGTTCCTGAACGAGGCGGAAATCGCGCGCCTTCCGGAGACCCGGGCTGGAGGCGTCACGGCGACGACCGTGCGCGTTCCCCTCGACTCGAGCTATCTCGCCGAGCGCACGGCCGACGGACGCTACCTGGGGCCGCCAGGGTTGCCGGCGTCCGCCGGGCCCGGGCCCGAGGTCACGCTGAATGCGTACGACTACGTACTGATCCTGCGGCAGCCGGACTGGTCGCTGCAGCGCGCCGTGTGGGTCACGGGCGAGGTGCGCTTTCCGGGGCGATACACGCTCACGTCGCAGGCGGAGCGGCTCTCCGATGTCGTGCGTCGTGCGGGCGGCCTCACCAGCCTGGCCTTCGCCGAGGGCGGCGCGTTCTTCCGCACGCGCGACAGTGTCGGTCGCGTCGGCATCGACCTCGCGCACGCGCTTCGCGACCCCGGGTTCCGCGACAACCTCGTGCTGCAGGACGGTGACTCGGTCACCGTGCCGCAGCTGAATCCCGTGGTCGTGGTCAAGGGCGAGGTGAACGCGCCCACCGGCGTCGCGTACCGGCCGGGTGCGGACATCGACTACTACGTCAAGTCAGCGGGTGGCGCCAAGCGTACGGGGGACGAGCGGCGCGCGTACGTCACCCAGGCCAACGGGCAGGTGGAGAGCCGCATCCAGCGGATCTTCGTGCTTCCGGACGGGAAGCCCGAGCCGCGGCCCGGCGGCGTCGTCACGGTGCCGCTGAAGGACCTGAACGAGGACCTGCAGGCGACGCAGCGACTCACGGCCTGGCTCGGCATCCTGACCAGTCTCGCGACACTCGGCGTGCTCCTGAAGCGCGGCTGACCCCTCCGTCAGGCCGGCGCGGGCTCGTCCGTCGCCTCGAGCAGCACCAGGTCGCCGTCGGCAAAGCGCAGGCGGGGGCCCGCCGCCGCTGGATCGAGGGCTGCGGGTATCGCGGACCAGACACGGCGACGAACGCCCGCGAGATCGATGAATGCGCCGGGGTATGGTCGGGTGACGGCTCGCACGAGCCGATCGGCTTGGGCGACCGTCATGGAGGGGTCGAGGCGACCATCCTCCGGCGTGCGTCCCGGCCAGACAGTGGCCGCCGCCTCGTCCTGCGCGCGCAGCGGCAGATCGTCCGCCACGAGGCGTGGCCACGCGACGCGGATCAGCGTGCGATGCGCCTCCTCCACCTTCGCATACAGCGTCGTGGCCGTTTCGCGAGGAGCCACCGGAATCGGGACCTGGGCGAGCAGCGGTCCGGTGTCCACGCCCGCATCGAGCTTGAACATGCTCACCCCCGTCCGCTCGAGCCCGTGGAGGATGGCCCACGGCACGGCCGCCCGCCCGCGACCCTGCGGCAGCAGCGTCGGGTGCATGCCGATCACGCCGCGCCGCACCGACGAGAGCACCTCGGCGCGCGCGATCTGCGACCAGCCGATGATGAAGAGCCAGTCCAGCGCCTGCGTGCGCAGCCACGCCACGGCCTCGGGATCGTTGATGTTGCCGAACTTGCCGAGTGGAATTCCGTGGCGCGCACAGTGGGCGTCGATCCAGACGCGGCCGGACTTGGCGCGGCTGCGGTCGTCCGGAATGGTGAGCGCGGCGTCGATGCGGCCGCCGAGCGCGGCGATCTCCTCCATGCAGGAGAGGCCCAGCTGCACGCACGTCACGAAGCCGAAGCGGAGGGGCGGCGTCATCAGTACACCGGGGGCGGGCGACGCAGGTACCCGAAGGTGCGCCAGATGATCGTGAGGTCACCCAGGAGCGTGATGGCCTGCGCGTACGTGGCGTCACAGCGCGCCTTCTCGGTCGCGGGCATGCCGTCGTACGCGCTCACCTGGGCGAGGCCCGTCAGGCCGGGCCGCACGTCGAACGCGCCGTTGGACGCGCGGAGGGCGATGAGCTCCGTCTGCGACGCGAGCGCCGGTCGCGGTCCGACCACGCTCATGTCCCCCCGCAGGATGTTCACCAGTTGCGGCAGCTCGTCGAGGTTGGTGCGCCGGATGACGCTCCCGATGCGCGTCACCGGCAGTCCGCCCGCCTGCGTCGAGGGTACGTCACCGACGTTCTCGCGCATCGAGCGGAACTTGAGCAACTCGAACGGACGCTGGCCGCGTCCGATGCGTCGCTGCCGGAAGATCACCCGTCCTCCATCCTCCCGCTTGATCAGCAGGGCCACGACGGCGAGGACGGGCGACAGCACGACAAGGCTCGCGAGGGCGATGGCAACATCCAGCACGCGCTTGCCGCCGTCGCGGTATGCGCGACTCATCCGCGGAGCGTGGCCGGGGTCGGCGCCGCGAAGGCCGTCTGGAACGCCTCGGCGCCCGTGCGACCGGCTTGGGCGCCACGCAGCGTCGCGAGCGCCTCGATGGCTTCGCGGCTGCGCGAATGCGGGAACGGACGCATCACCCCTTCGTACCGGGACAGCGCCTCGATCTTGCGCTCGATGTCCCCCGGCTCGACGCCGATGAACGCGTCCGGACGAAACGGCGCTGTCGCGACCGGGAAGGCCCAGTCGGTGGAGGAAAGGACCTCCATGAAGTACAAGGCCCGCAGCGACGGAATCCCCGGGCGCCGCAACCAGAGGCGCGCGGCCGCTTGGGCCGCGCGCGAGACCTGGAGGTGGTCGTCGTTGAGATCGGCGGGATGGTGCGTGAAGATGGTGTGGGCGCCCTCTCGCTCGATGGCGGCCTCGACGAACTGCACGAGCTCGAGGTGGGGGACGGTGTTGAGCGCGATGTTCGGAAAGTCGCCCAGGATCGGCGGTCGCATGCCCAGCACGTCGCTGGCGGCGCGCGTGTGCGCCTCGAGCGTCTCGGCGGCCGGCCGGTGCCGGCGCGCGGCCGCCGTCCCGGACAGGATGCAGGCGGTCACCGACGCCCCGGCGCGAGTCAGCGCGGAGACCGTGGCCCCACAGCCCAGCACTTCATCGTCGGGATGCGCCACCACCACGAGAATCGACACGTGAGGAATACCGGGAGTCAAGGGGACGAACCGGGCGCGGACGCGGGTGAAAGCTAGTCCCGCGCCACTCGGCCTCAACCGCGCGCCGCCGACGTCTCGGACGGTGCCAACCAGGCCACGAGGCGGTCGATGAGTCGCTCACGATCGAACTCCGCCGCCGCGAAGGCACGCCCGCGTGCGCCCATGGCCGCACGCTCCGCGGGCGGGAGCGCAGCCATGCGCGATACCGCGTCGGCGAGTCCCGCAGCGTCTCCGGCGCGGCAGACGAAGCCAGCCCCCGACTGCTCGATCACGCGCGCCCCCTCCCCGTCGAGCATGCCCAGGATGGGCACGCCTGCCGCGAGGTACGCCTGGAGCTTGCCGGGAATCGTCATCGCGAAGGCGGGTTCGGCCTTGAGGTTCACCAGCATCGCGTCGGCGGCGCGGAAGAAGGCCGGCATCCGCTCGATCGGATGCCGCCCCAGCAGGTGCACGCACCCGCCGAGGCCCCGACGCGCGATCTCATCGCGCATCCAGGACGCGACGCGCCCGTCGCCCACGATCAGCCAGCGGATGTCCCGCCGGTCGCGCAGGCGTTCCGCGGCGGCGAGAACCGACGGGAAGTCCTGCGACTCGCCGAGATTTCCCGCGAACATGACGTTGAACGTGCCGTCCATGAACGCGCGGACCTCGTCGGCGATGGGGACCGCGGCGAGGTCGCCCTCGAACATCGGCTCGGCCCACCCCGGCAGGTACCGGTAGCGCGTGGCATCGCCCGACCACCACCGGATGTTCTCCTCGAACGCGCGCGACTGGCCAAGCACGAGGTCGCATCCGCGATAGATCGCACCGACCAGCCGGCCGACCAACGCGAGAATCGCCGGTGACCGGACCACGCCGAGCGCCGACAGCGTGTCGGGCCACAGGTCTAGTACCCACATGACGGCGGGGATCCCGCGCAGCCGGCTGAGCAGCAGGCCCGGGATGGCCGACGTCACGGGTGATGCCTGGAAGATGAAGATCGCGTCGAACGCCCGTCCCCGCAGGCGCCAGGGACCCAACAGGCAGCCGCTCACGACGAAGCTGGCGTAGTTCACGAGCAGCTGCAGCGCGTTGCGCCCCCTCGGCACGAGCGGTACGCGTACCACGTCCGCCCCCTCGAATCGCGCAAACGACTGCGGGGCGGCACGGAACGCCGGCAGGATGACGCCATCGGGGTAGTTCGGCCGGCCCGTCAGCACCGTGACCTCGTGTCCCCGCCGCGTGAGCGCCGCGACGATGTCGTTTACCCGGAAGGTCTCGGGCCAGAAGTACTGCGTGACGACGAGGACGCGCACGGGCCCGGGTCAGTCGTAGCGGCGCCAGACCACGCGCTGCACGTAGTCGGTGTAGCTGTGCAGGATGCGCACCACCTTGTCCGACACGTTTGGCACCGCATAGTCCGCCACGAGCCCCATCCCGCGCGTGGCGCCGCGGGGCTGGGTCGCCAGGATAGCCAATCCCTGGCGCACCCGCTCGACCGAGAGGCCGACGAGCATCACGGCGGCCTCCTCCATGCCTTCGGGCCGCTCATGCGCCTCGCGGAGGTTGAGCGCGGGGAAGTTGAGGATCGACGACTCCTCGTTGATCGTGCCGCTGTCCGAGAGGACCGCGCGGGCGCCGATCTGCAGCCGCACGTAGTCGTGGAAGCCCAGCGGCTTGAGCAGCCGCACCCCCGGATGGAACCGCGCCCCGGACGCTTCGACGCGCTTCATGGTGCGGGGGTGCGTGGACACGATGACGGGCAGCGTGTGCTCCTCGGCCACGGCGTTGAGGACCGCGACGAGCCGCGCGAACGGGCGGTCTCCGTCCACGTTCTCCTCGCGGTGCGCGCTCACGACGAAGTACCCGTGTTCCGCGAGGCCCAGCCGCCCGAGCACGCCGGACGCCTCGATCCCGGGGCGATAGTGCGTCAGCACCTCGAACATGGGACTGCCCGTCCGGATCACGAGGTCGGGCGGGAGCCCCTCGCGCAGCAGGTAGTCGCGCGCGATGGCGGAATAGGTGAGGTTCACGTCGGCCGTGTGATCCACGATGCGCCGGTTGGTCTCCTCGGGCACGCGCTGGTCGAAGCACCGGTTGCCCGCCTCCATGTGGAACACCGGAATCTTCCGCCGCTTCGCCGGAATCACCGCCAGGCAGCTGTTGGTGTCCCCGAGCACGAGGAGGGCATCGGGCGCCTCGCTCGCCAGCACGCGGTCCACGGCGATGATCACCTGCCCGATGGTCTCGGCGGCCGTCGCGCCGGCCGCGCCCAGGAAGTGGTCGGGTTTCCGGACTGCCAGGTCGTCGAAGAACACCTGGTTCAGCTCGTAGTCGTAGTTCTGGCCCGTGTGCACGAGCGCGTGGTCGCAGTGCGCGTCGATGCGCGCGATGACCCGCGAGAGCCGGATGATCTCGGGGCGCGTGCCCACGACCGTGACGACCTTGAGGCGCTTCATGGCGCCACCTTGGTGCGGATGGTGTCGGGCCGCTCGGGATCGAACCGCTCGTTGGCCCAGAGGAGGACGATCATCTCGGTATCCCCGATGTTCGTGATGTCATGGACCCATCCCGGCACGGTCTCGACCACGGTTGGCACGGCTCCCTCGACGTCGAGCGCGTGCCGCTCGCCCGTGTCGATGTGCCGGAAGCCGAAGCGCGCCCGGCCCTGGACGACGAGGAACTTCTCCGTCTTGGTGTGATGGTAGTGTTCGCCGCGGGTGACGCCCGGATGCGCCGTGAAGAACGAGAACTGGCCCGAATCGCGCGTCCGCAGGACCTCCGAGAACGCGCCCCGCGCATCGGCGTGGCGTACCAGGGGATACGCGAAGGCCTCCGTCGGGAGGTAGCTCACGTACGTCGCGTACAGCGCGCGCACGAGCCCCGTGCCGACGCCCGGCATGTCGAGCGAGGTGCGGCTGGCGACGAAGGCGCGCAGCGTGTCCGCGACCTCGCCCACGGTCGTGAGGTACTCGGGAGCCACCGCGACCCGTCCCCCCGCCCCGCCGGGTGCCAGCGTCCCCAGGATCGTCTCGACCACGTCATCCACGTAGACCAGTCGCAGCGGCGCCGCGGGATCGTGCACCGTGATGGGCAGGCCCCGCGTGAGGTTGTGGCAGAACGTGGCGACGGCGGAGTTGTAGTTCGGTCGTGCCCACTTGCCGAAGACGTTCGGCAGCCGGAGGATGCAGGTTCGCGCGCCCGTCCGCGCCGCGTACGCCTCCACCGCCTCTTCGGCGGCGCGCTTGCTCAGGCCGTAGGGATTGTCGAGGGCGGCCTGCGTCGACGAGCTGAGCACGAGGATCGCGCGCCGACCCGCCGCGGTCAGGGCATCGCAGACCTCGCGCGTGAGGCCGGCGTTGCCCGGCCCGAAGGCCGACGGATCGGGCGGCCGGTTGACTCCCGCGAGGTGGACCACCGCGTCCGCCGACCGGAGGGCGTCGCGCCAGGCGGCGGCGTCCGACTCGCGCGTGAGGCTGGTGACGTGGTCGTGGCCCAGTTCACGCAGGCGCAGGCGCAGCGTGCGCGCGATGAAGCCGTTCCCACCGGTGACCACGATGTGCATCGCGCTCAATCCTCGGCCGTCACGAGCTCACCGCGCGCGGCGCGCTGGATGAACGGCAGGTCGCCGAGGAGGCGCGTCATGCCCGCAACGTCCAGCTGCTCCGTGTTGTGCGAGTTGTACTCGCTGGCGCTCGAGATGCGCGTCTCGCCCTGCTCGACGTACTTGGCGTAGTTGAGGTCGCGGCCATCCGGCGGCACGCGGAAGTAGCCGCCAAGGTCCTCGGCGGCGGCGAACTCCTCACGGCTCAGCAGCGTCTCGTAGAGCTTCTCGCCGTGGCGCGTGCCGATCACCCGGACCGCATGGTCGGGTCGCCCGAGCACGCCGAGCAGCGCCGTCGTCAGGACGCCGATGGTCGCCGCCGGCGCCTTCTGCACGAAGATGTCGCCGTTCGCGCCGTGCTGGAACGCGTAGAGCACCAGCTCGACGGCTTCTTCCAGGGTCATCATGAAGCGCGTCATGGCCGGGTCGGTGACCGTCACCGGCTCGCCCCGCTGCACCTGGTGGACGAAGAGCGGAATCACCGAGCCGCGCGACGCCATCACGTTGCCGTAGCGCGTGCCGCAGACCACGGTGTCGGTCTGCCCGAGGCCGCGGGCCGCCGCCACCATGACCTTCTCCATCATCGCCTTCGAGATCCCCATCGCGTTGATGGGATAGACCGCCTTGTCGGTGCTCAGGCAGACGAGCCGCTTGCAGCCCGCGGCCACCGCGGCGTCGATCACGTGCTCGGTGCCGAGCACGTTGGTCCGCACCGCCTCCATGGGATGGAATTCGCAGGACGGCACCTGCTTGAGCGCCGCCGCATGGAAGCAGTAGTCGACGCCGCGGAAGGCCGCGGCAAGGCTGCCCCGGTCGCGCACGTCCCCGAGGTAGAACTTCAGCTTCGGGTCCGCATAGCGCTTCCGCATGTCGTCCTGCTTCTTCTCGTCGCGGCTGAAGATGCGGATTTCGGCGACGTCGGACGCGAGAAAGCGGCGCAGCACCGCGTTCCCGAACGATCCGGTGCCCCCCGTGATCAGCAGCGTTTCATTCCTGAACATCCATGACCTCGTGGACGGGTGCGAGGGCCCCGGGCGTCCGCCGGGAGACGCGGACGGCAGAGTAATACTGCCCCCCAAAATAGAGGGCGTACGCCCCCGCCATGGCGAGGCCGAACCACAAGATGGCCTGCGCGAACGGGGCCGTCGAGCGCTGCGCGAGCAGGATGGTCGCCGGAGCGACGAGCAGGCGCAGCACGTCGGCCGCCATCTTGATCCCGGTCTGTCGCACGGCGACGAGCACCCGGCTGCAGGGGCTCGCCACGAAGGCCATGATCATGAAGGGGGTCAGCCCGCGCGTCACCTGCACCGTTTCGTGCCACTGGCTGCCGAAGATCCGCGGCAGCAGCCAGGGGGCCAGCACCCACAGCGGCACGTAGATGAGCGCCCCGATGCCGAGCAGTCCCGCGGCGGCCCGGCGGACGAAGCCCGGCAGCGCGCGCGGATCGGCGTGCATCAGCTGCGCGCTGCGCGCATGGATGACGTCGGCGAAGGCCGTTCCGACCAGCGCAAGGGGGGCGTTGAGGAACGTCGTCACGAGGTAGTACTCGCCCGCCGCCTCCGCGCCGTAGGCCGCGGCGAGCATCGGCGCGACGATGAGGGACGAGCCGGTGTCGATGATGACGCTGGTGAGCAGCACGCCGGTGTAGCGCCATTCCCGCCGGACCACGCGCCACCAGGCGCCATGTTCGCGGAAGGCCGGATGTCGCCACGCGGCCGCGAGGAGCGGCGCGATCAGCCGCCGCGTGCCGATCGCCCGCGCACTCAGCTCGCCCAGCGCGAGTCCGGCCCAGCTCCGCGTGAGGGGCCACCAGAGGAGCGGGGCCACGGCGCGCCCGAGGTTCTGGAACAGCGTGGCCGAGGCGATCAGCCCGTAGTGCTGCTCGCGCAGCTGTCGGTACCGGCTCGCGACGTACAGGCCGTTGAGGGCCACGAGCGCCGCCGTCACCGCGACGCCGGAAAGGGCCAGTTTGCCGTACCCAAAGAGGCCGCGCGCGATGAGGCCCCAGAGCACCAACGCGCTGACGAGCGCCGTCAGCGGCAGGCTGCGCAGCGCTGCCGCGAACAGCTCGTCCGCCGCCGCGCCGTCGGCCCCCTGCACGATCGCGAGGTCGAGACAGAGGCATGCCGCGACGGTCGCGATGCCGGTGAAGGAGGTCAGCAGCGCGAACTGCCCGAAATCGGCCGGTGCATAGAGCCGCGTCGCGATGGGCAACGTGGACATCACGGCGAGCTGCCCCGCGCCCGAGGCGAGCGCGAGCGTGCCGATCCCGCGCAGGCCCGCGCTGCCGCGCACGCGCGCGACCACGGCGCGCAGCCTCACGCGCGCCGGCGGGCGCTCCGCCCCGTCGTCACCACGGCTGCAGGCCGACGCGGCGAAGGAAGTTCTTGACGCGCGTCGGGACGAAGCGCTGCACGAACCGCCGGGCCGAGACCATGCCCGTCGAGCGCAGGCCGCCGGTGAACGTCGGCTCGATCGCGCGCACCTGCGCGAGCGCGCCTTCGAGCGCGCGTTCGTAGGCGCCGTAGATGGCCATCGGCGGCGGCCCCAGCGACTGGTAGAGCGGCGGCATGTAGTCCACGCCGCCCCCCGCGAGCAGCTGGAACTGGTGGTAGTGGTAGAAGATCAGCGGGGCGCCGTCCACCGTCACGCGTCCGTCGGCGTCCCCGACGCGCGAGGCGAAGACGTTCCACGGACCGACCCCCGCACCGGGGTGCGCGATGACGTGCACGGCGTCGCCGTAGAGTGCCGGCCACTCCTCGAGGTACTTCTGGTCGCCCAGGCGCCCGGCCTCGAGGCGCGCGAAGCACCACTCGATGCACTGAGCCCGCCAGCGCGCCAGGCAGCGAAGCCCGATCTCGTCGCGGCGGAACCCGACCCACTGGACGTTGAACCGCCCGTACATCTGCAGGTGCGCCAGCGCGGGCGGGTACCGGTGGTCCGTGATCGAGACCGAGCGCGCCCCCATTTCGGCGTACAGCGGCTCGACGTCCGAGAAGAACATGAGGTCGGCGTCGAGGTAGGTCACGAACGCCGCCTCGGGACAGGCCTGCATCACGTGCCAGCACAGCGCCGGCGAGAGCGTCCAGCAGTACTCGGCCACCGACCGCGTCGGCTTGACCGCGCGCAGCGCATCGTCCTCCACGTCGGCGAGCACGAGCCGGCGCACCCCGGGCAGCGCGAGGCGCCCGAGCAGGTCGAAGGTGTCCGTGTCCATGCAGAGCACGTACACGACCGCGTCGGCGGCGTGCGCGCGCAGGGACTGCAGCATGACCAGCCCCTTCAGGAGGTAGTTGCGGTCGAAGAGCGTGCAGTAGACCCGCGGGCCGCGCCCGGCGTCGTCAGCGGCCGGCATGCATCCCCTCCGGCGCGACCTTCTCGCACACGTACTCCTTGGTCGCATACGCGTCGCCGGCGCGCCACTGCACGTCGAGGGTCTCGATCCCGATGAGGCGCAGGCCGTGGCGGGCGAACAGGCCGACCAGCTCCGCCTCGTTGAAATGGATTTCCACGGTCTCGACGTCGTAGGCGAGCTTGCGGTAGTACGTCGTCGGCGCGCGGTGCAGCACCGGCGTCCGGTGGAACACGACGTAGCGCGCGGCGACGCGCGCCGACTCCCGGATCGCGGCCTCGTAGTCCGGAATGTGCAGCAGGCAGCAGCCCGACAGCAGGATGTCGGCGCTCCCGTCCGGGAACGGCAGCGCCGTGGCGTCCGCGACCTCGAACGGCACCTCCGGATACGTCTCTCGCGCCATCGTCACGAAGGCGCTCGAGTAGTCGCAGCCGGCATACGCCACCGCCAGCTGGCGCAGCGCGAACACTTCGCCGTGGTATCCGCTTGAGCAGCCGACCTCGAGCAGGCGCGGTCGGCCTCCGGGCATGGAGGCGACCAGCGGACGCAGGAGGGCGACGAGGGCGTCCCACGCGGGGTTCGCCTCTCCAGCCCGGTA
>JACQES010000158.1 GCA_016200495.1 Gemmatimonadota bacterium
CGATGGCCGCGACGTTGCCGCCCGCCGTGCGGGCCGAGGCGCAGGCCCTCGCGCGGGAGCCCCTGTGCGAAGCCCGCGCTCCGCTGCAGGCGTTCGTCTTCGCACACCGGATGGCGCAGCTCATGGCGTCGGTGGACGCACGCGGCCAGCGCGCCGGAGAGCCCGCGGCCCGCGCGGGGGACCGTCCCAGCTCGCCGGCTCCCGCGGCCACCCGTCGCGATTCACGCCGCGCCACCGCCGCCTGACGATCGCGGGCAAGGCGCCGCGGCCCGTCCCGCCCGGTCACCTGAAACGACGACGCCCCGGCCTCTTGCGAGACCGGGGCGTTGCTGCGACTGGTCGCAGCGTCAGACAAGGTGTCTACCCCGCCTTGACGACGTCCGCGGCCTGCGGGCCCTTCTGGCCCTGGACGATCTCGAACTCCACCTTGTCCCCTTCGGCGAGTGACTTGAAGCCACTCCCTTGGATGGCGCTGAAGTGCACGAACACGTCGGGCCCCCCTTCGCGCGAGATGAAGCCGAATCCCTTCGCGTCGTTGAACCACTTCACAGTGCCGTTGATCCTTGCCATACGACCTTCCCTCGTCCCCCAGGGACAATGACGGTGAAGCGAGATGGGCGAGCGTCGGGTTCGAGTGCACGGCGCACCCGCCAGCCGAATCCCCCCCACCAGAAGTCCGGCTAGTATAGCCCTTTCCGGGCCGCAACGCACGACCGCCGGCAACCCCTGGGGGTGCCGGCGGTCACAAGGCGCGGTTCGGTCGAGCCCGCGAACTACGCAGCGCCAGCGATGTAGCGGGCGAAGCGACCACAGTTCGTGCACGTCAACGTCACGTGCGACAACGGTGGCGGCGGGGCCTTGTTGGGATCGCGCTTTATCTTGCCGGAGCAACTCGGACAACTGAGCGCCGCCCCCTGACGGTCGCTCGTGATGAGGTGGAGGGCCTGGGCCGGATTATAGGAATTCGGGCGCGGCTTCCGCATCATGCCTCCAAGGGATGTCCCGTACGCGGCGCCAATCGGGCGCGCCAACGGATACCGCAACCTAACCACCAAGTTGCCTAAATTGAAGTCCCCCTTGCACTTGCACGAATGTTCCTCGGGACGTCCAAGCGCGACATTCTCGTGTTCGGACCGCATGGTCCTCCCTTATCGCCATGACTATCATGGAGTTGAGCGCAACACCATGTCCTTTCGACACGGTGTATTCGGACTCACAGTCCAACGCTGGGTCCGACGTTGCGTCCTAGTCATCGGTACACTGGCCGGCATGGGAGCTTCGGCCACAGCGCTCGAAGCTCAGGGAGAGACGCGGGAAGCAGCCGCTGGGCTCGATATCCTCGGCACTTTCGGGCGCTCCCGTACCCGATTCGTGGGCGGCACGCTGTCGGCCGCGCGGACGGACTCAAGCCTCGAACTGAGCCTCGTGGCGGTCGGCGCCTACCAGGACAACCAGGATCCGGGCACGGCGTTCTTCGTCGCGCGGCGTTCCGGGCGGGCCGTGCTCTCGCTCGAGCACCGTCCGCACGACCTCTGGAGCCCGGTGCTGTGGCTCAGCGCCGAGGGAAGCCTCGAAGCGCAGGTCGCGTCGCGCTACGAACAGGGACTCGGACTCAAGCTCACGCCGCTGCGCGACTCGCTCGGGTCGGCCTCGCTGTCGCTGGCGGTGGTCCACACGGCGACGAACGCCTTCGCGAACGCCCCGGCGAATCCGGACGCGGAGGTGCTGCGTTGGTCGCTGCGGTTCAAGGCGGCGCGCGAGCTGCTCGACCGGAAGCTCGACATCGCCACCGTCACGTTCTGGCGCCCGCTCCTGCGCGACGCCTCGCACTACACGGCGTCGTCCCGCACGACGATCGCGTGGCGGCTGACGCCGGCGTTCGCGGTCAACACCGTGTTCGTGTACGAGTACGACACCGAAGCGCCGGCCCGCGGCGCGACGTCGCCCGAGTACGGGTCGCTCTCCTTCGGGCTTCGTTACTCGTTCAGGTCGGCGGGGCGCTGACGGCGCGCTGCGCCGCGCCCGAGGTGCTCGAGCGCGGCCCGCGCCGCACGCACGCCGTGATCCTGCGCCTCCTCGAAGAGCGAGAGCCCACCAACGTCGGCGTGGCCGTACCAGACGGGGCCTCGCGACGCGAGCAGGGCCCGGCGCCAGGGTTGCGACAGGAACCCCGGTTCGGGACGCGCCATCGCGTGGGCGTAGCGGCGGACATCGATCCGCTCCACGACCCGACGGAGCCCCGGATGCGCGCGCTCCAGGTCATCGAGCACGAGGGCACACGCGTCCGGCCAGCTCAATGCGCGCAACGCGCGCCGCGCCGCGAGGGGCTCGGCGCGCACCAGCGCGTGGTAATACGTCCACACGGTGCGTCCGCCGCCATGGTCCAGCCGCTGATGCGTGGCGTTGACGTAGCCGAGTCCGGGGGAATCGACGATGGTGTTGTCCCACGCGGGCGCGCTGCCATGATCCGTCGGCCACTCGCGCAGGGTGAGGTTGGCGACGAGCCAGGGCGCCGTCGTCATCACCGGCGCGGGGCCGAAACCGTCCACCACGTGCGGCGCGAGCCAGAGCGGCGCCGTCCACACGCACGCATCCGCGGTGAACTCCGCATCCTCGGTGCGCACCACGACGCCGCGACCCCCGCGAACCGGCGTGACGGCGCGAACGGCCGACGCCGTGCGAACGCGCGGGCCGACGCGCTCGAGGAGCCGCCGCACGATCCACCCGTTCCCCTCCGGCCACGTCAGCGGCCCCTTCTCGTCCGGCTCCCGGGCCACGAAGTAGTGGAGGCCGGCCCAGGCGGACGCATCGCGCGCGGAGGTGCCGTAGTCGTCGCGCACGGCGTAGTCCGCATACCAGCGCAGTGCGCGCGAGGTGAACCGCTCGCGATCGAGCCACTGAGCCAGCGTGAGCGTGTCGAGCGCCGAACGCGCCGGTCGTCCACGCGACACGGGGATCGTGAATTCGCCGCTGGCGCGCAGCGCGGCCAGCCGTTCCTGGAAGCGGCTCCACTGCGCGCGGTCCTCGGCCGAGTCTCCGACGAACGACTCGATGCCCTCGTGCCATTCGCCGCGCCAGAAGAGCCGCTCCTGCGGCGAGTGGCAGAGGGTGCGCTCGTCCCAGGCGCCGTTGACCAGCAGCCCGAGTTCGGTGAACAGCTCGCGCGCGAGGCTCGCCCGCGGGCCCGGCACCGGCACGTAGTGCGCGCCCCACGGGTAGGCGCTCACCTCGTTGGCGCCGCTGCGCGCATTGCCGCCCGCCTCGGCCGCCAGCTCGAGCACCACGTAGTCGCGGAAGCCGTGGCGCTCGCACCACCACGCCGCCGAGAGGCCGGCGATGCCGCCACCGACGATGACGAGGGGGACGCGCCGCCGCTCGCGCACCGCGCCCGGCGCGATGCCGTCGCGAATGCGATGGCCCACCGGCCCGTCGTCCTCGACGAACCCGCCCGCGATCGCCGGCGCACCCTTGCGCGTGAGGCCGACGAGCGCGGCGGCGCCGGCGACTACGAACGCGCGTCGCGAGAGGGGCACGCCGGTCGGGTCGCTCACCGGTTGATCTGCTCGAACTCCTTCTCGTAGTAGCGCACCAGCACCTGGTCGTTGAGCCGGTTGGGCTCGACCGGAAGCGGGCGCATGTCGAGCGGGAAGTCGAACATCGGGAGGAGCTGCGCGCGCGTCAGGAAACGGAGCCCGGCTGGCAGCGAGTCGGGCGGCACGTACGGCGCCGCGCCGGCGAGGACGAACCCCCACTCGCCGAAGGAGGGCACGTAGAGGTGGTAGGGCGCGGTGGCGAGGTCCGCCTCGCGCAGGGTGCGCTCGATGCACCAGAACGAGGCCCGTGCGAAGAGGGGCGACGTGCTCTGCACGACGATGCGGCCGTCGCGCGCCAGGTGCCGCTTGAGCAGCCGGTAGAAGGCGGTCGTGTAGAGCTTGCCGACCGCGTAGTTGGACGGGTCGGGAAAGTCCACGACGATGAAGTCGAAGGTGTCGTCGTGGGCGTCGAGCCAGGTGAAGGCGTCGGCGTTGTGCACCGTGACGCGTGGATCGCGGAACGACCCGCCGTTGAGCGCGGCGAGGTCGCGGTGCTGCGTGAAGAGCCGCGTCATCTCGCCGTCGAGGTCCACCAGGGTGGCGTGGGAGACGCCGGGATAGCGGAGGATTTCGCGCAGGGCGAGGCCGTCGCCCCCGCCGAGCACGAGCACGCGGCGCGCCGCCGGGTTCGCGGCGAGGCCGGGGTGCACCAGCGCTTCGTGGTAGCGGTACTCGTCGCGCGAGCTGAACTGCAGGTGGTTGTTGAGGTAGAGCCGGAGGTCGTCCTTCCATACCGTGAGCACGATGCGCTGGTACGGGGTGCTGCGCGCGAAGATCACGTCGTCGGCGTAGAGCCCCCGCTCGGCGGCGGCCATGAGCCGGTCACCGGCCGCGAAGCCGGCCACGAGCACCGCCAGCACGGCGACCCCGGCGGTGCGCAGCGCGCGCGGGGCCCCGAGCACGCCGCGGAAGAGCCAGGTGCTCCAGAGCGCGACGACGGCGTTGACGATGCCGAAGCCGAGGGCGGCGCGCACGAGCCCCAGGTGCGGCACGAGCACGAGGGGGAAGAGGATGGACGCGATGAGCGCGCCGAGGTAGTCGAAGGTGAGGACGTTCGCGACAACGTCCTTGAAGGCGAACCGCTCGCGCAGGAGGCGCATGAGGAGCGGGACCTCGAGGCCGACCAGGATCCCGACGATGGTGACGATGGCGTAGAGCGCGACGCGGAACGCCTCGGTGTACGCGAAGGCGAGGAAGAGGAGCGAGGCCGACCACCCGCCCACGATCGCCACCAGCAGCTCGATGGCGACGAAGCGCGCGGCGAGCCCGCGCACGACGAAGCGCGAGAGCCAGCTGCCCACGCCCATCGACGCGAGATAGATGCCGATGACGAGCGAGAACTGGGTGACCGAGTCGCCGAGCAGGTACGAGGCGAGCGCCCCGGCCACGAGCTCGTAGACGAGCCCGCAGGCCGCGATCAGGCAGACGGTGGCGAAGAGCGCCGCGGCCACGGGCCGCGCCTAGTGGATGCTCGCGGCGATGATGATCGAGATCCCGATGCCGAGGCAGCCCATGAGGATTGCGATGGCCGAGTTCTTGTCCTTGAGGATCTCGTTCCAGAGGTGCCCGGGGGTCAGGCGGTCCACCACCCAGAACGCGACGAACAGGATCACGATCCCGAGCACCGCGTAGACGGAGCTCGCGACGACGTTCTTCAGGAGGGTATCCATGGGGCGCAGGTCCTCACTTGCCGTAGGTGGTCCGCCCGCCGTAGTAGGTCGAGCGGTAGGAACCGGGGTTGTTGCGGATCGAGCGGGGATCGGCGCGCGTGTCGCGGCCGGCTCCCAGGCCGACGCCGCGGAACTCGAGCAGGGCGGCGGCGGCGAGCACCAGGGTGCCGAAGACGAGGTAGCCGCGGGGCATGGGCATCAGTCGTCGGAGGAGGAATCGTCGGAGGAGGAATCGTCGTCCCCCGACGAGGCCTGCGGGGCGAAGTCGGACTCGGCCCAGCGCGTGGTCTCGAACGCGGCGGAGCGAAGCCCCACCACCACGGGCGGGAGCACGAGCAGCACGAGCGCGATGGCCCACCAGAGGAACCCGGGCGCGTCGCGGCGCAGGTCCACCTGCCAGTCGATGTCCGCGCCGGTGTCGGGGCCGTCGACCTCCAGGCGGAGGAACCAGCGCCCCGCGGGCACCGCCGGCACGCTGGCGTGGTCGGCCGGGCTGCCCTCGCTCCACGACTCGCCGTCCTCGACGCCGTGGTAGTAGCTCACTTCGCGGCCGACGTCGATGACCTGGCCCGTCGAGTCGTTCACGAGCGTGAGGCCGAGGAAGAGCCAGCTCCCATCCACGTTCGCGCGGGAGCGGATGTCCACGCTCGACGTATGCCCGACGAGGGTGAAGGTGTCGCTCACGAACGGTTGCTTGTCCTCCGCGCGCCCCGGGTGGAAGACGCCCTCGACGTGGGCGGCCGCCCGGTTGGACGCGGTGCCGACGCGTCCGACGACGAGGACCACGAGGGCGAGGAGCAGCAGCGCGAACGCCTTCCAGTATGCGCCGACCCGCGCGTGCAGGGGGTTCGGCTGGTTGGCGAAGACGCCGATGGCGCGCGGCAACGGCTCGCGCAGCTTGAACGCCTGCTGCAAGCGCTCGCCCGGCACGTACTCGCCGAGCGACCAGGTGACTTCCGCGCCGGTCTCCTCCGACGAGAGCATGAATGGCGGGTTCACGAAGTCGCGGACGGTCACGCGGTCACCAACCTGCACCATCCACGGGAACTCGCCCAGCGCGAAGACGGTCGTGGCCGCGCTGCTCTGGAACTGCTTGAACGCCTGGTCGCGCCAGGTGACCGTGGGATGGCCGCGCACGGCGCCCGGCACCGGAAGCCCGTGAACGGGCACGATGTCGTTCCAGTGGCCGTCGTACTGCGAGAGGTAGCGGAAGCCGCGGTACGGGTTGAAGAGCAGGTATTCGTGCCACCGGTACTCGGTGCCGTCCACGCTGATCTGGCGCACCTGGAAGCCGATGACCTCCCACGGGTCGCCCTTCCACGTGCCGCGCGTGCCGAGCGGGATGAGCGGCGCGTAGCGGCGCAGCTTCCGGTCGAAGGCCTGCAGGACGGCGACGTTCGCGTCGCTGGCATCGAGCACCGCGCAGCACGAGTCGCACACCACGCTCTGCGAGAACTGGAAGCCGCGCAGCTGGATGGCCGCGCCGCAGTTCGGGCAGTTGAGCCCGCGGACCTCGACGGGGCTCACCAGCCCTCGAACTCGCGCAGGTTGCGCAGCTCGAGCTGCCGGAGCTCGACGGGCTGCCCGACGAACAGGAGCGGCGGGTCTTCGCTGCCGTCGATCGTCGCGAAGTCGCCGGCGTCGCCGCGCAGGTCGATGAAGAGGACCTGCGCGACCGCCTCGTACGCGAAGGGCAGCTCTCCCTCGGTGCCGACGTACGAGGCCTCCGTGATCGAGGTGACGCTGAAGGTCTGGCCGTGGTGCTTGATGCGCTCGCCGACCCGCATGTCCGTGACCCGCGGCAATGGCCGCTCGGGGGCGGCCTGGCGGGTGAACACGTACTCCGCCTGCGCGTCGGAGAGCCAGGCGCTCGTGTCATCGGTGCAGCGGCAGTGCCATTCGCTCCAGCCGCCGCCGGACCAGCGATAGACGAGGCGACCGACGACCGTGAAGGCCGTGTTGCCGAACCGTCCCTCGGTGCCGAGCTGGATGGGCGACGGGGTGAGCGGCGGCACCGCCGACGTGCCGACCTTCTCGAGGTCGAGGTCCCGGCGCACCAGCACGGACTGGCAATACGCGCACGTGGTCTGCACCGCCTGCGCCCACCGGAAGTCGATCTGCGCGCCGCAGTTGGGACAGGAGGCGCGAACGCCGGTCATTCGGCGCGGATCACGCGAACGGAGACGGGCGTGGTGCGTGCGCCGCGCTGGGCGCCCTCGGGGCCGTAGCCGCGTTCGAGGCAGCGGACCTGTACCACCGCGGCACCGACCGCGGCTCGCGTCGCCGCGGCGAAGTCGAACTCCGCGCGCGGTCGGCAGCAGAACACGTTGAGGCAGAGCGAGCCGAACTCCGGGAAGGTGTGCACCGCGAGGTGCGACTCGGCGAGCATCTGCACCCCCGTCACGCCGCCGGGCTCCGGGAACTGGTGCCACGCGGCATCGGAGACCGGAGTGAGCCCCATCTCGCGCACCAGCGTGGTGAACAAGCCGGCGAGCGCGGTGTGATCGCGGAGGCGCGCGGAATCGGCGCCGCGCGCCTCGATGATCCATTCCTGTCCGAGCATCTCGTTCAGCTCCCCTGCGGCTTGGTGCCGCCATCGGCCGGCGGTGCGGGCGGCGCGGCCGGCGGGGCCGCGGGCGGCTGCGGGTTGAGGGCGCCGCCGAGCGCATTGGCCATCTGGTTGCCGATCCCCATTCCGGCCGCGAGCCCCGCACCCATCCCGGCGATGCCGCCGCCGCCCGGGTTGGCGGCCGCGGCCGGGATGCTCTGCGCCACCTGGAACTTCATGTACTGGTCGAGGTTGCCGACCATGTTCATCTGGATGCGCTGGTCGAGCACCTTCTGGAGCTCCTCGGGGAGCGAGACGTTCTCCACGAGGAACGAGTCGAGGGCGAGTCCCATCTCCGCGAAGGTGGGGGTGAGCACCTTGGTCATCGCGTCGGCGATGGCGGGGGTGTTGGCCGCCATGTCGAGGAAGGGGACGCCGCTCTGCGCGAACGCGGCCGAGACCGACGCGACGATCGTGTTGCGGAGCTGCCCCTCGATGTCGGCGACGGTGAAGACGTCGCGCGTGCCCGAGAGCTTCGCGAAGAAGGCGGCCGGGTCGGCGAGGTGCCAGCTGTAGATGCCGAAGGCCCGGAGCCGCACGGCGCCGAAGTCCTTGTCGCGCACGGTGACCGGGTTCTGCGTTCCCCACTTCTGGTTGGTGCGGGTGCGCGTCGAGAAGAAGTAGACGTCGCTCTTGAACGGGCTCTTGAAGAGCTTGTCCCAGTTGCGGAGGCTCGTGAGGAGCGGGATGTTCTGCGTCTCGAGCGTGTGCATGCCCGGACCGAGGACGTCGGCGGCCTTGCCCTCGTTGACGAACATGGCGCGCTGCGTCTCGCGCACGGTCAGCTGCCCCCCGTACTGGATCTCGTTGTCCTCCATCGGGAAGCGCCAGGCGAGCGTGACGTCGTCGGACTCGGTCCACTCGATGACGTCAATGAACTGCTTCTTGATGAACTTGCCGATGTTCATGACCGGCTCCGGGAACGGGGCGGGATGACGGGCGCACGGCCGCCGCGTGGCGCGGCCGGGCCGGGTGGTGCTAGAAGCTGAGGATCGTCAGCAGGCGGAAGTCGCGCCCGAGCACCGGCACGCGCGCCTGGGCGTTGCCGAGGGCCTGCGCGGGGTCGAAGAGCGCGTAGCCGTCGCCGCCCAGGTCGAACAGGTACACCTGCGTGTACGGGTTCGGGATCCCGCCCTGCTCGAACCAGGCGGCGATCGCCTTGCGACAGGTCTCGCCGTTGAGCACGAGGCGCACCTTCTCGGGCGGCGGCGTCGGGATGCGCCCGTCGCGATGGACCGCCGAATCCTGCTGCGCGTGGGGCGACAGCGATTCGACCAGCGCGCCGAGCACCCACGAGGTGCTCACGTCGCTTGGCCGACACGGGGTGACGCGCGTGGGGACGCGCAGGTCCTCGAGCTGCTGCTGGTAGAGCGCCTGCCCGGTGCGGAGCTCGAGGTTGGCCGTGTACTGGAGGCCGCGGGCGACCACCACCACCTGCCGCTCTCGCGTGAAGCCGATCGCGCGCACCTCGACGACACGCTTCCCCGCGGGCACGTCGAGGAGCGAGAAGTGTCCGCTCGCGTCGGTGACGGTGGAGAAGTTTGAGGGCGGCGCGAGGGGCGATGTGTCGGTCGTCGCGAAGACCAGCGCCCCGACGACGGGCTGACCGGAGGCCGAGTCGATCACCGACCCGTGGACGTCGCCCGTGCCGACCTCGGCGGGTGCCGTCACGCCAGTGCGGCCGCCGCGCCCGAACGGAAGCTCGAGCAGCGAGGTGGGACGACATCCACCCGCCACGCCCAGCAGGAGCAGGGCGGTGGCACGAAGGGCGGTCATGCGGAGGGCGCGAGCAACCACGGCATCCTCGGGGGCTGGACGCTGAAGCTACCCCCGGCCGCCGGGGGCGGCAACCTGACACGACCGGGTCGAGGGGCGCTGTCCCACGGAGGGGTCAGTACCCCAGCCGCTCCACGCAGAAGGGGAGCATCTTGCGCCACCACGGCCAATCGTGGTTCACGTCATGACCCCACAGGTCGAACTGGTGGGGAATGCCCTTGGCGCGGAGGGCGTCCGAGAGGCTCCGCGACGCGTCGGGGGCCTCGTACGCGCCCTGTCCGGAGACGATGCAGATGCGGCTCTCGTGCTGCAGCAGGTGCAGGAAGTGCCCCGACAACCCGGGGACATACCAGAGCGGGTTGTTGTAGAAGCAGTTGTCGTCGGAGTAGCCGCGGAAGTACGACTTGGCGAGGTCGTAGAAGCCGGACATGGCCACGAGCGCGTCGAACAGGTCCGGGCGTCGCAGCATGCAGTTGGCGGCGTGATAGGCGCCGAAGCTCGCCCCGGTCGTGAGCACGCGGACGTTGGGGTCGCGGCTCATGCGGCGGATGTGCGGCACCACCTCGTCCTCGACGTAGCGCACGTAGAGCGCCTGCCGGCGCGCCGCCTCCGGCACGGGCACCTGCTTGTCCATCCAGGCATGCGCGTTGATCGAGTCGATCGAGAAGATGCGCACGCGCCCCGCGAAGAGGAGCGGCTCCATCGCCTTGATCAGGAAGAAGCGCTCGTTCTCGAGGTAGTCCGCCGCCGCGGTGGGGAAGAGGAGGATGGGCTTGCCCGCGTGCCCGTACTCGACGATCGGCATGTCCATGCCGAGGGCGGGGCTGCGCCACCCGAAGAGGACGCGGCGCAGCGAGGGATCGACGAACTGGAGGGGCATCCGGGGTGGGGCGATGGAAAAGGGTGATCCGGACTCAGCGCTCGCCGAGTGCCTTGGCCTGCACGATGGTGGCGATGCGCTTCTCGAGCTCGCCGAGGGTGGTGCACCGCACGTCGGCGCCACTGAACTGGACTGGGCGCCCGGTGGCCTGCACGACGGTGGCCAGGGTGCTGGACCCGTCGCCGTTGTCCTTGACCTCGGAGGAGACGGACAGGATGATCTGGTAGGAATCGGCGTTGGGCTCGCCCAGCTGCATGCCGCAGTCGACCAGGCGCCGCATGGGGAGCGATCCGAGGCGGGCGCGGGCCTTGAACTCGAGGTTGCCGAGCATGCGGTCCTTGGTCACCATGGTGGTGACGGGGATGGAGAGCGATTCGTACGTCGTGCTGAGGGCGCCGAACACCTTGTCGGCGGTGAGGTTGATGTGGGTCGTCGCCGCCTGGATGATGCTCGTCATGCCCGACCCGATGGCGATGTTGTTGGCGCCACCGGTCTGGATGATGTTCTGCGTGTTCTGCACGACGATGGCTTCGCCCTCGGGGCGGCTCGAGCCGGACGAGCCGGCACTGGCGCACCCGGCGACAGCGAGCAGGATCAGGAGGGTCGGGACGTGTCGGAGCATGGGCGCGACCTCGGCGAGGGACGACCCGGGCGCGCCGAGCGCGCCGGGCTGCTGAATATGGAGCCCGGCTTGGCCGACGCCAACGTGCGGCGTCGCCGGGCGGCAACCTGTACACCGGAGGAGCGGATGCGGCACATGGTGATCGCGGCGGGGCTCATGCTGGCGGGCCCGGTGTGGACGGGGGCGCAGGCGCCCGCAGCCCCGGTGCCGATGCGCGAGTGGACGGTGCCCTGGGAGAAGTCGCGGCCGCGCGATCCGGCGGTCGCGCCGGACGGCACGATCTGGTTCGTCGGGCAGGTGGGGAACTATGTCGCCCGACTCGACCCGGCGACCGGCGCCTTCACGCGGTACGAGGTCGATCCGGGCACGCATCCGCACACCGTGATCGTGGACCGCGACGGGCGCGCGTGGTACTCGGGGAACCAGAACGGGATGATCGGGCGGCTCGATCCCGTCACGAAGGCGATCACGCGCTACCCGATGCCCGACCCGAAGGCGAAGGATCCGCACACGATGGTGTTCGATCCGGCGGGCGACCTCTGGTTCACGGTCCAGAATGGCGGGTTCGTGGGCAAGCTCACGGTGAAGACCGGGACGGTGAAGCTCATCGCCATGCCGACGCCGAACGCGCGGCCGTACGGCATCGTGATGGATGCGAAGGGGCATCCGTGGTTCTGCGAGTTCGGCACCAACAAGATCGGCACCGTGGACCCGGCCACGATGCAGCTCCGCGAATACGTGCTCCCCGACAGCACCGCGCATCCGCGTCGCATCGCGCGCACGTCCGATGGCCGGATCTGGGTGGTGGACTACACGCGCGGCTACCTGTCCGCGCTCGATCCCGCGACGGGCCGGGTCGAGGAGTGGCCCGCGCCGCTCGGGAAGGGGTCGCTGCCGTACGCGCTCACGGTGGACGACCGCGACCGCCTCTGGTTCGTGGAGACGGGGAAGCAACCCAACCGGCTGGTCGGGTTCGACCCCAGGACGCGGACGTTCACGGCGCCGAGCGAACTCGAGAGCGGCGGCGGGACGGTGCGTCACATGGTGTTCGACGCGAAGACCGGCGTGATCTGGTTCGGCACGGACAACAACACGATCGGGCGGGCCGTCGTCCATCCCAAGCCAATTTCGTAGCGGATCGCGACGAAAACGGCGCGCCTCGACGCGGGGCGCGCCGGTGGGCCGGGCGACCCCGCGTCACTTGCGCGCGGCGAGCAGCTCCGTCGCGCGGCCGAGCGCGCCCACCGCCTGCTCGACCTCGGGGTCGAGCAGGGCGCGCATCCGGTAGAGGCCCTTGTCGCCGGCGATCGCGTTTGCGAGGGCGACCAGCAGGGTGCGCGTGAGGCGGGCCTCGTCGGCGTCGGCGGGCACGGCCATGCCGGCCGAACTCGCGAAGCCCTTGAACGCGGCCAGCGCGCCCGCGGGCAGCTGCTTCGCCCCCTCGAGCGACTCGAGCGTCGGCTTCGGCGCGGCGGC
>JACQES010000139.1 GCA_016200495.1 Gemmatimonadota bacterium
CCCCGCTGGGCCCCGACGGCATGCGCGTCGGCACCGACCTGGCCAAGGTCGGCGACTCGATCCTGCTCCGCACCACGTGGCCCCCCGCGGGACAGGCGCGCTTCGTGGCCGCCGTGCGCGGCAAGCGGCTGCTGCTCGACCTGGCGCGCGTGGACCTCGACGTCCGCAAGGACACGGCGCGCGCGCGCGCCTACCGCACGGTGATTCCCGCGCACTCGCCGCTGCCGGTCGGCACGCCGTTCACGCTGCACGGCAAGTTCGGCACGGTGACGACGCGCATCACGGGCTTCGACGTGTGGACGTCGCGCGTGGTCGCGACGCTCGAGCTCACGCCGCACATCGACTCGCTCGCGAAGAAGGACGATCGCATGACGGCGGTGGCGGAACGCGACGGGGTGGTCGTGCCCGCCTCGGCGGCTGCGTCGCCCGCTGCGGCGTCACCGGCCGCGACGTCGCCGGCCGTGAAGGGAGGCGCCGCACCGCCCTCGGGCGCCACGCCTGCGGCCGGGGCCGCGACGCCCGCGCCGAGCGCCGCGCCCACGCCCGGCAAGGGTGGCCCTGCCGCCGTCGCGCCGGACACCACGCCCTGCACGCGCGACTCGCTCGGCGCCGACCTCAAGGCGCGCGAGAAGTGGCTCAAGGATTCGCTCGAGACGGTGGTGAAGACCACGCCCCGGCCGGCGTACACCGGGTTCACGAAGAAGGCGATCACGCGCGCGACGCGCGTGCAGGGGTGCTTCGGCTTCGGGCGCCTCGCGATGGCCGTGATGCTGCGCGACGACCGCGGCGAGTGGTTCGTCGAGCGCGTCGTGATCGTGGACGACAAGGGGAAGGTCACGCCGCTCAAGGTGCTCGACCTGCGCTTCCGCGCCCACGAGCTCCTCGGCGCGTACGACGTGGACGGCGACGGCATCGACGAGCTCGCGACGCGCGCCACCACCGAGCGTGCGGGGGCGGTCACGATCCTCAAGCTCGACCTCAAGGGGAAGAAGCTCGAGCGGCTCGCCGCCGGCTTCGCCTGGGAAGACTTCTAGCGCGCTACGGCGCGCGCGCCGGTGGCTCCTCGCCGTCGACGAGCGGCTCGACCAGCCACTTCCGCGCCAGGCGCACGATCGTCCGCACGAGCACCACCGCCACCACGAGCAGCACGACCACGATCCCGGCCGCCCAGTAGGGATGCGTGGTCGCGAGCCAGGTGAGCCCGCCCGCGAGCACGTCCTCGCCCGTGGAGAGGAGCCAGTTGGAAAACGGCTCGGGGCTCACGTTGGCCGCCGCGCGCGTGCTCGCCTTCGCGCCGTGGCTCGTGAGCGCCACCGTCCCCGCCAGCAGCGCCGCGCCCACCTTCCAGCCGTCGGGCAGTCCGGACAGCGCGCCGATCGCGAGCAGCGCCGCCGCGGCGGGCCGGATGAGCGTGTGGACCGCATCCCACGCATTGTCCACGAACGGCACCTTGTCGGCGAGGAACTCGACGAGGAAGAGGATGCCCGCGATGGCGAGCACGGCCGGATGCGACAGCACCCCCAGCGTGCCGGGCAGCGTCGTCCATCCCGCGAGTTGCACGAGCCCGGCGATGAGCACGGTGGCGTACAGATTGAGCCCCGCGGCGAAGCTGGAGCCGAGAATCAGGCCCAGCAGTTCGGCGGCACCGGGGAACGCGGGGGCGTCGGTGACGGGCATGGCGAGAGTGTCGCGCGCGCGCGGACGAGGCGCAATGGGCGTGCCTTCGACGGGGGACCGTGACGCGACAAACGCGACCGCGTCCTCGCGGTCGCCCGATCCCGGGCGTCAGCCCGGGAGGAGCCCGCGGTCGATGGCGTAGCGGATCAGCTCGGCGGTGGACTTGGCGCCGAGCTTCTCGGCCAGCCGCGCGCGATACGTGCTCACCGTCTTGGGGCTGATGTCGAGCCTCCCGGCGGTCTGCTTGAGCGATTCGCCCGCGGCGAGCGCCTGCAGCACCTCGAGCTCGCGCTCGGACAGCTCGGGCGGCGCGGCGCCCTGGTCGCGCAGCGTGCGGGCGAGCCCCGCGGCCTGCTGCTCGGTCACGAACGGCTCGCCGCGCGCGACCGTGCGCACGGCCAGCGCGAGCTGCTCGATCGAGTGTTCCTTGTTGAGGAACCCCAGGGCGCCCATGCGGATCACGCGCGCGGCGTAGGTCTCCTCGGGGAAGCCCGAGACGACGAGGATCGCCACGTGGGGGAACTCGGAGCGCATGCGCGCGAGCGTCTCGCCGACGGGCGGACCCGGCATGCGCACGTCGAGGAGGAGGACCTGCGCGTCGGTCGCGGGGAGCCGCTCGAACAGCTCGCCCACGGTCCCGGCCTCGCCGACGACCGCGAAATCGGGCACGGACGCGAGGCGCGCCGCGAGGGCGTCGCGCAGCATCGCGTGGTCATCGGCAACGAAGATCCGGATCATGGACGGTCCTCCGCCTCGAGGGAGAGGGACGCGGTGATGGTGGTGCCCGCCCCCGTGCTGCCGTGGATCGACACCGCACCCCCGATCGCCGCCATGCGCTCCTGCATGCCGAGCAGGCCGAGCGCGAGCGGGTCGGCGAGGCGGTCCGGGCGGAAGCCGACGCCGTCGTCGCGGATCGAGAGCCGGATGCCGCCGGCGTGCGCGTGCAACCCCACGCGCACGCTTCGGGCCCCGGCGTGCCGGATGACGTTGGTGAGCGCTTCCTGCGCGACGCGGAACAGGGTGTAGGCCTCGTCGCGCGGCAGGCGCACCTCGTCGAGCGCGAGCTCGAGGGCGAGCCCGGCGCGCTGACAGGTCCGGGTCGCGGCGGCCTCGAGCGCGGCGGCGAGCCCGAACTCCTCGAGCAATGGCGGCCGGAGCTCGCCCGAGATCTCGCGCGAGGCGTTGATCGACGCGTCGACGTCGTCGCGGATCTCGAGCAGGGCGTCGCGCACGTCGGCGGCCTCGGGGCGCTCGGCGAGCCGCTGGAGCCCGATGCGCGCCATCGTGAGCGCCTGCCCGAGCCGGTCATGGATGTCGCGCGCGGCACGGGCCTGCTCCTCGGCGCGCACCTGGTCGAGGCGCCGCACGAGCTCGCGCAGCCGCTCGGTGGCGGTGGCGTTGACGCCGTCGACGATGCGCTGGGCGGTCACGTCCTCCCAGATCGCGATGAAGGCGCTCAAGGGCGGGATGCCGATGTGGTTGAAGCCCGAGGCCGAGATCTCGCGCCACTCGCCGGAGGCGGCGCGCACGCGGAACTCGGCCCGACCGCGCGCGCCGGGGGTGGCGAGGGCGCGATGGAACGAGACCTCGGCCACGCCATTGTCCAACGGGTGGACGAACTCCTTGACGTGCCGGCCCACCAGTTCCTGCGGTGCGTAGCCGAGCACCTGCTGCACCGAGGGGCTGACGTACGAGATGCGCGCGTCGGCGTCGAAGAGGAGCAGGACGTCCGACGTCTCGGCCACGAGGAAGCGGAGGCGTTCGTCGTCGAGCAGCGCGACGGGGGACGGGTTGTCGTGCGGACGGATGTCGCGGGCGCTGATGGCGAAGCCCGACGCGGTGGGGATGACGGTCGCGTGGATGTCGGCGCGCATGACGCGCGACGGATACACGACGCGCTGGACGTGGCCCGTGGCGCGCATGCGCGCGATGGCCGCCTCGAGGAGCTCGGGCAGCGGACCGAACGGGGGGTCGCCGAGCCGCTTCCCGACGAAGTCGGCGGGCACGCCCCCCGCGTTCATCGCGGCGGCCGCGCTCACGAACGTCAGGACATCGCGATCGTCGAAGACCACGACCGGTTCCGCGATGCCATCGAGGATGGCACGCAGGTCGTCCGTACTGCCGGCCGTCAGTTCCACCGTGTGCATGTCGACTCCCGCGCCGCGATGCTGCTTCGCCACGGCGGGCGCCGCCCCCTCCGGACGGGGGAGGTCGTGCGGCGCCGGACTCCGGCGCAATTCACGCGGCGAGGTCGCACTCGCGTGCGACCGGCCCGGGGGCCGTCGCGTGGTCGCGGCGGCACTGCCGCTCGCACGCGTCACATCCACGTGTCGTTCATCCATCGCGATCAATCTACTCCGGGCGCCGGTCCGACACATCGCGGCGACTGGCACGTGACCGCCATCGCGTGGCACAATACACCACGCTCGGGCTGCGTCAAGCAATCAGGTTGACCGAATTCGACGGAAATATCGAATCGTCAGGAAACAGTCGTCTGGCGCGCCTTGAGCGCGCCCTCCCGCTCCCTCCACATCAACATGTCCCCCCTCGCGCGCACCGTGATCCTGCTCACGCTCTCGAACGTGTTCATGACGTTCGCCTGGTACGGGCACCTGCGGACGCTGAGCGCGAAGCCGTGGTGGATCGCCGCGCTCGTGAGCTGGGGGATCGCGCTCTTCGAATACCTGCTGCAGGTGCCCGCCAACCGGATCGGGCACGAGGTCATGAGCGTCGGGCAGCTCAAGATCATCCAGGAGGTGGTGACGCTCTCGGTCTTCGTGCCGTTCGCGTGGCTCTTCCTCAAGGAGCCGCCGCGGCTCGACTACCTCTGGGCGGCGCTCTGCCTCTGCGGCGCGGTCTACTTCGTGTTCCGGGGCAGCCCGGCCTGAACCGCGGGGGGCGCGGCAATCCGGAACGGGGGGAACGCGCGTAGGCACGATGTCCTACCTGCTGCTGTCCCCCATCTTCCGCCGATGCCCCCCGTGCCCGCCTCCGTCCCGTCGCCCGCCACGCCACGTTCGCGCGGCCTGCCGTGGGGCCGCCTGCTCGTGCTGGCGGCGCTGCTCGTGGCCGTGGTCGTCGCGGGGCGTCGCGCCGCCGCCCTGGTGCCGGCCTTCGCCGCGTACATCAATGGCCTGGGCACGCTCGGCGCGGTGGTGTTCGTGGTCGGCTACGCGCTCGCCTGCGTCGCCTTCATCCCCGGTTCGCTGCTGACGCTCGCCGCCGGGGCGATCTTCGGGCTGGCCAAGGGGGTCGCGCTCGTGTTCGTGGGGGCCACGCTCGGCTCGACGCTCGCCTTCCTGATCGCGCGGTACGCGGCGCGTGGCTGGATCGAGCGCAAGCTCGCGGGGAACGCGCGCTTCGCCGCCATCGATCGGGCCATCGGCGCCGACGGCCGCCGGATCGTGACGCTGCTGCGGCTGTCGCCCGCCTTCCCGTTCTCGCTCCTCAACTACGCGCTCGGGCTCACGCAGGTGCGCCTCGCCGACTACCTCGTCGCGGCGCTCGGCATGCTGCCGGGCACGGTGCTCTACGTGTACTACGGCCGCCTGGCCGGCGACGTCGCGGCGCTCGCGAGTGGCGCGCAAGCGCCGAAGGATGCCGGCTACTACGCCGTGCTCGGGCTCGGACTCGCTGCCACGATCCTCGTCACCGCCCTCGTGACCCGCACGGCGCGTCGTGCCCTGCGGGATGCGACCGAGGGTCCCGCCGCCCTCCCGGGCTCCGCGTCCCCATGAGCCACACCGTGCCGCCGCCCGCGATCCGCCTCGAGCCCGCCGACACGCACAACGCGCGGCTCCTCGCGCAGGTGCACCCGGCGGGGTGGCAGAACCCGGTGCCCACGTCGCGTTATCACGTCGTGGTGATCGGCGCGGGCACGGCGGGGCTCGTCACCGCCAGCGCCGCGGCGGGACTGGGCGCGCGCGTCGCGCTCATCGAACGCCACCTCATGGGGGGCGACTGCCTCAACGTCGGGTGCGTGCCGAGCAAGGGGCTCATCGCGCCGGCGCGCGCGTGGGCGGCGGCGCGCACGGCGGCGCGCGACTTCCACGGACCCACGACCGCGGCCGGCGGCGACTTCGGCGCGGTGATGGAGCGGATGCGCCGGCTGCGCGCCGACATCAGCGTGGTTGACGGCGCGCCCCGCTACCAGTCGCTGGGCGTGGACGTCTTCCTCGGCGACGGGCGGTTCACGGCCCCCGACGCGATCGAGGTCGGCGGGGCGACGCTCCGCTTCCGCCGCGCGGTGATCGCCACCGGCGCGCGCGCGGCCGCGCCACCGATTCCCGGACTCGCGGGCACGCCGTATCGCACCAACGAGACGATCTTCTCGCTGACGACGCTGCCCAGGCGGCTGCTCGTGATCGGCGGCGGCCCGATCGGCTGCGAGATGGCGCAGGCGTTCGCGCGGTTCGGGAGCGAGGTGACGCTCATCGACCGCTCGGCGCAGGTGCTCCCGCGCGAGGACGCCGACGCGGCGCAGCTGGTGCAGGACGCGATGGGGCGGAGCGGGGTGCGCTTCCGCTTCCACGCCGCCATCGCGCAGGTCGTGCACGCGGACGGCATGTTCCGCGTCACCATCGACCGCGACGGCAAGCGCGAGGTGCTCGAGGGCGACGAGCTGCTGGTCGCGATCGGGCGCGCGCCCAACGTGGACGGCCTCGGGCTCGATCATGCCGGCGTGGCGTTCGAGCCGAGCGGCGTGACGGTGGACGACCGCTACCGCACGACCAACCCACGCGTGTACGCCATCGGCTACGTCGCCAGCCGGTTCCAGTTCACCCACGCGGCCGACTTCATGGCGCGCACGGTGGTGCAGAATGCCCTCTTCTTCGGGCGGAAGCGGGGCAGCGCGCTCGTGATCCCGTGGGCCACGTACACGAGCCCCGAGCTGGCCCACGTGGGCCACACGGAGGCCTCTGCGCGCGCGGCCGGCCTCGCGGTCACGACGATCACCGTGCCATTCCACGACGTGGACCGCGCGCGCCTCGACGGCGAGACCGAGGGGTTCGTGCGCGTGCACCTCGCGGCCGGGAGCGATCGGATCGTCGGCGCGACGATCGTGGCCGAGCACGCCGGCGACCTGATCGCCGAGTTCACGCTGTGCATGACGAACGGCCTGGGGCTCGGCGCGATCGGCCGCACGATCCACCCGTATCCCACGCAGGGCGAGGCGCTCCGCAAGGCCGCCGACGCCTACAACCGCACCCGGCTCACCCCCGCGGCGAAGCGCTTCTTCGCCGCCTGGTTCCGCTTCTTCTCCTGAGGCGCGCGTCGCGCGCCCCGACCCCATGGAGTTCCACCGATGCCCGTCCGCACCGCCCGCCGCCTCGCGGCGCTCGCCCTCGTGATGACCACCGCGACCGTCGCGCGCGCGCAGGCGTTCGACCACGCACCGTTCGACGCGTTGCTCCGGAAGCACGTGGTGAACGGCATGGTGAACTACGACGCCTTCAAGGCCGCCCCCGAGTTCGGCGGCTACCTCAAGGCGCTCGCCGCCACCGATCCGGCGACGCTGGCGCGCGACGAGCAGCTCGCCTTCTGGATCAACGCATACAACGCGTACACGATCCAGCTGATCATCGCGCACGGCGAGACGGAAAGCATCCGCAACATCAACAAGACGCTCTTCCTCAAGCTCAAGGGCCCGTGGGCGGAGCCGCTGGCGACGGTGGGCGGCAAGGCCTACACGCTCGACGACATCGAGCACAGGATCATCCGCCCGACGTACAAGGAGCCGCGCATCCACTTCGCGCTCGTGTGCGCCGCCATGGGGTGCCCGCCGCTCCGCTCGGAGGCGTACACGGGGGCGCGGCTCGGCGCCCAGCTCGACGACCAGGGGGCGCAGTTCATCCTCAAGTCGCCGGGCAAGAACCGCGTGGACGTCGCGAGCCGCACGCTCTACCACTCGATGATCTTCGGCTACTACAAGGAAGACTTCGGCGGGAGCGTGAAGGACGCGGCCAAGTTCATGGCCCGGTGGTACCCCGACGGCCCGGAGAAGCAGCTGCTCCTCTCGGGCGACTTCAAGGCGGTGCAGACCGAGTACGACTGGACGCTCAACAGCCAGGCCAACGCGAAGAAGCTCGCGCAGCGCTGAGTCGCTCCGTCTGACGCAGCGCCACGCGGGTGTCGCCGGGCTACGGCGCCGAGGTGCGCGAGGCGGCGTTCGCGACGATCGCCACTTCGACGCGACGGTTCGCCTGGCGCCCTTCGGCGGTGTCGTTCGAGCCGACGGGTTCGAGTTCGCCCCGGCCCGACGCCTTGAGGCGCGTCGCCGCGACGCCCTGCGCGGCGAGGTAGGTCGTCGCGGCCGTGGCGCGGCGCTCCGAGAGCGCCTGGTTGTGTGACGTGGTGCCCGTGGCGTCGGTGTGCCCGACGATCAGGATGTCGGTGTTGGGGTACTTGCCGAGGCTCTCGGCGAGGTGCCGCAGGTTGGTGCCCGCCTCGGCGCGGATCTGGTCGGAGTCCACGTCGTAGAGCAGGCTCGAGGCGAACGAGACGGCGATCCCCTCACCGACGCGCGACACGGTCGCGCCCGGGATGTCCTGCGCGATCTGCTTGGCCTGCTCGTCCATCCGGCTGCCGATGACCATGCCGGCCGCGCCCCCGACGACGGCGCCGATGATGGCGCCGCGCGTGGTCGAGCCGATCGCATGGCCGATCGCGGCGCCCGCGGCGCCACCGACCCCGGCGCCGATGAGGCCCCCTTCGCCCTTCTTGCCGAGCGAGGCGCATCCGCCGAGGAGGAGGGAGCCCGCGAGCGGGAGCAGCGCGAGCCGGGTCGAACGGAGGGTGGGGCGGATCATGGGAGCCTCGAGGTGGGTGGCGCGTGGAAGGGGCGTGCGAGCGTGACGCGAATGGCGGTGCCGACGGGCACCACGACGGTGCGGTCGGCGCGCGCGCCGGCCTCGGTGCGCGCGGTGGACGCGGGATGGCGCGTCACGTGCCACGGCACCGGTGCGACAGAGCCGGCGATCGGCGCGTGGCGCTGGCCGATGCGGACGCTCTGCACGGTGAGTGCGACGCGCTCGGCGAGGGCGTCGCGCATCTCGTCGTCGTCGATGTGCGCGATCTCGAGCGCGAGCAGCGCGCCCGAGGGGATGACGATGACGCCGCCCGCGTCGCGCACGGGGGCCGAGACGCGCGCGTGGACGATGTCGCCGGCATGATCGGCGCGCGACGAGAGGTAGCGGTCGAGGACGGCGCGGACTTCGGTGCCGGGCGCGAGCGCCTTCGCGGCGTGGCCGGCGCTCGTCGCGTCGGCGAGGGCCGGGAGCGCGCGCCACCCACCGGCCAGGACGGCGACGGCGAAGAGGGCCACGAAGGTGGGGCGGGGCATGCGGGCCCGCAGCGGGCGGGCGGAAGTCGGGATCGAGCGGGCCGGCGCCTCGCGGCGCGGACACCACGCCGGCTTCCTGGCTGCGGCGGGGCTATGCGAAGGCTAGGACCGACGGGGGCACGCGCCCATCGCCTGATGGGCTGACGGCGGGTTAGTCCGTTCGCGTCACGCGTCACGCGTCACGCCACGCGTCGCCGGGCGTTCGCGGCGCCGCGAGCCGCCACGTCGCGCGCTAGCTGCCGAGCGACTCGCGATGCGAATACGCGGCAATCTGGAGCCGCGTGTGGAGCGCGAGCTTCTCCATGACGTTCCGGACGTGGCTCTTGACGGTGTGGGTCGCGATGTCGAGCCGCTGCGCGATCTCCTTGTTGCTCAGCCCCTCGCCGATGAGCTCGATGACCTCGCTTTCGCGGCGCGTCATGCGCACGGCGTCGGCGATCTCCTCGCGCCCGCGGCCGCGCACCTCGCGCGCGATCTGCGTGAAGAGCGACTCGGTCATGCTGGGGGGCAGGACCTTCTCGCCGCGGGCCACGTGCTGGATCGTGGTCACGAACTCGTCGAAGGTCGCGTCCTTGAGCACGAAGCCGGCGATGCCGGCGTTCACGAACTCGCGGATCTCCTCGTTGGTCGGGGCCACGTCCATCACGACGAGGCGTGCGTCGGGCGCGCTCGTCCGGAGGCCGGTGGCGACGCTCAGGGAGTCCTCGTCGCGGAGGCCGACGTCGAGCAGCACGACGTGCGCCTCCGCGCGCGCGAGCGCCGAGGCGTCGCCGGGCAGGACCGCCATGGCATGCATGCCCGCCACCGCGTTGAGCATCTTCGCGAGGGCGTCACGCACGAGGCGATTGTCGTCGAGGATCGCGACACGGATCGTGTCGGGCGTCGGCATCAGGCGGCGAGCGTCCGGGGGGGAGGTCCGACCGGCCACGGATTGCGTCCATGCGCCGTGGCTACGCCTGCAAGGTGAGTCCCTCGCCTGATTGCCGCATCCCTCGTTGGTGCGATGGCGCCCGGGGGGCGGTACGAGATAGAGTGCCTCCACGTCGGTTCCGCCCGACCCGATGCCGGGTTGCGCGGGGGACGTTCGCGCGGGCGCCGCGCGAGGCCGCACCCCCTCGTTGCCACGGCAGGACCGCGTGACCGAAACGCTTGAGTACCGGCCTGACGCCGCCGTGGTGCCCGATCGCGATGCGATCGCGGCCGCCCTGCCGATGGACGTCATCGACGTCCTGCGTCATCCGCTGCTCGTGCTCGACGAGGCATCGCGCGTGCTGCGGGCCAACGAGGCGTTCCTCCGGACGTTCCACGTCTCGGCAGACGACACGATCGGCGCGCCGCTCGCGAGCCTCGACGGCGGCGCCTGGAATCAGCCGGCCGTGCACGCCCACCTGCAGGCCCGGCTGGACGGTGCATCGGACGCGACCGACCTGGAGCTCGACGGGGTGTTTCCGCACGTCGGCCGGCGGATCCTCCAGTGCAACGCGCGCGCCTTCCGCGAGACGACAGGCGGCCGGCGCCTGCTGCTCCTCGGCATCGAGGACGTGACCGAGCGGCGCGCGACGAGCCATCGGCTCGCCGCGCACGGGCGCGAGCTGCAGCGCTCCAACGAGGCGCTGCAGGAGTTCGCGCTCGTCGCGTCGCACGACCTGCAGGAGCCGCTGCGCAAGATCATCGCCTTCGGTGACCTGCTGGCGCAGCATGCCGGTCCCGCGCTCGACGACGAGTCGCGCGCCCACCTCGGCCGGATGCAGGCGGCCGCGACCCGGATGCGCGAGCTCATCACCGCGGTGCTCGCGTACGCGCAGGTGACCGCGCGCGCCCGCGCGTTCGCCGATTGCGACCTCGCGACGCTCGTGCGCCGCGTGATCGAGGAACTCGAGGCGCAGGTCACCGCGACGGGCGCCATCGTGACGGTGGGTCCGTTGCCCGTGATCCAGGCCGACCGCCAGCAGTTGCACCAGCTCCTCACCAACCTGGTCGCCAATGCGCTCAAGTACCGTCACGCGGGCCGCCTGCCCGTGATCCACGTCGAGGCCACCACCGACGCGCACGACCGGTGCGTGCTCACGGTCGCCGACAACGGGATCGGGTTCACGCAGGAGCAGGGGGAGCGGATCTTCCGCATGTTCGAGCGGCTGCATGCGCGCGCGGCCTACGCGGGTTCGGGGATCGGGCTCGCGATCTGCCGGCGCATCGTCGAGCGCCACGGCGGCACGATCGTGGCCCGCGCGCAACCGGGGCTGGGCGCGACCTTCGAGGTGACCCTCCCGATCGCGCACGACGCGGCGGGAGTGGCGGCATGACCGAGCGCCGCCACAAGGTGCCCATCACGATCCTCGTCTGCGACGACGATCCCGAGGACCGGCTGCTCACGGAGCGCGCGCTCATCGACGCGCACGTGGCCAACCGGATCCGCTTCGTCGAGGACGGCGAGCAGTTGATGGACTACCTGCACCAGCGGGGCGCCTTCGCCGGCGAGCGCGGCCTCGCGCCGAGGCCGGGGCTGATCCTGCTCGACCTGAACATGCCCAAGCTCGACGGGCGCGAGGCGCTCCGCCTCATCAAGGGCGACGAGTGGTTGCGCAGCATTCCCGTGGTGGTGCTCACCACCTCGCGCCTCGAGGAAGACATCGTGCGGAGCTACGACCTGGGGGTGAACTCGTTCATCACCAAGCCCGTCTCGTTCAGCGGCCTCGTCGACGCGATGCGGGTGCTGGGGCGCTACTGGCTCGAGATCGTCGAGACGCCCCCGGAGATCGAGGACCGCCAGCCGCGACCGTAGGCGGCACCGGCACTCCCAAACGCACGACGCCCGCCCCGTGACCGACCGGGGCGGGCGTCGTGCGTCGTGCGTGACTACTGCAGGTAGTTCCACAGGCCGATGATGGCGACGACGCCACCGCCGATCATGATGACGTTGCCTGCCGAGCCGTTCACGAGCGCGCCCGCGACCATCACGGCGGCGCCGGTGATCATCAGCGCGACGCTGTTGCCCTTGTCGCCCACCATCGGGGCCGGCGCCGGCAGGGTGGCGGTGCGCGCGGCGCGCGTCGAGATGCCGACGACATCGCTGCCCGCGACGGGCGCGAAGGAGGTCGCGGCGATCGGCGCCTGCGGGGACGACGCGCGGACGACGTCGGTGGCCGGCGCCGCGAGGGACGCATCCTGCGCCGCCGCCGGAACGGCGAAGAGCAGGGCGAACGCGGTCGTGGTGAAGAAGCGGGACAGAGTCATCGGAAACGCTCGAGGTGCGGGACAGCGGACGGGAGACGAAGAGATACGCGGCCCCTGACGCGGGGACCATCGCACGGAAGGCGTAATGCCGCCGCGCGGCGTGCGTGCGCGTACCCGATGGCGTAGCGCCGCCTCATGCCCTCGTGTGATACCCGGTCGCGTGGTGACGCGCGATCCTTCGTCATCGGGGCCGGCGTCCCTCGATGTCGCTTCGCTCCACGTCGCCGATCCCCCCGTCACGGAATTCCCCATGCGCCAGCTCGCCGCCATTGCCCGCCCTCCTCGCGCCTCGCTCGTGCCCGACCTGCTGCGCATCGCCGCGGTGAGTGCGATCGCCCTGCTGCTCGCCGCGTGCGACGTGCACGAACCGACGGGCCCGGTGCAGCGCGTGCCGCAGTCGCTCGTGGCCCCCGCGTCCGCGGCTGCCGCACCGGTGGTGACGCCCCGCGTCGCGCGGTGAGTGGCGTGCGCGGCGCACGCCGCTTCCTCCTGAGCCTCGCCGTGGTCGCGGCCTGCACGGCGCGCGGTGCCGGCGCGCAGCAGCGCGGCACGATGGAGTTCGGCGTCTTCGCCTCGTACTCCTCGTTTGATCCGGCGCTCGACATCGTCTCGGGGTGGGGCGCCGGCGGACGCATCGGCATGTACGCGGCGCGGTACCTCGCGGTCGAGTTCGAGGGCGGCGGCGGCGACGTGGCGCGCACCTTCAACCGCACCAACGTCAACGTCGGGAACCTGTCGATGCGGCTCCTCCTGGTGCCCGTCCAGCTCGGGCGCGTCGCGCTCCTCGCGGGACTCGGCGGCGACTTCACCGACACGTTCGAGATGCAGAGCTACGGCGTGCACGCCCTGCTCGGCCTCCGCGTCGCGCTGACCGACGCGCTTGCCGTGCGGGTGGACGGCATCGACTCCTACCTCGCGAACGGCCGGCGCACCAATGCGGCCCTCCACATCGGGCTCAGCGTGCTGCGCAGCGCGGGCGGCCGGCCCGTGACCGCCCAGCGCCCCGACTCGGTGAGCGCGGGCGAAACGCGCCGCCTGCGCGCCTCCGAGACCGGCTACGACGCGCTGCGCGACTCGCTCGACGCCAACCGCGCGGTGCCGCGCGCGGCGTCGTCGACGAGCGCGCTCGCGATCATGGAGGCGATGATCTACTTCGCCGGGAACAGCGCGCGCGACACGCAGGAGGCGTCGCACCGGCGCGCGGAATTCCGGCTCCTCGTGGCGGACCCGTGGCTCAAGGCGCCGCTGAAGGACGCCCCGCCGGTGCGCACGCCGGCGTCGTGAGGCTCCGCGCCGTCGCGCCCTGGCGGCGCGTGGCCGGCGCCGTCTTGCGCGCGCGCCAGGTCGTCGTCCCCGCACCGTGCCCGCCACGCCGCACACGGAACGCGCCGTTCCCCTTCCCCTGATCCTCCCATGATCACGCCCACGATCCCGCTCGCCACGCAGCTCGAGACGGAGCGCGAGTCCCTCGCGCAGAACTTCGCCGCCCTCGAGCAGAAGGCCAGGGCGCTCGCCGACTGGCGCCGCCCCATCGCGGCGCATCCGTGGGCGACGCTCGCCACCGCCGCTGCCGCCGGCGCGCTCCTCGCGGGCGTGCTCAAGTCGCGGCGCCGCGCCGCACGGCGCGCCCCGGACGACGCGCGCGCACCCGGCCACGACGGCGACGCTGCCATGCACCCGGTGATCGGGCAGCTCGCGACCCTGGCCGTCGAGGCGGCGACTGCGCGGGCCCTCGGCTGGATCGAGGAGCTCGCGGCCCCTGACGAGCCCACCGTCACGCCCGATCGCAGGGCGAACGGGTTGCCGGCGGTCCGGCCCGGCGTGCGCCCCTAGGCGACCGCCGGCATCGCGCGCCGGACGCGGACGGTCAGGCCGTTACCGCCTCCGCCGCGCGTCGCGTCGGCCGCGCGATCTGCGCGTAGTACTGCTCGCGCAGCCCGAGGGCGTTCACCTCGCACATGCTGCGGAGTTCCCCGCCCACGGGCACGCTGAACACGCAGTGCTGCACGCGCTCCTGCCCGAGCGGCGTCTCGAGCTGCGCGCGACTCATGAAGTGATGGCTCACGAACAACAGGCCGTGCGTGCGCAGGCGGCCGGTCGCGAACTCGCGCGCCGCGCGCCACGGGCGGCCCTCGCCGAGGCGCGCGAGCCAGTGCCACGCGTAGGCGCCCAGGTGGCGCGCGAAGAAGCCCGGCGCGCGCAGCGCGAGTCCGGCCGCGCGCGCGAGCGCCGTGCCGCGGGCGTCGCGCCGGAACGAGATCCCGCCGAACCGGTCGAGGAATCCGTCCACGACGCGCTCGTCGGTCGCGTCGCCCCGCTGCCGCTCGGGGTGAAACGTCGCGCCCTCGGGTCGCGCGGCCACCACGCCGTGCACGAACCGGTTGCACGCCGGGTGCCCGAGCCACTTCTGGCCGCCGAGCAGGCGCGCGACGGTGGCAGGCTCGGCGTCGCCGTAGGTGCCGCGCGCGATCTCGCGCCACAGCGCCTCGACGTCCACGCTGTCGCCCAGCCCGTCCTCGGTGCGGCCCACCTGCGCGATCGGCTGGAAGCTGATCATGAAGAAGCTGCCCGGGTGCTGCACGAGCCAGCGCACGACGTCCGCCACGCCGCCCAGGTTCTCCGGCGTGATCGTCATCGTCGTCGCGGCGCGCACGTTGATGCCCGTGGCCGCGCGCGCGCGCTCAAGCATCGCCGCGAACTCCGCGCGCAGCCCGTTCAACTCGGCCTCGGTCGTCGCGTGGCGCCACTCGCCGACGCGGCCGCGCTGCGTCGTGTCCACGTGGATGCTGACCTCGGTGAGCCCGCCTTCCCGCACGAGTCGCTCGAGCAGCCCCGGGCGACGCCGGAACGAGTCGCCGTGCGTCATCAGCATCGGGATCAGGTCGAGCTCGCGCGCGTAGCGCAGCAGCGCGATCACCTCCTCGACCGGACGCAGCGTGACCTCGCCGTCGGTGAGCTGCAGGTTGCCCGCGGGGCCCAGCACGGGGCGCAGCGCGCGCATCTGCGCCTTGATCGCCTCCACCGACTCGGCCGGGATCTTGTTCGCCTCCTCGCCCAGGTAGCAGCCCCGGCACGCGAAGTCGCAGCGCGGCATCGCGCCGATCGTCGCGCCGCACCCGTTCCCCTGCCGGCCGAGCATCTGGTGCGCCGTGCGCAGCGCCGGCGTGAGCTGCGCCCAGTTCTTCGCCAGGAGGGCGCGTGACTCGGCGAGCACCGGCTCGGTGAAGGCGGACCAGGCGGCGCTGAGGGACGAGCGGGGCATGGACGGTCGGGCCGAGTGGGGGGAGCGGAGGATGCTACGGCGGTACGGCACGGCGGCAAGCAGATATCGACGGTCGTCGATGTGTCCGAGCCCCCGCCGCATGCGGTGCCTCCCAGCGGTACGGCGGTGAACGCGCGACCGGATTGCTCCGGTTTCGTGGTCGAATGCACGGAGGGCCGCGCTGCCCACGCGCGGGTCGCGCATCACGCGCGACGCCGCCCGGCTCGCGGCGGGCCCATCGTCAGTCGCCCCGCCACGAGCGAGATTGCGCCATGGCCTCGTGGGACGAACTGCCGCTCCGCTACCGGCTCACCATCCGCGCGTACCCATGGCGACGGATCGCGCCGACGCCGTGGACCACGCTCCGCGTGCCGCTCCGCGAAGCGCGGGTGGCGCTGGTCACGAGCGCGGGACTCTACCGCCCCGGCGTCGATCGCGACTTCGGCACGCGCGAGGGCGAGGACATCACGATGCGCCTGCTCCCGAGCGATGCCGCGCTGGATGCGCTCGCGATCGGCCAGACGAGCGACGCCTTCGATCGCTCGCCCCTCGAGCGCGACCGCAACCTCGCGCTCCCGCTCGACCGGATGCGCGACCTCGTGGCCGACGGCACGATCGGGGCGCTGGCGCCACGCGTCGTCAGCTTCAACGGCAGCATGCTCGCCCCCGGCCGCTTCCTTCGTGACACGTCACCCGGCGTCATCGACGCGCTGCGCGCCGACCAGGTGGACGCGGCGCTCTTCGTGCCCGTCTGACCCACCTGTACGCAGTCGGTCGGACTGCTCGCGGCGAAAGTGGAAGAGGCGGGGATCCCGACCGCGGCGATCGCGCTCGTGCGCAGCGTCGCCGAGCGCCTCGCGGCGCCGCGCATGCTCGCCGTGCCGTTCCGGTTCGGGCAGCCGCTCGGCGAGCCCGGCGACGCCACCGGCCAGCGCGCCGTGCTGCGCGCGTTGCTCGCGTTGCTGGATGATGACGGCCCGGGTCCGGTCCTGCGCGACTACCAGCCCTCGGCATAGCGTGTGCCGGCGGCGCGACCTCGCGCGCACCGGTCGCTCACCGGCGCGCGAACGCTACGCTGACGGCCCGTTCGCCAGCACGCGCCGCGCGAACGCCAGCCGCTGCACCACCGTCGCCGCGAGCAGCGCGATCCACGTCCACGCGATCGCCACGGTGAACTGCGGCACGAGGAGCAGCAGCACGTACACGGCGGTCGTCTCGCCGGCCTCCGCGTACCCGGGAGTGAAGGCAATCGAGCGGTTGGTGAGGCCGCCGCGCGCCTGCAGCCCCTCGAGCAACGACGCCACCGCGAGCGTGAGCGTCGTGACGAGCAGGTAGCCCACGAGGATCAGCGTCCACGCGATCGGGTGCGCCGGGTGCACCACCGCGAAGCCGACCACCATCGCGCCGTAGGCGAGCATGTCGAGCGTGAGGTCGAGCACGCCGCCGAACGGCGTGCCGCGCCCCGTCTCGCGTGCCAGCACGCCGTCCACGCCGTCGAGCACGCGGCTCGCGAGCCACGCCACGAGCGCGAGGCGCGGGTGATGCGCGCCGACCAGCACGCCGGCGCCCACCCCCAGCGCGCAGGCCGCCACCGTCACCTGGTTGGGCGTGACCCCCGCGCGCGCGAGGGCGCGTACGGGACCGCCCACCATCGCGGGAAAGGCGCGTCGGAACGGCTCGTCGAACATCAGGGCAACTTAGGCGCGAGCGCCCCGGACGCGGGCAGGTCTGGGGCGGGACATCGCGCACACCGCCGCATGCGCCACCGTCGCGATCGGTCCGTCGCCTAGAACCCCCAGCGCACCGACAGCTGCAGCTGCCGCGGCGGGCCGGGATTGAAGTTGTAGATCGGGTCGCCCACGCGCCCCGTCTGCACGCGGCTGCCGCCACCGCCGACCCCGTTCGCGAAGTTTCCCCACGCGGTGTAGTTCGTGAGGTTGAACAGGTCGGCGCGGAACTCGATCACCTGCGCGCCCACCGCCATCAGGTACGTCGCGCTCAGGTTCACGTTCTCGTAGTGCGGCAGCTGCTCGACGTTGCGGTCCACGCCGTAGTAGCGATCGTTGTTGCCGATGAAGCCGTTGCCGCGGATCGGCCCCGAGCCGAGGAGGTCGTAGCGCGACTGCGAGCCGCCGGTCGTCACGCCGGCCACGCGCGTGAACGGCTGCCCGCTCTGCAGGTCGGCCACCGCGCTGAAGCGCCACGCGGCCCACGGCGTCCACACGGTGCGCAGCGTCGCGCGGTGCGTGCGGTCGTTGTTCGCGCGCCCCCACTCCGTGCTCGAGCACGGTGCGCCGGTGAGCGCGTCGCGCCGGTCCTCGCCGAAGCAGTTGCGCTGCGTGGCCGAGAAGTTGATGTCCTCCGCGTCGCTCATCGCGCGCGAGAGCACGTAGTTCGCGTCCACGGTGAGCGAGCGCGCGAGCCGCTTGCGCGCGCTCAGGTAGAGTCCGCCGTAGAGCGACTGCCCGCCCGACTGCGCCGCGCTCAGGCGACGATAGCCCGTGGTGCCGGGATTCTGCGGGCGGAACGCGTCGCCCGGGCACGAGCTGGCCGAGGCGCACACCTGGTTGGCCGTGTCGGCCGGGGTCAGCGCCTTCTGCACCGGGTTGAGGTCGAGCAGGCGCGGCAGGTTGATCGTGCGGCTGCCGACCACGTCGACGCTGAAGCCCCAGTCGTCGCCCACCTGCAGCTGGTAGCCGAGCGTCGCCTGGTAGCCCATCGGCATCTTGAGGCCGAAGGGGAAGAAGGCGAACACCTCGTGCGGCGGGAGCGTCCCCGCGGCTGCGGCGAGCGCGGCGGCGTTCTGCCCCTGCCCGAACGCGGGCGCGCTGGCGCCGCTGAACGTGACGGTCGCGTTGCCGTTCACGCCGAGCTGCTGCGCGTCGGAGTAGGTGGCATACGGGAACTTGCCCGCGTACATCCCGATGCCGCCGCGCACCACCGAGCGCGGCGTCGCGTACCAGTTGAACGACACGCGTGGCTGGAACCCCGAGAGGTCGGCCGAGCTCAGGCCGCGACTCGTGATGTCGTCGTAGTCCCAGCGGAGCCCGGTGATGAGCGTGAACGACGGCGTCACCTTCCACCGGTCCTCGATGAACGCGCCGTACACCGTCTGCGACAGGTTCACCTGCTGCGGCCGCGCATCCACCGTGTACGAGAGCACCTGCACGTTCGACGGGATGTCCGAGTAGCGCACCGGACGCCCGTTGGGCGGGTTGATGTTGCCGTTGTTGACCACCACGTACGAGCCGAGCGGGTTGGTGCCCGCCGCGAACAGCTCGAACCCCGATCGCACGATGTCGCCCCCCACGCGGAGCGTGTGGTCGGTGCCGATGGCGCGCTCGTACACGTCGCGCAGCTCGAGCTGCAGCTCCGTCTCGTCGAAGACGAAGTTGGTCGAGCCCACCACGGCCTGCGGCGTGTACGACGGGCCCGGGCCCACGATCGTGACCTGCGGCTTGCTGAAGTCGGAGTTGGCGGGCGGGAAGTACCAGTGATACGTGCCCACCTGCGCCGAGATCGTGTTGCTCGCGTTGCCGCCGTCGAGCGAGGTGCGGTGCGTGAGCGCGTACAGCCCGCCGATGCGCCGCGTCACGTTGTCGGCCTCCGGGGTGACGATCCCCGAGCCGGTGCCCGCGCGGTCGGTGATCGAGAACGCGGCGCGGAAGGTCGTGAACTGCTCGCTGTTCCACGCCTGGTCCACGCGGCCGAACAGCCCCCAGGAGCTGTACCCGATCGTCCGCATGCGGCCGGACAGCTGGAACCGCTTGAACCCCTGCTGGTCGCGCGCCACCGCGGCGGGGACGGCGCCATAGGGGATCTTGTTGTCGCCGTCGACGCCGAGCCCGAGGCCGGGACGACCATAGAGGAAAAGCTCGCCGTGGCGCACGTTCGAGCCGCCGCGCGTCACCTGGTTCACGATCCCGCTCGGACTCCGGCCGTACTCGCTGGAGTAGCTGTTGACGAGCGCGTCCATCCGGTCGAGTCCGGCCAGCGGGAACTCGACGCGCGGGCCGCCGAGGAACCCCTCGGTGTTGTCGAGGCCGTCGAGGAGGTACGTGGTGTAGAGCGAGTTCTGCGCGTTGAACGAGAGCTGGGGCGCGTCGCCGAAGAAGCCGGCCGCCTGCGTGATCCCGGGAATGTTGAAGAGGAGCGCGATCGGGTCCCGCGCGTCGGTCGGCAGCGCCTGGATCTCCGCCTTCTCGATCGAGCCGCCGGTGGCCGCGTTCTCGGTGTTGAGGAGCGGCCGCTCCTGGGTCGCGAGGATCGTCGTCGCCACCAGCGTGTAGAGCGGCGCCAGCGTCACCCCGATCGGGCGCACCTCGCCGGCGTTGAGCGCCGACACCGGGATCTCGACCGGGCGGAAGCCGATCGCGCTCACCTTCACGCGCACGTCCCCCGTCGGGACCGACAACCGGAAGCGGCCCGCGGCGTCGGCATCGGCCTTGTTCGCCCCATCGGCCGTCTCGACGCGCGCGCCGCCGATCGGGCGCCCGCCCTGCGAGCGGACCGTGCCGCTCACGGTGGCCTGCGCGACCTGCGCGCGAGCGGGGGAGGGCACCCCGCTGGCCACGAGTGCGGCGGCCAGGAGGGTCGGACGAATCAGACGCGACAGGGTCATGAGGATGCGTGCTCGGGATGTGGAGCCCCCCGCGCACGCCGTCGCGCGCGGAAGACATGGAGATATGTTCCGCCGTCCATACGTCGGGGCGCGCCGGTCCGGATGCATCCACCGGCCACCCCGCCGACGGATAGGACTCAGCGGCCCCGCGGGTTCCGCTCGATCCGGACGTGCTGCAGCGTGGCGACGTCGGCGCCCGCGAGCAGCTGGTCGAAGAAGCCGTCGCCGATGCGCCGCCAGACCTCGACGTTCAGGCGGTAGTTCACGAACTGTCCGTCGCGCTCGTCCACCACGAGCCCGGCGTTCCGGAGGATGCCCAGGTGATGGCTGCAGTTGCTCTGCGGGAGGCCGTGGTGCGCGCACAACTCGCTCACGGTGCCCGGCCCCTGCGCGAGCGAGAGGACGAGGTGGAGTCGCGTCTCGTGGCTCAGGAGGCCGAGCCAGCGCGCCGCGAGGGCGACGTAGGCGGGATCGAACGTGCGACGGACGGGCATGCGGGGTGGGGCGCGGGTCGGGAGTGGCCGGCTCCCCATGATACGATGCCGGCGCACGGCCGGATGCGGCAGTCGGCATGACCCTGATCGACCTCGCGGGCTTCGCCCTCGTCATCGCCGCCCTCGTGCTGGTGGGCCGTCGCGCCGCCGCGAGCGCCGAATCCTACCTGGTGGCCGATCGGTCGGTGGGGCTCCTGCCGCTCGTGGCGACGCTCGTGATGACCGAGTTCAACACGAGCACGCTCCTCGCCTTCAGCGCCTCCGGCTATCGCGCGGGCCCGATGGCGCTCTCGCTCCCGTTCGTCTTCCTCGTCGGGCTCCTCTTCTATACGGGCACCGTCGCGCGCCCGTGGAAGCGGTTCAACCGCCTGAGCGTGGCCGAGCTCTTCACCGAGCGCTACTCCCCCGCGCTGGGCCGGCTCGCCTCGGGGCTCCTGCTGCTGGCGATGACCGGGTTCAGCGCCACGTACGTCAAGTCGCTGACGCTCATCTTCACCCCGCTCATGCCGGGGCTCGATGCGTGGGTGCTGAGCGCGCTGCTCACCGTGGTGGTGGTGCTGGTCGTGATCTCGGGCGGGCTCGAGAGCGTGGTGCGGAGCGACGTCGTCGGCTTCGCGCTCACCATCGTGCTGCTGCCGGTGATCGCGATCATCGGATGGACCAGGCTCGGGCCCGGTGCCATGGACGCCGCCTTTCCGCCCGGACAGCGCACGTTTGCCCCCTGGGCCCAGTGGGCGAGCCCGGTGCTGCCGTTCCGGTTCGTGACGACGCTCATCGTCCTCACCTGCTTCACCTACATCGCGGCGCCCTGGTACGGACAGAAGATCTTCGCGGCCCGGGACGAGCGCACCGCGTTCGCGGCCGTGGGCATCAGCGCCGTGCTCATCTTCCTCCTCTACGGCGCCATGGTCCTCGGCGCCGCCATGTTCCGCGCCAGCGGCGTGGCCCTGGACGATCCGCAGCAGGTGGTGCCGCAGATGATCGCCACGTGGCTCCCTGCGGGGCTCAAGGGGGTCGGCATCGCGATGCTGTTCACCGCGGCGCTCACCACGCTTGCCGGGGTCTGGAGCGCGATGGCCGCCATGGTCGCCGCCGACTTCCAGCTGCGGGGCGGCATGTCGGTGCGCGGCCAGCGGCTCATCATCGTCGCCTTCGCCGTGCTCTGCTGGCTCGGGGCGAACCTGCTGGTGGACGACATCCTCAACCGGCTCATCCTCGCCAACATCCCGGTGGCGGCGCTCAGCTTCGCGCTGCTGGCCGGGTTCCACTGGCCCCGCGCCACGACCGCCGGCGCGTGGGCATCGGTCGTGGTCGGCGTCGCCTGGGGCATCGGCTGCTTCGTGGTCGTGGGCGAGGCCGGCGGTTACACCTGGCCGTGGGCCATCTATGGCATTCCCCTCATCTTCATGACGGGGGTCGGGGTGTCGCTCGCGACCGGTGCCCCGGAGAGTTCACCACAGAGGCACGGAGGCACGGAGAAGGCAGAGAACGGCTGAAGCTGGTTGGGCCTGCACGGCGGCTGCGCGCTTCCAAGCCCGAACAATTCAATCAGTTCTCGCAGTACTCCGTGCCCCCGTGCCTCTGTGGTATCAGCCCCAATAGCCGCCACCTCTCGGTGTGCCCGATGTGCTCGGTGGTGAAAGCTTCTCGGCCGACGGGCACACGACCCCTGCCCCCAGACGCTCCTCTCCCCCTACATTCAGCGTTGACCGGGGTGCCGCCGTCACGCCTGACGACCGGCTGAGAGAGTCCCGTAGAACCTGATCCGGTTCGCACCGGCGTAGGGAGTCAGACAATGGACAAGGCAGCAGCCACGCCGGCCACGGGCCGGCCTGCGCGCACGCAGATGGCGTTCGCGCGCCGCGGGGAGATCACCCCCGCCATGGAGTTCGTCGCCCAGCGCGAGGAGATCGCCCCCGAGCTCGTCCGCGCGGAAGTCGCCCGCGGCCGCCTCACCATCCCGGCCAACGTGCACCACCTGGCCGGGGCGCTCCAGCCGATGGGCATCGGCAAGGTCGCGCGCGTCAAGATCAACGCCAACATCGGCAACTCGGCCGTCACCTCCTCGCTCGACGAGGAAGTCGCGAAGCTCCAGCTCGCGGTCAAGTACGGCGCCGACACCGTCATGGACCTCTCCACCGGGTCCAACATCGACGGCGTGCGCGAGGCGATCATCGCCGCGTCCACCGTGCCGATCGGCACCGTGCCCATCTATCAGGCCGTGCTCCGCGGCAAGGAGCTCGAGGAGCTCACCGCGCAGGACTTCCTCGACATCATCGAGCACCAGGCGAAGCAGGGCGTGGACTACATGACGCTGCACGCCGGGATCCGCCTGCAGCACCTGCCGCTCGTGTACGGCCGCACCACCGGCATCGTGAGCCGCGGCGGCTCGCTCCACGCCGTCTGGATGATGCACCATCGGCAGGAGAATCCGCTCTACACGCACTTCGACGAAGTCTGCGAGATCCTCCGCTACTACGACGTCACCGTCTCGCTCGGCGACTCGCTCCGCCCCGGCTCCCTCGCCGACGCGAGCGACAAGGCGCAGTTCGCGGAGCTCGACACGCTCGGCGAACTCACCCTCAAGGCGTGGGAGCACGACGTGCAGGTGATGGTCGAGGGCCCGGGCCACATCCCCATGGACCAGATCCAGATGCAGGTCGAGCGGCAGAAGACGGTCTGCCACGAGGCGCCGTTCTACACGCTCGGGCCCCTCGTCGTGGACGTCGCCGCGGGCTACGACCACATCTCGAGCGCCATCGGCGCCGCGATGATCGGCTGGTACGGAGCCGACATGCTCTGCTACGTCACCCCGAAGGAGCACCTGGGCCTCCCCAACGCCGAGGACGTGCGGCAGGGGGTGATCGCGTACAAGATCGCCGCGCACGCCGCCGACATCGCCCGCGGCCGGAAGGGCGCCCGCGCGCAGGACGACGCCCTCTCGCGCGCCCGCTACGCCTTCGACTGGAAGGAACAGTTCCGGCTCTCGCTCGATCCCGAGCGCGCGCAGGAATACCACGACGAGACGCTGCCGGCGGAGTACTTCAAGAGCGCCGAGTTCTGCGCGATGTGCGGGCCCAAGTTCTGCTCCATGCACCACTCGCGCACGATCGAGGACGGGCTGGCGCAGATGGCGCGCGAGGCCGGGCTGGTGGAGGCTGGGGTCAGCTGATCGCTCGGCACGAACGGACAGCACCACAGAGGCACGGAGGCACGGAGAAGCGCGAGGAAGCGTGAACCTGATGGGGCCCGGCATCGAGACTCGATGCCCGGGCCCCGATTGTTTTCGCGACTCCCAGCACATGCGTAGTGCTCGCCGCCCTCCGTGCCTCCGTGCCTCCGTGCCTCCGTGCCTCTGTGGTGAAATCCGGCCGTCCTCCGTGTCGCGGTGGTGAAACTCGGCCGTCCTCGAACACCGGGAGTGTGACGCCCGTACCCACCCGTCGGTCTATAGGGTGATGCGGAAGCTCCTCCTCCCCCTCGCCTCGTGCCTCCTCGCCGCCTGCTGGGCCGGCGGCGTGCCGCGCGTGGCGCCCGAGGGCGCGCCCTCCGATGGCGGCGCGCGCGTGACGGCGCGCAGCGAGCCGCGCCCGGTCGCGCAGTCGCGCGACGTCCGCCGCTCCGGCTCCGCGATGCCGGCCGCGCCGTCGCACGGGCCCTCCTCCGGGGATCCCGAGGCGGCCACGGCGGCCAACGCCGCGCGCGGCGCCACCGAGATCGAGGCGCTCAAGGAGATGGAGCTCATGGTGCCCGTGGACGGCATCGCCCCCGCGCAGATCCCGGATACCTACTGGTCGAAGCGCGATAACGGTCGGCTTCACCGCGCGGCGGACATCATGGCCCCCAAGGGCACCCCCGTCGTCGCACCATCCGAAGGGATCGTCCTCAAGGTCGGCCGCAACCAGACCGGCGGCATCGTCGTGTACACCACCGACACCGAGCGCCGCTTCGTCTTCTATCACGCGCACCTCGACCGGATCGCCGACGGCCTCGCCGATGGCGCGACCCTTCGCCAGGGCGACCTCCTCGGCTACGTCGGCACCACCGGCAACGCACCGCCCAACGCGCCGCACCTCCATTTCCAGGTGATGCGCATGCCCGCCGATGGCCGCTACTGGGAAGGGATGCCGGTGGACGTACGCCCCTTCCTGCTCAAGCCCGGTCGCGCCCGCTAGGGCGCCCGTCATGCCGCTCACGTCGAAGCAGCGCGCGGAACTCCGCGCCGAAGCGCATCACCTGAGCCCGCTCGTGCACGTCGGGCACCACGGCGCCAACGACGCGCTCCTCCAGTCGCTCGACGACGTGCTGCGCACGCACGAGCTCGTGAAGCTCGCCTTCACCAAGGGCGCCGACGAGAAGCCCAAGGCGATCATCGCCGACATCGCCGCCAAGGTGAACGCCGAAGTCGTGCAGGTCATCGGCCGCACCGCGACGCTCTACCGCTGGAACCCCGACCTCAAGCGGAAGAAGGACGACCCGCCGCCCTGGCGGGGCTGAGCGCGCGGCGCGCGACGGCGCGCCGCTACAACGTCGCGAACCAGTTCATCACGACCAGCGGCAACCCGCTGAACGACACGGGGCGCACGACGACGCGGGCATTCCGCCCCGGGCTGATCCCCGCGATCTCGAAGGTGCCGTCGAGCGTGCCCAACGCGTGCGTGCAGATGTCGCCGAACGTGCTGCCGGGAATCAGGCAGAGCGTCGAGACCCCCGAGTCCCATCGGCTCGCCGAGAAGGAGCCGCTGTCGGCCTGGAAGCGCGCGTCCACCTTGAGGTTCGCCAGCGACGCGAACCCCGCGTGGCCATCCAGCGTCTTCGTGATCCCGGTCCCCTGGAGCCAGAGCAGCGAGTCGGCGTGCAGCGACACCACCATCACGCGGTCGACCGTGCCCGTCTCCGGGTGAAAGCCGTCCCAGCCGATCACGGAGAGCATCGCGAACTTCGACGAGGTGGCGAACCCGGAGCTCAGCACCTTGATGTTCATCAGCACCGCGACCGCCTTGTAGCGGCCCCCGAGCGGGGCCTGCGCGGCGGGGGTCGTGATGACCGAATCCAGCTGGATTTCGCCGGCCGTCTCCGCGTACTGGAGCGCGGCGGCTGCCGTGTACGGGCCGGGATCTCCCCCGATCGAGGCGGAGAGGGTGTTGATCACGGCCTCGAGCTCGCCGCGCGCGAACGGCGTGGGCGAGGGCGCGGTCGGGTCCCAGCAGCTAGCGAGCGATGCCGCGGCGATCGTCACGGCCAGGCGTGCGCGCAGGGTCATCGGGCCTCCGAGGTTCGGCGGGGGGACGCTCGTGCCTCCCACCACGGACGTTAGGGCGCCCGTGGGCATGGCTCCACGTCCCCTTACACGGCTCGGCGGAGTCGGATCCGCAATGGCGTGGTAGCGCCCCTCGCGACCCCCCTGCCGTCGGCGCTCAGCGAGGAGCGAGGCCGAGCATCCGCCATGGCGTCAGGGGGATTTCCAGCGGCTCCGCGCCGAGCGCATCCGCCACCGCGTTCGCGATCGCCGGCGCCGTCGGGATGATCGGCGGCTCCGCGAGCCCGCGCGCGCCGACGTGGTTGGCCGTCGCGTCCGCGCCGCCCACGCAGAAGGCCTCGATCACCGGCGCGTCCACCATCGTCGGCACCTTGTAGTCGTGCAGCGACGGGTTGAGTGGCAACCCCAGCGACGCGTCGAGCACGCGCTCCTCGAACAGCGCGTAGCCCAGCCCCTGCAGGATCCCGCCCTCCAGCTGCGACTCGGCCAGCGTCGGGTTGAGGACGCGCCCGCAGTCGTGCGCGGCCACGATCCGCAGCACGCGCACCACGCCGGTGTCCACGTCCACCTCGACCTCCGCGAACTGCGCGCCGAACGAGAAGATCCCCGTCTTCGGCACGTTGGGCCCGCGCGACCCGCGCCCGATGATGCACACCTCGCCGAGCTTCTTCGCCACGGCGGCGTAGGTCATCGTCTGGTCGGTCGCGCTCGAGCGGATCGTGCCCGCGCTCGCGCTCAGGCTCTCGGGCGCCACGCCCAGCATCTCCGCCGCCGCCTCGAACAGCTGCGCGCGCGCATCCTCCGCCGCCATGCGCACCGCGGGGGCGACGCTGGGCGTCGTCATCGAGCCCCACGAGTTGCCCGTGTACGGCAACCGCTCCGTGTCGCCGATGACGCACCGCACCTGCGCCAGCGTCATGCCGAGCGCCTCGGCCGCCACCTGCGCGAACACCGTGCGCGCGCCGGTGCCCAGGTCCTGCGTGCCCGTGAGCACCGTCGCGGTGCCGTCGGCGTTGAGCCGCACCAGCGCGTACGCGGGCGGGCCCCCACCGGTGCCCCAGCACTGCGCCGCCACGCCGATGCCGCGGCGCACGCGACGGCCGTCGACGACGGCTTCGCGCGCGAGCGATGCGGACGCACCGCGTGACACACGCGCGTCGCGTGCGACAGCCGCGCGAGCGTCGCCGCCCGCGAGCGCCGCGCGCCGTTCGCTCCACCCGAACCGCCGCGCCCCCTCCTCGTAGCAGCGCAGCAACCCGTTGCCCGACCACGGCCGCTGCTTCTCCTCGTCCTTCTTGGCGAAGTTCTTCACGCGGAGCGCCACCGGATCCATGCCGAGCTTCCGCGCGAGCAGGTCCATCGCGCGCTCGAGCCCGAACGCCCCCTCGGCGTGCCCCGGCGCGCGGAAGGCCTGCATCGCGCTCGTGTTCACGAGGGCGAACGCCTCCGTCGTGTGCACGTTCGGACACGAGTAGAGCTCGTGATAGATCTTGGCCGGCCCGCCTTCCCAGCCCATCACGCCGAGCGGGATCTCGGCTTCGCACCGGATCGCGGTGAGGCGCCCGTCGCGGCGCGCGCCGAGCGTGATGCGCTGGAGCGAGGCCGGCCGGTTGCCCGTGTCGAGTTGCTCGCCCTCGCGGTCCACGAGGCAACGCACCGGCAGCTGCAGCCGCCGCGCGAGGAAGGCGGCCGCGTAGGTGTGCGGACCGGCCGCGTTCTTGGCGCCGAATCCGCCGCCCATGAAGTCGCAGAGCACGCGCACGTGCGTGTGCGGCAGCCTGAACGCGGCGGCCAGGTTCGCGCGCACGCGGAACACCCCCTGCGTGCTCTCCCACACCACCAGGCGGTCGCCCTCCCACTCGGCCACCGCGCCGTGCGGCTCGAGCGCGGAGTGGAGCGCGCACGGCGTGCGCACCGTGAGCGACACGGTGACCTGGGCCTTGGCGAGCCCCGCCGCGATGTCGCCGCGCGACTCGACGAGCGGCGAGTTGAGCGCGAGGTTGCTCCCGCTCCCCTTCACCGAGGGGGCGCCCGGCGCGACCGAGGCGTCGTACGTGACCACGAACGGCGCCGGTGCCACGCTCACGCGGACCGCGGCCGCCGCCGCGCGCGCCGCGCCCAGCGTCTCCGCGCACACCGCAGCCACCGGCTGGCCGCTGTAGCGGATCGTGCGCTCGAACAGCTTGGCGCCGCCGCTCGCCAGCTGGCCCGCGACCTCGTCGGCGGTGATCACGTCGAGCACGCCGCGCATGGCGCGCGCGACCGAGGCATCGACCGTGGCGACGCCGGCGGCCGCGTGCGCGCGCACGAGGACGGCGTGCAGCATGCCGGGGCGCGCGATGTCGGCGGTGTAGCGGGCGCGGCCGGTGGTCTTCTCGAGCGCGTCCACGCGCGGCGCGCGCTGCCCGACGATCGTGAGCGCGGCGTCGTCGCCCCATGGGGCGACGTCGAAGGCCGGCATCTCGACGACCTTCACCTCCTCGCGCCCCTCGACCTCGACCGTGGTCGTGATGAAGCGCCGCCCCTTCCTGGCGCGGGCCATCAGCGGACGCCTCCGCGCGTCTGGCGGGCGGCGCACGAGGCGCAGGCGAGCTTCATCATCGCGCCCCCTCCGGCAACGCGCCGTATTCCCCCCGCGCCACCGCCAGGATGGCCGCGATGATCTTCGGGTAGGTGCCGCACCGGCACAGGTTGCCCACCATCGCCTCGCGGATTTCCGCTTCGCTCGGATTCGCGTTCTGCGCGAGCAGCGCCGCGGCGCTCACCACCTGGCCCGGCGTGCAGAAGCCGCACTGCGTCGCGTCGAGTGCGGCGAAGGCGATCTGCAGCGGATGCGGCGCGGCGGGGGACCCGAGCCCCTCGATCGTGGTGATCTTCGCGTCGTCCACGGCACCCACGAGGGTCAGGCAGGCGTACTCGGGGCGCCCGTCCACGAGCACGGTGCAGGCACCGCACTCCCCGTGGCCGCACCCTTCCTTGGTGCCGGTGAGCGCGAGCTGCTCGCGCAGCACGGTGAGCAGCGAGGCGTGGCCGGGGGCGTGGACCTCGCGCGCGCGGCCGTTGACGTGCAGGTGCATGGCGAGAATCTACGCGCGCGATCCGGCGACGTCGGGTCCCGGCGCGGGCCGACACGAGGATGCCGCCGCGCGTGCCGGCGGCCGGCCTTCGCGGGCGCGCGCACCCATCGCGGGTACACAACGCAAACGGCCGCCCGTGCAGGCGGCCGTGGGTCGTGCCAGGTCGGGCTCGCCTACGCGAGCACCTTCCGGAAGCAGCGCTTGGGCAGCACGTCCACCCCTTCACGCTTGAGCCGCGCCCACTGGGCGAGCTTCTCGGGGTAGGCGTTCACGTCGGCCAGCTCGTAGCCGAGCGCGCCGAAGAAGCCGTCCTGCAGCGAGAGCGCGAACAGCTCCTGGTACTGCCGCGTGGCGGCCACGGCCTCGACCCCCTGCACGACGAGCGAGCCGAGCCCCTTGCCGTGCTGCGACGGCGCGACGGCCACCGACGCGACCTCGGCGAGCGAGGGCGAATACTCGGTGAGCGAGGCGCAGGCGAGCACGTGGCCCATCGCATCGGCCGCCACCACGTAGTGGTCGAGCTCGCGCGCGACCTGCGCGGCCGAGCGCGGCAGCATCAGCCCCGCGGGCGCGAAGGTGCCCACCAGGTCCACGATCTGCTCGACGTCCGAGGCGTGCGCGGCGCGCACCATCGGATACTGCGCGTCGAACAGCGCGAGCGTCGGCGGCCGGCGGCGCCAGGGGGCGCGTGCCGGGACGATGGCGGTGGGGGTTGCGAGCGCGAGATTATGCACGACAGAAGCATAAATATGCTGGTCGGGACACGCAAGGGGGTGGGAACGGGACCCCCCGGGACCGGGGTAGCAGGGCGGTCCCGCACCGGGACGCCCGGCCGGGCGCAACGCCAAGGGCCCGGCCCCGTTAGCTTACCTGCCGCATGTCCATCACCTCCCGCTCCAGCCTGCGCCTCCGGGTCGCCGCCATCGCCATCGGGGCCGCCTCGGCGATCCTCGTCGCCTGTGAGAATCCCGCCGCCGGCAACCAGGCCGCGCAGACCGATCCGCTGACGGCGCAGTACGACTCGTCGCTGCACATCGACATCACCCAGTACGCGGTTACGACCAACGGCGCCTTCACCAAGGACTCGGTCGTCGGCGGCGGCAACGTGGTGGCGACCGGCAAGACGATCTCGCTCCGCTACGTGGGTCGCCTGATCGACGGCACGATCTTCGACCAGGACACGGCGACGGGGGCCCCGGTGCTCTCCTTCACGGTGGGCGCGGGCACCGTGATCAAGGGGTTCGACGAAGGGGTGGTCGGGATGCGCGTCGGGGGCAAGCGCGTCATCATCGTGCCGCCCAAGATCGGCTACGGAGCCACGCCCCGCGCGGGGATTCCGGGCAACTCGATCCTCATCTTCAGCATCAGCCTGACCTCGTCGAACTGACGCGGGGCGCGGGGTTCACCCCCCCGTCAGGCCGGGCTATCTTCCTCGGCTCTCGGGCCGCCGCGGCGCGGCCCCTCCGATCTCTTCCGACTCACGCGTTCCATGCCCTACGTCATCACGGAAGCCTGCAAGAATACCAAGGACAAGTCGTGCGTGGACGTGTGCCCGGTGGACTGCATCTACGAAGGCCCGGAGATGCTCTACATCCACCCGGACGAGTGCATCGACTGCGGCGCCTGCGAGCCCGAGTGCCCCGTGACGGCCATCTTCCCCGAGGAAGACGTGCCGACGGCGCAGAAGGAGTACATCCAGATCAACCGCGCCGTGTTCAAGAGCGAGAACCCGCCCAAGCGCCCCACGCGCTGAGCCGGACCGTGGCGTTCCCCGCCGACGATCATCCGGGGAACGCCGGCCCCACCGCACGGGACGTGCGCGCATGACCGCCCCGCTGCGCGCCGTCACCTTCGACTACTGGGACACCCTCGTCGAGGGGACCGTCGAGCGCGAGCGCACGCAGATGCGCCGCGCCGCCTTCCGCGAGCTGCTCCACGACCTCGGCCATCCCGCCACCGAGGACGAGGTGGCGGCGCTCCACCGCGAGGTGGCCCGCGACCTGGACCGCTGGTGGCGCGACGAGCATCGCGGCTACACGACCGAGGAAGCGGTCACGCACCTCCTCGCCAAGCGCGACATCGGACTTCCGCACGACGACCCGCGCGTGAAGCGCGCCGCGCAGGCGATCGACGAGGCGCTGATGGTGCACCCGCCCGAGCTGCTGCCCGGCGCGGCGGACGTCCTCGAGCGGCTCGCCGTGCGGTTCCGCCTCGCGATCGTGAGCGACACCGGGATCGCGAGCGGCCGCGCGCAGGACCGCGTGCTCGACCTCCGCAACATCCGCCGGCTCTTTGTCGCCACCGTCTATTCGGCCGACATCGGCTGGGCCAAGCCGCGCCCCGAGATCTTCCGCGCCGCGCTCACCGCGCTCGCGGTGCCGCCGGCCGAGGCGCTCCACGTGGGCGACATCGAGCGTACCGACATCGTGGGCGCGATCGGGATGGGCATGCGCGCCATCCGCGCCGACATCGTGCGGTCGTCAGGGTCGAGCGACGCCGAGCTGGTCGGCACCACGCTCCACGAGATCGCCGACTACCTGCTCGCGCAGGACTGAGCGCGCGTCGCGCGGCCCGGGCGCGATCAGGCCGTCGCTCGAGAACGCCCCGGGACCGCGCGCCGCGCTCAGCCCAATCCGCCGAGGAACGGTCGCAGCTCGTCGGCCACGGCCTCCGGCGTCTCGAACGGCGCGAGGTGCCCCGACGCCGGGATGTGCACCAGGCGCCCGCCGGAAATCGCCGCCGTCATCGCGGTCATTTCGGTGGGAGTCGTGATGGCGTCCTCCTCGCCCACGAGGCAGAGCGTCGGCACCGTCAGGGTGGCGAGCACGGGCGTCTGGTCGGGGCGATCGCGCATCATGCGCAGCGCCGCGACGATGCCGTTCACCGGCTGGCGCAGCATCATCGCGCGCGCGGCCGCGACCACCTTGGGCCGCGACGCCCGCGTGGTGGCGCCGAGGATGTTCGGCATCATCGCGCGCATGGCCCCCTCGGCCCCGTCGCGCTCGGCCATCGAGATCATCTGGTCGCGCCGGGTGCGCCCCTCGAGGGTGTCGCCGACGGCCCGCGTGTCGGCCAGCACCAGCGCGCGCACGCGCGTGGGGTGGCGACGCCAGAGGGCGAGCGCGACGTAGCCGCCCATGGAGAGGCCGACGATCGCGGCGCGCTCGACCTTGAGGGCGTCGAGGCACTGCACGACGCGGTCGGCCATCGCATCGAGGGTCGTGACCCCCGGCAGCACGGGGCTCTCGCCAAAGCCCGGCAAGTCCGGGACGATGGAGCGCATGCCCGGCCCGAGGACCTCCGCGAGCGGACTCCAGAAGGTCCGGTCGAGCAGGTAGCCGTGAAGGAAGGCGATCGGGAGCCCATGGCCGGAATCGGACAGGGCGAGGGCGGTGCGGGCGGTGGACATGATCGAATGTTGGTGGACGGAGACCACCGGGCACACCCCCAAAGCATGGGGGAGGCGAGGGGCCATCCCGGCACTAGATTCGTCCACGTGAATCGCCCCGGCCACGCCCATCCGCTGGACTATCTCGACACGGCGCAGGACGTCGAGGTGTTCCTCGACGCCATCGCCGGTACGCGGGCGATCGCGCTCGACACGGAAGGGGCGAGCTTCCACAAGTACCTCGACCGGATCTACCTGCTGCAGCTGTCGGTCGACACGCGGAGCGCGATCATCGATCCGCTCCCCATCGGCACGCCCGCCAAGCTCGGCGCGCTGCTCGAGGATCCGAAGGTCGAGGTCGTGTTCCACGACGCCGACTACGACCTGCGCCTGCTGCACCAGGACTACGGCTGGCGCGTCACCAACATCTTCGACACGCGCATCGCGGCGCAGCTGCTCGGGCTCACGGCGTTCGGGCTCGCGGCGCTGCTCGAGCGCTACTTCGGGCTCAAGCTCGACAAGAAGCACCAGCGCGCCGACTGGAGCATGCGCCCGCTCACGGCCGACATGCTCGACTACGCGGCGCAGGACACGCGCCACCTGCTCGAATTGCGCGACCTCCTGCGCAACGAGCTCGAGCGGAAGGGCCGCTGGGCGTGGGCGGCCGAGGAGTTCCAGCGGCTCGAGGGGACGCGGTGGGAGCCGGAAGATCCGGGCTCGGCCTTCCTCAAGATGAAGGGGGCGCGCGACCTCACGCGTCGCGAGCTCGCGCGGCTCAAGGAGCTCGTCGCGTGGCGCGACGGGATCGCGAAGCAGCTCGACCGCTCGACCTTCCGCGTGATGGCCAACGAGGTGCTGTTCGAGGCCGCGCGCGCCGGCGCGACGACGCGCGAGCAGTTGGCGGCGATCAAGGGGATGCCGCGCGGCATGCTCGAGCGCCAGCACGCGGAGATCCTGGCCGCGATCGCCGCGGGTGATGCGGTGGCCGAGGCCGACCTGCCGCGCTTCCCGAAGGCGGCCAAGTGGGACAAGGATCCCGACTTCGACGCCAAGGTGGCGAAGCTCAAGACGGTGCGCGACGAGGCGGCCAAGCGCCTCGAGCTCGACACCGGCGTGCTGTGCGCGCGCGACCGCCTCGAGGCCGTGGCGCGCCGCGTGCCGCGCACGCGCGAGGAGCTGGCCGAAGTGAAGGAGCTGCGTCGCTGGCAGGCCGAGGAGATGGGGGCCGAGTTCATCAAGGCGCTCGCCGAGTTCGCGCCGCGCGCCGCCGGCGACAAGGCGCCGGCCGCGCGCGCGACGACGCCGGCTGCGGGCGCGACGACGCCGGCCGCGGGCGGTGACGGATCGCCCAAGGCGTCGGCGGCGAGCTCCGCCGCGCGCGTCACCAGCCCGTCGCGTCCCCCGAGCGACTCGCCATACAAGGACGGCTGAGGCACGAGCGATGAGCGCCTTCGAGCACGCCGGAACGCCCGAAGGCGTGGGCGACACGCGCCCGCCGGCGCTCGCGACCGATGCGCTGCGCGGCGCGCGCATCACGGTGGTGGGCGCGGGGGCGTTCGGCGGGTGGACCGCGCTCTGGCTGCTCCGCGCGGGCGCGCAGGTGACGCTCGTGGATGCGTGGGGCGCGGGGCATGCGCGCTCATCGAGCGGCGACGAGACGCGCGTGATCCGCGCGACCTACGGGCCGAGCCGCACGTACACGCAGTGGACCGACGCCGCGTTCGGCGAGTGGCGCGCGCTCGAGGCGCTGACGGGGCGCACGCTGCTCACCGCCTGCGGCGCCCTGTGGATGTACGCGCACGACGACGACGCGTACGCGCGCGCGGCGACGCCGCTCCTGGCCGAGGTGGGGCGCACGCTCGAGGTGCTGACCCCCGACGAAGTGCGGCGTCGCTTTCCGCAATTCAGCGTGGACGACGTGCGCAACGCGTACTTCGAGCATGGCGCCGGCTTCCTGCGCGCGCGGCTCGGCTGCCAGGTGGTGGCGGGGCAGTTCGTGCGCGAGGGCGGGCAGGTGGTGCAGGCGCAGGTGACGCCGGGACGCGTGGCGCGCGGCCGGATGGCGGCGGTGCGCACGCAGGACGGCACGACGCTCGAGGCGGACCAGTTCGTGTTCGCCTGCGGGCCCTGGCTGGGACGGATGTTTCCCCGGCTGATCGGCAACGCCGTGCTCCCCACGCGGCAGGAGGTGTTCTACTTCGGCACCCCCGCCGGCGACCCGCAGTTCGAGCCGGAGCGGTGCCCCGTGTGGCTGCACTCGACGGCCACCGGCCTGAGCTTCGGGATCCCGGGGAACGAAGGGCGGGGGATGAAGGTAGGAGACGACGTGCGGGGTCCCCGAATCGATCCGACGCGCGCGAGCCGCGCGCCGAGTGCACGCGCGCTCGCCTGGGCGCGGGCGGAGATTGCCGCGCGCATCCCCGCGCTGGCGCACGCGCCGGTGGCCGAGGCGCGCACCTGCGTCTACGAGAACTCGCCCGACGGGCACCTGATCCTCGACCGGCATCCGGCGGCTGAGAATGCGTGGATCGCGGGGGGCGGATCGGGGCACGGCTACAAGCTCGGGCCGCTCGTGGGGCGGCACCTGGCCGCGCGCATCGCGGGACAATCGGCGGGCATTGAGGCGTTTACCATTGCGCGTCTCGCGTCCATGACCCCAGCGTAGGCCGATGCGCCGGACCCTTGCCGCCCTGATGGTCGCCGTTGCCGTGCTGGATGCGCGGCTGGCCGGCGCGCAGGCGCTGCGGGGCAAGGTGATCGCCGCGGGGGAGGGACCGGCGCGCGGCGTCGAGGTGCGGCTCTTCGCCGACTCGTCAGGGTGGTTGATCGGCGTGAAGGCGTCGACGATGACGGACTCGATCGGGGACTTCCTGGTCGTCGCCCCATCGCCGGGCAATTACGTGCTCGACGTGCGGCGGATCGGGCTCAAGCCGGCGCGCTCGTCGCCGTTCTCGCTCAAGGCGGGCGACACGGCGGAGATGGTGGTGCGCACGGAGCGCCACATCGCGACGCTGGGCGGCGTCGAGGTGCGGGCCGACTCGGGCAACTCGGTGGACTTCACGCGCGGCTTCAGCACGCGGCGTGCGCGGCTCAAGGGGCACTTCCTCGACCGGGCGGAAATCGAGAAGCGCGGGGCGGTGACGGCGTTCGACGTGTTGGCGGGGATCCAGGGGATCCGGATCGTGGACGCGACGGCGGGCGGGTCGAACGAGATGCGGATCGTCGCGGACCGCGGCGGCCGCTCGTTCCAGCAGGGCGGCGTGCAGTGCTTCATCGCGACGTTCGTGGACGGGATCGAGTACGACCAGATGGAGCTCGCGCGCACGCTGCGGGCCGCGGACTTCGAGGCGGTGGAGCTCTACACGCAAGCCGAGACGCCGAGCGAGTTCCGGAAGATGAACTCGTCGTGCGGGACGGTGCTGTTCTGGACGCGGTCGTCGAGCGTGGCGAAGAAGAAGGGGTAGCGCGGCCCGACTCGACGTGCGCCGCGCCACGAGGCGCCGCGTCGTGCGCCGACGCTAGAACCCGAGGTACGCCCGCACCCGCGGCTCGATCCGCTCGGGGCTCCAGAAGGGGCTCCACACGAGGTTCATCTTCACGTCGCTGACCCCCTCGACCGCGCGGACTTCCTTCTCCGCCTCGGTCATGATCTCCGGGCCCGACGGGCAGCCGGGCGAGGTGAGCGACATGTCGATGTTGACGACCGAGCCCTCGACGTTGATCGCGTAGATCAACCCGAGATCCACGATGTTGAGGTTGAGCTCGGGGTCCTTCACGCGGCGCAGCGCGAGCTTGACCAGGTCCTCGGTGACGGCGCCCGGGGCGCTCGCGGTGGCCGGCGCCGTCGCGGTGGCGTCAGCCGGGGCCGAGGGATCGGCTGGGAGTCCGGCGGTGGCGGTGAGGTCGGGACCAGTCACGCGCGAATTCTAACACGAAAACGTGTGCGAATCCACGGCGCAAGGGCCAAGTGGCGCTCGCGTGGTGACTTGCGTGATGTGGCGAAGGGCGGAGCCGGACCCTGCGGGGCCTACTTGTGCTTCTTCTTGGGCCCCGGCTTCGGCTTGGCGGCGGGCTTGCCCTTGGACTTCGGGCCGCCCTTGCTCGCGTGGGCGCTCGCGCCCGCCTTCGCGCCCTTGCCCTTGCGGGCCCCGCGGCCGCGACGCGGCTTCGGCATCGGGCGGTTCCATTTCCGGTACTCCGTGTCGGCGCGGTAGCTGACCGGGCGCGTGACGAAGTTGAGCGGATCGTCCACGACGCTGACGCTCGCGGCGTCGGCCAGGTCGGCACGGACGTCGGCGATGACGAGGGCCGGGCGGCGCGCGCGGGCCGCGTGCACGCGGTTGGTGAGCAGCACGACGAACAGCTCGCGATCGGGATCGATCCAGAGGCTCGTGCCCGTGTAGCCGGTGTGGCCGTAGCTGCGCTCGCTGAAGAACTGGCCGCAGCCGCCGTGCTCGGTGGCGCAGGTGTCCCAGCCCAGCGCGCGCGTGCCCGCCGCGCGGCGCGTGAAGAGGCGCACCGTGCTGTCGGCGATGATGCGCGTCCCCTCGTACACGCCGTTGTTGAGCATCATCTGCGCGAAGACGCTCACGTCGCTCGCGGTGGCGAAGAGCCCCGCGTGCCCCGCGATGCCGCCCAGGGCGAAGGCGTTCTCGTCGTGGACCTCGCCGCGGAGCGGATAGCCGCGCGGTGGGGTGACCTCGGTGGGGGCGACGCGCTTCGTGTACGACGCGTCGGGGCGGTACATGGTGCTCGTCATCCCGAGCGGCTCGAAGACGCGCGCGCGCAGGAACTGGTCGATCGGCTCACCGGCGGCGGCCTCGGCCACCCACCCCATGAGGTCGGCGCCCAGGTCGGAGTAGATGTAGCAGTCGCCCGGCTTGCAGACGAGATCGGTGGTGATGACGGCGAACTTGGCGTCGCCCGGCGTGTTGGCGATGCGCCAGAGGTCGCGGCCGGCGGGGAGCCCGGAGCGATGCTCGAGGAGCATGCGCACGGTGACCAGGTTCTTGTCGCCCCCCGTGAACGCGGGGATGTACTTGGAGACCGGGTCGTCGAGGCCGAGCTTGCCCTCGTCGAACAGGATCATGAGCGCGGTGGTGGTGCCGACGACCTTGGTGAGCGAGGCGAGGTCGTAGATGGTGCGATCGGCATCCACGTCGTCGTCGGTCGTGTTCCAGCCGAGCTTGCCGTAGCCGCGCCGCAGCACGGCGGCGCCGCGGCGGCCGATGACGACGGCCGCGCCGGGGAAGCCGCCGGCCTTCATCCCCTTCTTGATCACGCGATCGATCGCGGCGAGCCGCGACGCCGACATCCCGACCGCCTTGGGGGCGCGCTCGGGCAGGCCTCCCGCGGGCGCCGACGCGACCGCGCGCGACAGGTGCCCGTCGGCCACCGCGCGCGCCCCGAGGGCGAGCGTGGAGCGACCGCCAGCGGCCAGCGCCGCCGAGGCGAGGAGGGGAAGGAGCGTGATCATCTACCCTGAGTATGGGCGCGTGGAGCGCAAAGTTCCAGCAGACAACGACATACCGGATTCCTGACAGGGGTCCGGATGCCTCATTTCGAGGACGAATCCGGGGGCGAGGGGCAACGTAGGGTGTCGCGGGCGCGCCGGAGGTGGCGCGCGGGCGGGGAGTGGCCTCCCGCAGCCAGTTCGTGCAACCTTCGCGCCACGCCGAGTGACCAAGGCTATGGATCCGCATGACTGACGACCAGCTCACCGTACAACGCGCCATCCAAGGGGATGAGCGAGCGCTGCGTTCCTTGTGGACGCGGTACTCGCCGTACGTGGACGCCGTGGTGCGCCGGCTGGTGAACGATCCGGATGCCGCGGCGGACGTCGCCCAGGAGGTCTGGATCCAGATCTTCAAGGCGCTGCCGACGTGGCGCGGAGAATCGGCGTTCTCGACATGGG